>DKER01000110.1 GCA_002452555.1 Fidelibacterota bacterium UBA6817 | reverse complement strand
AAATGAGTTTTTAAGGAAGCCCTAATTAAGTCGTGCATATGATTTTCTCAAATCACGTAATGCTTTTTCCAGAGAAACGGCATAATCCAATTGCTGTCGTTCCATACGCAGGATTTCTTCAAAATCGGATCCTTGAGACATATAAGCGGTTTTCAGCATTTCCAGAGCCGAACCGGATTTTTGAACCAGCGATTGATATAACTCTGATCGCCGGTCCGCATCTGTGAATTGCCAGTATGTCTCGTCAAACCGGTTTAGGGTCCGATTGAGCTGTTCAGTAAGATTTTCTTCCGCAGACAATCGCGTAAATTCTGCTTCCTGCCGGATTGCCCTGTATTTTTTCCGGTTAAGTGGAAGGGTCAAACCAAGCGTGGGAAAGGTGATAACATCTTTCCCCGGATTATCAGCCATATTGGAAGTTGTGCCGATAATTCCGTAATCCAATCCTACTGAAAACTGCGGCAATCCCTGTTTCTGTGCGGCAATTTCTCCGTAACCGGCCGCTTCCCGGAGATAAGTCAATGCCTGAATCTGATGGTTGTTTTTACTGATGTGATCCCATAATTCCTCGCGGGTTTCTTTCAGAACAGGATTGCCCAATGCTTGGGGAAATCGGATCTGAAGTGTATCCTCAACATTCAAAAGCGTTGTGAATTGTAAAACATGTGATTTTTCCAGTTCTTTCAGAATTTTTACGTCATTTCTGAGTTCATCCAGCAGCATTGAAATCCTCAGTTCATCAACAGCTGAAACTTTTCCTGTTTCTCTCCGGGATTGAACAAGGTTTTCAAGAATTTCAAGATTTCGGATCCGCTCCGAGATGATGGTTGTTTTTTTCCTGATAAAGTAGATTTCATAATACTCGGACCGGACTGAATAAAAGAGTTCTGATTTTAATTCTTCAAATTTTTCATAATCGCTTTTTGCCATATAATCAGCCGCATTTCCCCGGGCCTTCAGTGTCCCAAACCAGGGAAACATCTGATTGACGGATATTCGTGCTTCCTGCGGACCGTTTCGTGTTTCCACAGGTTGAATAAAATATCCAAAAGCAACTGCCGGATCCGGCAGAGCGTTTGCCTGCGGAATTTTTTCCAATGCAGCTGAATATTTATAAAATGCTGCTTTTAAACCGGCATTATTGGCAGCAGCCGTTTCAAGATAATGATTCAGAAAATCCTGCGCTGACAGGAGTCCGCCGGTCAGAAACAACACGAATAATATGAGTAAACGCTTAATCATTTCAGACCTCCTTTTTTCAAGCGGTTTGTCTGATTGAGTTTTAATTCCTGCCACATTGAAAAGAGGATGGGAACTATAAATACAGTCAGAACTGCAATAGCCATTCCTCCAAAGATCGGAATAGCCATGGGACCCATGATATCCGATCCTTTCCCGGTGGATGTAAGGACAGGCAGAAGCGCAATCAGGGATGTTGCCGTTGTCATCATGGCCGGCCTGATCCGTTTGGAACCGGCAATTATCACCTGTTTCCGAATATCCTCCACATTTCGGGGATTGGCCCGATGAAACCGTTGTTTCAGATACGTGCTGATTAATACACCGTCATCTGTGGCAATACCGAAGAGTGCTAAAAACCCAACCCAAACCGCAACACTCAGATTCACAGGACCAATTTGAAAAATTTCCCGTAAGGATAATCCTGCAACGGAAAAATTGAGAAACCAGGGCTGATTATAGAACCAGAGCAGAATAAATCCGCCGGAAAAAGCCACAAAGATGCCGGAAAAAATTAGACTTGCTCCGATTACTGAACGAAACTGGAAATACAGAATCAAAAATATGACTATCAACGCAAAAGGAATAATCATCATCAGTCTTTTGGCAGAACGCACCTGGTTTTCATAATTTCCGGTAAATGTATAGCTCACCCCGTCCGGGAGCGTTAACAATCCGCGTGCTTTCATATCTGCCAAATATGTCCGGGCATTTTCAACAACATTTACCTCAGCAAAGCCCGTTTCTTTATCGAATATTACATAGCTGACCGGAAATGTATCCTCACTTTTAATCATTTGTGGACCGCGGACATATTGAATCTCAGCCAGTTCACCCAGAGGCAGAACACCTTGTCCGGAAACGGGAAACAGGATATCATTGAGTATGGCGGGATCATCCCGGAATTCCCGTGCATAACGAACCCGCACCGGATAACGTTCCCGGCCTTCAACAGTGTATGTGAGCGGCATTCCGCCGATCAAAGCAGAAACAGCCGTTTGAAAGTCCGTTATACTGATGCCATAGCGTGACAAGGCAATCCGGTCCGGATGAATTTCAATATAGGGTTTTCCCACAACGCGGTCAGCAAAGACAGATGATGCCTTCACACCCTTCACATGTTGTAAATGCATTTCCAGCTGGCGGCCTGCTTCTTCAATGCTTTCCAGATCCGGACCGTATACTTTGACACCCATTGCGGCTCGCATTCCGGTCTGAAGCATAACAAGGCGAGTCTGA
Source organism: Fidelibacterota bacterium UBA6817 (assembly GCA_002452555.1). Lineage (GTDB taxonomy): Bacteria > Fidelibacterota > Fidelibacteria > Fidelibacterales > Fidelibacteraceae > Fidelibacter. The sequence goes on along the minus strand of DKER01000110.1, from coordinate 7,132 downwards.
ATCGGTTGAAGCTTCGGAGCAGAAGTTAAACCCGGAAATGACGATACTTTGATAATTTCATCCCATATATCATCCGGAGATTTAATATGTTCACGCCACTGACGGAAATATGCACCCTTCGGGTCAGGTATCAGTTCTTCATCTGCGATTATCTTAAAACCATCCCGGTTTGGATCATAGCTTGTGCCGTCTTTCAGGACAAATGCCCCGTCAGAATTTATTTTAAAACGACGGCGGTGTCCTTTTTCATCGAGAATATATTCGGACTTATAATTGATCACGTTTTCGAACATGGAAACCGGTGCCGGATCCAGGGCAGAATTGACCCGTCCCCATTTACCGACGACCAATTCAACTTCAGGAATCGCATTCACCCGTTTATCCAGTTCACGGATTATTTCTACATTTTCTTCCACTCCGGAATGGGGCATGGTTGTAGGCATCAGAAGAAATGCGCCTTCATCCAGAGCCGGCATAAATTCTCGACCCAAACCGGGAAAGTGTTCACGGATTATTCGGCCGGCACCCGATTCGGGCAGTACAGGAAGAATTTTTCCCGCACCGAACCAGATCAGTAAAGCCCAGAATATGAGAATAAGCGGCAGACTCAGAAATAATGCCTTATGCCGGAGAGCCAGGGACAGAATTTTGGGGTAGAAATAGACAACCGAAGACAGAATCCCGATAACAATCAAAATCAGAGAGGCAACAAATAAAAAATTGACAAAATCAGAATTCCGGGCTCCAAGGGGCATCCATAATTGGCTGAGAAATGGAATGATCAATAAAAGAATAAGACCGGCTTCGATATAACCGGATATATTTTTCTGTTTTGCATCCAGCCGATGCTTTACTATGCGATTGATACTGATAAGAATCACGCCTGTTCCGGTTACATAATGACCCAAAATCAGAAATACCATCCCGGATATACCAAGAATTACATTAAGAATTGTACGATAAATATTTTTTCGAATTCTCAGGGAAAACAGGAAATAAGCCAATGACGGCAGGACTGTGAGTCCCAGAAACAACGCTGATAACATGGCAAATGTCTTGGTAAAAGCCAGCGGTTTAAAAAGCTTCCCTTCAGCAGCCTCCATGGTAAAGACAGGCAGAAAACTGATCACAGTCGTTGTAAGAGCCGTCATAACCGCCGGTGCAACTTCACCGGCTGCTTTAAATATGACCGTTTGCAGGTTTTTCCCTGTCAAAGGATCACTGCCGGTTTTTTCCTCCAGATGCCGGATAATATTCTCGGTAAAGACGATCCCGACATCCACCATAACACCGATAGCAATAGCAATACCTGATAATGCAACCACATTTGCGTCTATATTGAACATACGCATGAGAATGAACGTGGCAAGAACACCGGCAGGCAGAAGTCCCGAAATCAGAATGGAAGCCCGAAGATTCATAACAAGAATCAGAACGACAATAATACTGATTATAATTTCCAGACTCAGGGCTTCTTCAAGCGTTCCCAGCGTTTCTTTGATTAATCCGGTCCGGTCATAGAATGGCACAACAGTCACCGATGAATGTGTTCCATCCTCCAGCGTTTTTGAAGGAAGGCCTGCAGATATTTCTGCTATTTTTTCTTTCACCAGGTTGATTGTTTCAAGTGGATTGGATTCATACCCCGCCACAACAACGCCTCCAACGGCCTCAACACCTCCCTTGTCCAGTCCGCCGCGGCGCGAAGCAGGTCCAAACTGAACCTGTGCGACATCCTTCAGCAAAACAGGAACATGATTGCGAACAGATATCACACTGTTTTCCAGATCATTTAAATTTTTGATATATCCCAGGGAACGGATGATATACTCGGCTTTATTGTACTCAAGAGTTCCTGCTCCCACATCCAGGTTGCTGTTTTTTACTGCCCGGATGATTTGTGCAGGATTAACTCCAAAGGCCTTCATGGCATGGGGATCAATTTCCACCTGATATTCTTTAATGAAACCGCCGATCGATGCAACTTCTGACACGCCTTTGACAGAAGAAAGGGCATATTTTACGTAGTAATCCTGGATCGTTCTGAGTTCCTGAGGATCCCAGCCTCCGGCAGGATTTCCGTATTCATCCCTTCCCTCAAGTGTATACCAGTAAATTTGTCCCAGTGCTGTGGCATCCGGACCAAGGGCCGGGGAAACACGTTCAGGAAGGAGACCGGCAGGAAGGGAATTGAGCTTTTCAAGAATCCTGGTACGGCTTTCATAAAAATCTATGCTTTCTTCAAAGATTAAATATACGGTAGAAAGACCAAACATAGAACTTCCACGGATAGTCTGAATTCCGGGAATTCCCAACAGGGCAGTCGTCAAGGGATATGTGATCTGATCCTCTACGTCTCTCGGAGAATTACCCGGCCATTCCGTAAAAACGATCTGCTGGTTTTCTCCAATATTCGGAATAGCATCAACTGCAACTGGATTTCTGGGTAAAAATCCCGTATCCCACTGAAAAGGAGAAGTTATAATTCCCCAGACGATCAACAGAAGCAGCAGCAAGACCGTTACGAGCCTGTTCTCAAGAAAAAATTTTATGAATGTATTTATCATTGTTCTTTATCTCACTTTGTTTTAAACATTTAACAATCTATTTCGATTGAGACAGACATATCATGTCCGTTCACTCGAAATAATCATTAACAGACCATCAATTTAACAGAGGAAAACCTGGAATAAGGAAAGTGTTTGGGAATGACTTCCCGGTGGAGCACCGGTTTCAATACATGAAAAATGAAAGTTATTGTAGATATCCGTTAAAAATTCATCTGACATGAAAACCGGAAAGATTTCGTACCGCACGGCAGGTACGGGAACGTCTGACATTGATGCAAGAAATGATACATCAAGTTTGACAAATTCCGATTCAACCTGACAGCATTCCGAAGTTCCCATAGCTCCGCAGCATGATTCTGGCGTATCGTTCACGGATTTGGAGATAACCGTATCACCGCAATAATGGGTTGAAACAGTAAATCCGGTTGTCACTGCCAGCATAATGAGAGTTACCGTTATCCGAAATATGTTGTGTACCGGTTTTTTCATGATTGTAAGTTAAACGAAATGAAAGGGCATTTTCTCATATAATTATTGAAAAGATTTATAAAATTTTTAAGTCTGTCAGATTTCATCCAGAGATTTCCGTTTTTCAGAGCGATATTTTTTATAATACGACGGAGACAAACCGGTTATTTTTTTAAATTGTCCCGACAGGTGCTGAACACTGCTGTATCCAAGCCGCCATGCAATTTCGTCAAGAGAGAGTTCATCATAAATCAGCAGTTCTTTAACTTTTTCAACTTTATGATGAATCAGAAATTTTTCAATGGTAATTCCTTCCATGGATGAAAAAAGGTGACTCAGCCATGAATAATCATACCCCAGTTTCCCGGGGAGATATTCGGATAAATTAACGCGTTTATCACTCTCGCTTTGGAAATGGACCAGTTCGATAATAACGGTTTTAATTTTATCGATTATCTGTTTCTTTTTATCATCGATCAATTCAAAGCCGTTTTCTTCAAGGATTTTGCGGATTGAGTCAAGATCACTGTCAGTTAAAAGTCCATCCAGAACCGCTTCGCCCAATTCAACTGAAACAGGTTTAAAACCAAAGCGGTTCAGTTCTTCCCGAACGACTTTCACACAGCGTGGACAAACCATGTTTTTTATGTATAGCTTGGTTTTCATAAAATTATTGAATTCCGAATTTCCTACCGGCTGCCGGATCAGTCAACAGTCAACAGTCGACAGAAATCAGTCCCTGAACGTCGTTCCGACTTATCAGGGCAGGCTTCAGGTGTCAGCTGGAAGGGGATTGATTGAATAGAAAGAGCTTCAACCCATAAACTCGCGAACTCTCATACCAATCTACCGGCTACCGGCTACCGGATTTGGCTACCAGTAATTCAAGCATATTCTTCTTATATGCTTCCACCCCGGGCTGGTCAAAGGGATTAACGCCAAGCGTATACCCGTAAATTGCAATTGCAAATTCAAAGATAACAAGGAGTTCAAAGAGGTTTTCTTCATCCAGTTTATCAAGATAAAAGGTTGAAACGGGAACACCCCCGTCTTCGTGAGCCTTCCGGGTCCCTTCAAACGCTTTTCGGTTTATATCACTGAGGTTTTGACCTGCAAGAAAATTAAGTCCGTCCGCATTGCGGGGGTCATTCATGACTGTCAGATCTTTGGAATAGCGGTCAATAATTAAAAATGTTTCAAATATATTCCGGGTCCCGTCCTGGATCCATTGCCCTAGACTGTGCAGATCCGTTGAAAAGTCCGCTGATGCCGGAAATATCCCTTTTCCGTCCTTTCCTTCACTTTCTCCGAAAAGTTGTTTCCACCATTCAGAAACAAAATGGATTTGAGGTTCAAACGACGCAAGAATTTCTATCGCTTTTCCGTTTTTCCAGAGTAGTTTTCGGTTCCGGGCGTAGCGAAAAGCACTGTTTTTACGATCATCAAGAATGGCACTTTCATACCCTGCCCGGGCACCTTTGAAAATTGCCTGTAAATCACCGCCGGAAGCAAGAATTGGCAGGAGTCCCACCGGTGTAAGCACAGAAAAACGGCCGCCAACATTATCGGGTATCACAAAGGAACGATATTTTTCTTCATCGCTTAATTTTTTCAGAGCCCCTTTGGAAGCATCGGTTGTGGCAATAATTCTTTTGGAAGCATTCTTTCCGTATTTCTCTTCTGCCAACTGTTTTAAGAATCGAAAAGCTACTCCGGGTTCAGTCGTCGTGCCTGATTTGGAGATAACATTAATGTAAAAGTCTTTTTCACGGAGTTCATCCAACAGTCCGGAAAGCTCCAGGGGACTCAGATGATGGCCGGCATACCGGATTTTGTCATTCTGAGGAAAGAGTGAGGATATAACGGCTTTAGCCCCCAGATAGGAGCCTCCGATCCCAACACAGACGAGAAAATCACCGCTGTTTTTTATTTCTTCTGCCGTATCAGCCAAGTCCTTTAAATCATCCAAATTCCGGTTTGGCAGATCCATCCAGCCCAGAAATTCATTCCCGGGACCGGTTTTGTCCAGGAGCATATGGAGAGATTCATGGGTACGGTCCTCCACATCTTCAACATGGATCACTTCAAAAGAGCGGCACAACTTATCGTCATCATAACGGACAGACATGGCTTATTCCTCGCGGCTTTTATTCTTTGATACTTTTATTTAAAAAACGTCTCAATAATTCCTTATAAAGATATGAAAAACTCATCTATACCCTGCTTTCGAATATTCAGGGATGAACAGATACTCCAAAAGAGGATTAAACGTAACGTGTTTAAGAATTTGATAATCATGACTGCGATTGAAGAGAGAACGTTGCAGAAACGGTTTGAGCATTGAGATCCGGTGAATGCGTTCCGACAAACGAAGCTGCATACGCCCCGGCAGCAGCTCCGAATTCCACACAGGCAGGAATTGACCAGTTGTTCAGGAGTCCCCATATAAATCCGGCATGAAAAATATCCCCGCTGCCATTACTGTCCACGGCTTGCACGGGAAATGCAGGCTGAAAAGCCGTCGACTCTCTGTTGCCATAGACAACGCCTCCGGCTCCCATAGTAACAGCAGCCATTTTCACAGGCGGTTTGGACAGGAACTGACACGCAGAAAAGAGATCAATTTTCCCGAGGGTTTGTATCACACCTTCTTTGGGAGCAAGCCAGTAATCAATAACCGGGGACCATTTTTCAAGGTTAAGAGAGCGGGTGCCAGGATCAATGACAGTAATGACTCCTTTTTTACGGGCTTCGGTGCAAATCTGAAATTCTGCCGGTTCATACCGCCCTTCCGTCAACAGAATATCACCGGGATTCATTACCGCAACAAATTCCTCCTGATAATCAGGGAAACATGCCTTATCCTGGGCAAGAATGGCGGTTCTTTTACCGTGATTGGATTTCTCTATAAGGATGTAAGCAACCGGGCTTTGAACAGCGGGTTTTATCCGGATATAGTCGGTATGAACACCCTGGGATTCAATTTCCCGGATCAGGATTTCTCCGGCTGCATCATCACCCACGGCAGCAGACAAATACGTCTCAACGCCTGATCGGGCAAGAAAAGCCAGAGCATTGGATGCCGGTCCTCCAAAGAACCTCTTAAAATTATTTGTTGTCCGTTTCTCATTTAAAGCGGGATAACTATCTAAAAAGAGGACATGATCGTAAACCAGGAGTCCTGTTGCAAAGACACGGGGAAATTTATTGGCTTTGAGGGACATGTTTAAAATTGTCTGACAGCACGGATTTGCTGATACGCATCATTAATCTGTTTAAACTTATCCTCTGCAGATTTCACCAGATCCGGTCCCAGATGGGCAACTTTATCGGGATGGTAAAGCCGTGCCAGCCGTTTATAGGCAAACTTGATTTCATCATCGGATGCATCCGGACTCACTTCGAGAATTTTATACAGGGCATTGTCTGTTTTGGGCTGATAGATAGTTAAAATCGATTCATAATCCTGAACAGAAAACCCTAGGTTCTTGGCAATTCGTTCAATGGCATCCTGTTCTGACCGGTCAATCTCACCATCAGCCATAGCCAGGCCAAACAGCAGATGGAGGAACTGAATTCTGGATGACATATCCAGGTACATGGCGATCTGACGGACAACACTGCTGATGTCTATATCCCGTTCAAGTGTTTGTTTAAAAAGGTACATCAGTTCCTGAACGAACTTATTATCCGTTAAATTCTGCATCAGATAGCGTTTAACATATTCCACTTCACCTTTTCGGATGTGGGAGTCAGCTTTTACGATATACGCGAAAACGATAATCAAACTCACATAAAAATCACCCATCTGTGTTTCACGTGTACTGTATGGATGACCGGTGCTGATTCTGTGATATGAACCGGCCAAATCCTTTTCGTCCATCCGTGACCCCAGAATTCCGCCGAGAATAGCTCCGATGGGACCTAAAAGCACCCAACCCAGTCCTGCCCCTATGATTGTTTTATATGAGATGGCCATTTATTATCCTGCCTTATAAGTTATGTTAAAGTTCGAAAATATACGGTTTAATGGCAAGGGAATATTGAGGTTTAAAGGTTGAGACGTTTAAAAGTTTAAACGTTTAAAGGTTGAG
>DKER01000165.1 GCA_002452555.1 Fidelibacterota bacterium UBA6817 | reverse complement strand
GAGAGGTTGAGACGTATAATAATTATGGTTTCATTTGTTAAGACTATACTTAAAGATTTTGGGATTTTTGATTGTTAGGTTTAATTTTTATATATTTTATTATTAGAATATTATTGGATTTCAAATTTTACTTTTTTAAAATTTCAAAAAATCAGGGAATATTTAGATGGCTATACATAAGGATTTAGACATATGGAGACAGTCTATGAAAATGGTTGTTGAAATATATAAATATACTCAAGCTTTTCCGGAGAATGAACGGTATGGACTAACAAATCAGATTAGAAGAGCTGCTGTATCCGTACCTTCAAATATTGCAGAGGGGGCAGCAAGGCAGACTAATAAGGAAAATATTTATTTTTTATATGTTGCATTGGGTTCTTTGACAGAATTAGAAACTCAGCTAATAATAGCTGAAGCATTAGGCTATTTAAAAGGCAATGATTTCAATGGCAATATTAATAAAATTAAAGCAAAAATAATCAATTATATAAAATATGTAAAAACTCTTAAACCTATCAATAGCTAAGCCTTTCAACGCTCAACCTCTCAACCTCTCAACCTCTCAACCTCTCAACCTTTAAACGTTTCAACGTCTCAACGTAAAAAAATTGTAACGAAATCTGTAAATATTCATTGAATTTATAGCGTATAAACAATACATTTCTTTGCTTTGTTAAAAATTGGGATACTATGCAAGAAAAACAAACAACCGAGACAAAACCACGTACCAGACGGCGCAAGAAACAGCGTTCGACCAATGATGCCAACAGGGCATTAAGCCGGTATTTAGATGAAATCGGCCATTTTGAGCCGTTAAAACCGGCGGAAGAGATTGAGCTGGCAAAAAGAGTTAAGCAGGGTGACAGGCGGGCATTAAAGCAATTATGCGAAGCTAACCTGCGATTTGTTGTAAGTGTTGCCAAGGATTATCAGGGTCAGGGACTCCCGTTGACAGACCTGATAAATGAAGGCAATTAGGGTTTGATCAAGGCAGCTGAGCGTTTTGATGAAACCCGTGGATTCAAGTTTATTTCCTATGCTGTATGGTGGATCCGCCAGAGCATTTTACAGGCTTTGGCTGAGCACAGCCGGATTGTTCGTCTTCCGTTAAACCGGGTTGGAACAATTACAAAAATCACCCGGGCAGCCGAAGAGCTGGAAGGTACCGGTGAACGGACCCCCAATCCGGATGAAATTGCAGATAAGCTGGGTTTGAAAACGTACGAAATCTCGGATGCCGTCCGTATTTCAAGACGTCATCACTCTCTGGATGCGCCTTTCCGGGATGGAGAGAAAAATTCTCTCATCGACATTATTGAAGACAACGGCCAACTAACACCGGATCATCTTCTGATGGATGAAAGTCTGGAAGCAGAAATCCGCTCAGCACTTGACACATTGAAAGACCGGGAACGGGATGTAATTAAAATGTATTTCGGGATAGACCGTGAATATGCTTTGACACTGAACGAGATCGGCGAAGAATTCAATCTGACACGGGAAAGAGTCCGCCAGATTAAAGAAAAAGCCATCCGGCGCTTGCGGCATAAATCCCGGAGTCGGAAACTGAGATCATATTTGGGCTAACGTAAAACAAACAGAAAGGTGGTGACTTTTCACAATGGTTCAAGTTACAGTTCATCGGGACGAACCACTGGAGAAAGCACTGAAGCGTTTCAAGAAGAAGTTTGAAAAGTCCGGAATCATGAGAGATATCAATAAGATATCCTACTACGTGAAACCGAGTCAGGACAAACGGATCCGCCGGGCTAAGGCGGAGAGACGCTTGAGACGACTTCGCGTAAACAGGTAAGCCTGGGAAGTCCGGCCTGTCCGGACTTTTCTATTTGTTGGAGGTTATTACATGATCATAGAATCAATATCCGGTGTCAGAGGTATTATCGGCAATGGGCTTGATCCGGAGAGTATTGTAAACTATGCAGCAGCTTTGGGGGATTATCTGGGTTCAAAAGGAACTGTTATAATCGGCCGGGATTCACGTCCCTCCGGTGAAGCTATTGTGCGGATTTTCAGTTCAACGCTTCAATGGATGGGTATGGATGTCATCAATATTGGGATTGTCCCCACACCCACTGTTCAGCTTATAGTGGAAAAAAATGGAGCCGATGCCGGCATAGCCGTGACGGCCAGCCATAATCCTTTTCCGTGGAACGGAATAAAATATATTGACCGGACCGGACTTTTTATGAACGGCAGGCAGGTAACCGATATATTGAATCGTAAAGCAGACCATAAAAAAACATTTAAACCCAGCGGGGAATTCGGTTCATACAGTGAATGGGACACAGCCATTGATGAACATATTCAAAACATTCTCCAAATTCCCTATGTGGATGCTCCTTCTATTCGAAAGAAAAAGTTCAAAGTCGTTTTGGATGCAGTAAACGGCGGGGCTTCAACGGCAGTTCCTGCCCTTCTCCGCGAACTGGGTTGCGATGTGATTGAAGTGAATTGCACTCCGGACGGATATTTTCCTCATACACCTGAACCGCTTCCGGAAAATCCAACGGATCTGATGGATGCCGTGATCAAACACAAGGCTGATCTCGGAATGGCTGTGGATCCGGACGGAGACAGACTGGCAATTGTGGATGAAGGAGGACGCTATTTATCCGAAGAATATACTCTGGTTATGGCCGTAAAAACCGTTTTAAGCAAAAGTACCGTAAAAAATCCATTGGTTGTGACAAACCTTTCCACAACTCTTGCCATAGATAAAATAACCGGTCAATTGGGAGGAAGGGTTTTGAGAACAGCCATCGGAGAAATAAATGTATCTTCTGCCATGAAAGCAGAAAATGCTGTCGTAGGCGGTGAAGGAAACGGCGGAGTGATCCTTCCCGATTCCCATCTGGGAAGGGACAGCCTAGTGGGAGCCGCATTGATTCTCCAGCTTCTGACAGATGAGAATAAAGCCCTTAGTGATATATTTGTCAGCCTACCTCAATACCGGATGAGTAAAAAGAAAGTGGATATATCCGGTGCCGATCCGGACGTATTGATTGATAAGCTTAAAAAGGAATTTTCCAATAAGGAAATCAATACAGTGGACGGATTGAAAATCATGGATAAAGACCGGTGGGTCCATATCCGGAAATCCAACACTGAACCCATTCTTCGAATTTATTCGGAAGCGCCCATATTGGAAGAAGCGGAATCACTGGGTGATGCGATGTTGGGAAAAATAAAACAATTGATAATTGATTGCTATTAGAGTGATGAGTGATGAGTGATGAGTGATGTCGGAGCATATTTCACGTAGCCCGCTACTGGCTACTGGCTACTGGCTACTGGCTACTAAAAATTGGAGTATAACATGAATAAAGCAAAAAACCTCGCATCCTATATTGATCATACACTGTTAAAACCGGATGCTACACAAGAACAGATTATAAAACTCTGCAATGAGGCGAAAGAGTATGAATTTGCATCTGTCTGCGTTAATCCATACTGGGTTTCTTTGTGCCATGAACAATTAAAAGCGAGTTCGGTAAAGGTTTGTACTGTTATCGGTTTTCCATTGGGAGCCAACCATACCGCTGTGAAAGTTGCCGAAACCCTTCAGGCACTGGAAGAAGGTGCGGATGAAGTGGATATGGTAATCAATATCGGTGCTTTAAAATCAGGAAAGAAACTTGATGTTGACGCAGATATCCGGGCAGTTACTGAAGCTGTAAAAAAAATAACCAATAATAACCAGACACTGGTGAAAGTCATTCTGGAAACTTGTCTTCTTACAGACGAAGAAAAAGTTTTAGCCTGTGAACTCAGCGAAAAAGCCGGAGCGGACTTTGTAAAGACATCCACGGGATTTTCCACCGGCGGAGCAACGGTTGACGATGTGAAACTCATGAAAAGAACCGTAGGAAACCGTCTGGAAGTGAAGGCATCCGGAGGAGTCCGCGATCTGAAAACAGTCCTGGCAATGATCCAGGCAGGTGCAACCCGAATCGGGACATCTTCCGGAGTAAAGATCGTTACCGGTGAGAAATCTGATATAAATTCTTATTAAATGATCGTTATCCTTCAGTAAAATGTCAATTATTGCATAGATACAATATATGAAAATCCGTATGCCCTTCTCCCCCACCCCGGGGGAAAGATACAGCAGAAAATTAGATTATGCAAGTTTATATTGTTATTAATATATTATTATAAATTAGGCAGTAATAAGCAAATGCCAGAATCATCTGATACAGTTAAAAAGAATTCAGTTCATGACGTAAAGATTGAGAGTCTTGCCTTTGGTGGAAAAGGCATGACACGAATAGCTAATCTGGCCGTATTTGTCCGTGACGCATTACCTGATCAGCACCTTCGTATTAAAATCATCCATAAGAAAAAGCAATACGCCGAAGCAATTATTGAAGAAATTCTGGCCCAGTCACCGGATTATGTTCCTCCACCCTGCCCCTATTTCAGTGACTGTGGAGGGTGTGTATTACAGAATCTGGAATATTCAAAACAACTATCCATTAAAGAACAACAGGTTCGGGATGTTTTTACTCATCTGGGCAGACTGAATCCTGCCATTCTCCCGGTTAAACCTGCCCCGGAAATTTGGAGCTACCGGAATAAAATGGAATTCTCCACCGGTCCGAACCGGTGGATCATGAAGGATAAGGACAGCGGAGCTCCCACAGATTTTGCCATCGGACTCCATGCTCCCCGGCGCTATGATAAAATCCTTGATATTGATGCATGCCTGTTGCAGGATGATGAAAGAAACCGGATTTTCCGGGTGATCCGTACAAAAGTGAAAGATCTTGATTTTCCTTTGTATAACTCAAAAAGTCATGAAGGATATCTTCGAAATATCGTAATTCGAAAAGGGCATTACACCGGTGAAATCATGGTCAATCTGGTAACCCGGGATGAAACACCTGACCGTTTATCCCCGGTAGTTAATGAGATTCTGAAAAACTTTCCAAATATCACAACTATCGTCAACAACATTACCGATTCTTTAGGCATGACCGCTTTTGGGAAAAAAGAGAATATTCTGCACGGTTCGGGAATAATCCACGACATGATTGGCGGAATCAGCTATGAAATATCCGCAAACAGTTTCTTCCAGACCAACACATGTGGGGCTGAACAGCTCTATGACGTTATTGAGGATTTTGCAGATTTAACCGGTCATGAAACCGTATGGGACCTCTATTGCGGCACCGGTTCAATCGCTCTCTACCTATCACAAAAAGCAGGGAAGGTCGTTGGTTTTGAAATGATATCGGATGCAGTAAAAAATGCCCGAAGGAATGCAGAAAAGAACGGCATAAACAACTGTCATTTTTTTGAAGCCAACCTGGATAAATTTTTTCAGAATAATCCTGAATTCATCGGCAAGTTACCCATGCCGGATGTTGCGGTTGTGGATCCTCCCCGGGCTGGTCTTCATCCCGATTTTCTAAAAGAATTAATTCAAATCAACCCTTCCAAACTTATATATGTATCATGCAACCCGGCCACCCAGGTCAGAGATCTGGCTGAATTGTCATCAAGCGGATACAATATTGACAAAATCCAACCGGTGGATATGTTCCCACATACGGCTCATATTGAAGCCGTAGCACTTTTGATTAAAAGCTGACAGGAAATTTATCTGTCTTGTTCATTATTTAAGATACATGTAATTTTATTCAAAATTAATCAGGAGTCTGAAAATGTTAAAAAAATCTGTTATTGCATTATTTTGGGTATTGATCTTATCCGTAATACTATTTGCGGGACCGAATCTTATTATCCGCTGTGATGATATCGGCATGAGTCATTCGGTCAATGCAGCAGCAAAAGAACTTCTGGATACAGGCCTGCCTGTCAACTATTCTGTCATGTTCCCCTGTGGCTGGGTTCCGGAGGCAGTAGAAATCATGAAAAAATATGATAATGTAAGCATCGGTGTTCATCTTGTATTAAACAGTGAATGGCAGGAATACAAATGGGGACCTGTTTCGGGAGGAAAGGCAGTTCCTTCACTGGTGGATAAACATGGATATTTTTTCCCGACCAGAGCTTTATTTGAAGAAAACAATCCAAAATTTGAGGAAATTGAGACAGAACTGCGGGCACAGATTGAGCGGGCATTACAGACAGGACTTAGAATTTCATATATGGATTACCACATGGGAACAGCTGCATCCACTGCTGAATATCAGGAATTACTGATGAAACTTGCCAAAGAATACAAGATTGGTATATCGCGCTTTTACGGAGAACAGGATTCAAAAAGCATTTATTCTGTAGATCCTGAGATAAAAAAGGATTCACTGGTTTCATTTATTAAAAATCTGCCAAAAGAGGGCACATACCTGATGGTATTCCATATTGGCCGGACCTTTCCCGAAATGAAAGCCATGACAGATACTCATCCCTGGGGATTGAAAGAGATGAGCCGTCACCGTCAGGCTGAACTGGAGGCTCTCACCTCCCCTGAATTCCGGTTTGTATTAAAAAAGAAGAAAGTTAATATAGTTACATATGATCAGCTTCTGAAAGAAAAGGGACCTGAACAGCTTAAAAATCCTTTTTAACGTTTAAAGGTTTAGAAGTTGAGACGTTCAGGTTTATTGTTAGAGTGCTGAGTTCTGAGTGCTGAGTCCAGAGTTGAGTTCGTGAGTTAATGGGTTTCAGCATCTCATTGCGTGCAATGTTAAACTGCCACTATACGGCATTCAATCGCTGCTTTGCAACATTCAAAGATTCAACCGCCTGACGGCGTTCAAGCAAATCAATTACCTAATCAATTGTAAACTATCAACTGATGACTGTCGACTTTTAACCTCGATAAGACATACAGATGCAATATCTTGCGTCTTTATTGTCGTTATTTCATCAAAACCATCTTTTTCGTCATCACAACATCTTCCACCTGCATCCGGGCGAAATAAATCCCCGAACTGAACCGGGCGGCATCCCATGTGACGGTGTGATATCCTGCCAGTGTGTGTTGGTTGATGAGCTGTTCCACCAACCGGCCGCTGATGTCGTAGATATTCAGGATGACGTGTGCCCCTTCGGGCAGGGAAAATTGGATATTTGTGACCGGGTTGAAGGGATTGGGATAGGCGGATCCAAGTGTAAAGGTTTCAGGAAGGATTTCCTCTTCCTGTCCGGGAAAGGTTCGTTTCCGGATGACTATTTGTTCCGGATCTTCCCCCCAATCAATTCTGGCAATGCCGGTCAGTTCATCCTCCGGATATTTTGTCTTCAGTTCCGTTACATAATACTCCGCCTGAACACTATCCGCTAAATCCTTTTGACAGAGATTGAAGAGATCAAAAAGGGCCGTGGTTTCATGGATGGTTTCCGGGTTTTCCGCGAGGATTTCACGGGAGAGGGTAATGGCCTGTTCTATGTCTTTCATCCGACGGTATTCGGACACCTTCCGGGATTTGATCACAGCCCGGAGGGTCTTATCCTCAACACCGGTCAGGAGTTCATCCAGATACGTCAGCATATCCCGGGTTTTCTGTTCACGGCACAGGCGCACAGACATGCTTAAAGCCCGGTAGGCATAAGTGGAGGCGGGATACAAGCGGATCAGGGACTGAAAATCATCGAGTGCCGCAGTATAATTCCTCTCCGACACGGCTCTCATGGCGACTTCCCACAGGGCTTTGGCCTCCCCCTCTGCCGGTTTTTCTTCCGGATGAGATGCCATGACCGGCAGGGTGCTGCTTTTACTCAGGGTGCTGCCGGAACCGGGATCGGATTGCAAAGGATACGTGGTGAGTACATCTCCATAACAGGCAGATGCCGAGGGTTGACCCCACCAGCAACGTCTTGCATCAATGGATGATGTACCATCCGATGCAACGGCGGCATAGTAGGTCCCCTGCCAGATAATGGAGTTTTTGCAATTTCCCCACACTTGAGGGATATGTCCCCCCATAACAGGCGTTGAAGCATTCGATGCCAGAATTACACCTTCTGAGGATGATCCGGATGACACATAATTAAAACCGGTGTATGTGTAATTTTCATACTGTCCAAAAAGGGGATCGCTCCCGTTGTTTGCATACACTGCCCACAAAGCATCCGTGGTACTGATCGTATTATAATACAGAACCGGTGATGATGAAGACATCATAAAAGCATAATTCCCACTTCCGCCTGTTATCAAATTGTTGTGCATCTCTGAATTACTGTTCACAAAATATAGCCCGAATAGCCCCGATTCCGTGATTGCATTTGATTCTATTAATGGGGAACCGTTGTAAACATACAGGCCAAAGGTTGTGGCATTGCTGATAGTATTATCGGAAATTTCCGAACCCGCCGGAACATTCATGCTTATGATCCCATATCCGGAATTTGATAGTTCGTTATTGGAAATAACGACAGACCCATTGGAACCTGAACAATAAATAGCATACGTTTCTATATCGGACAATGTATTCTCATATATATATGGGGTCGATCCATTAGAACAGTAAATACCATTTTTACTGTTTGATATTTCATTAAAGGTAATTTCAGGGCTTGCGTTCACACCGGATGTGTTAATTGCCCGGGTTGTAATATCCGTCAGATTATTGTAAAAAATATACGTTGAAGAATTCAGGGAGCTTATTCCGTAAGATGCATCGGATATAATATTTGAACTGATTACCAGGGCATCCTGACCCGTTTTACCCGAATGATCACGAATGGCTGTTGTTGCATGGGTTATGGTACATCCGCTTAAAGAACCCGAACTGTTTTCCTGATAATATATACCGCCCCAGGTTCCGGAAATGCTTGTAAAGGTTGCATTATTTCCTTCCAGGGTTCCACCGCCTGCGATCTCCAATGTTTTTCCCGAGGGATATTTCAACAGGGCTCCATCCTGAGCCACCAGCTTTCTTCCACTCGTCAGGGTATACGTATCATTAAAAATAAATTCTCCGCGAAGGTGAAGCTCTGATCCGTTATTAAATGCATCATCAATTGTTGTATACACCCCCAGAACCGTTGACCCGGACATAAGACGGATATCCGGGGTAAATGTTGCGCCGGATTCAATGGCAATAGTGCCACCGGAGGAAGTAATATTATAACCGTTTAGATCTACCGATACACCGGATTGAATTTCAAGAGTAACGCCCGAGGGAACAGTCACATTACCAGTTAATGTCACAGGGGATGTAAACCACTTTTCATTGGATGACATCGTCCCACTCGTAGTATAGGTCGTGGTTTTCAAATAGGCAATGAAAGTTGCATTATTATCATTAGTAGTCAAAGCACTGGTAGTAAAAGATTGATAAATAGAAATGAGTGTATTTTCCTCGCCGTTTACTTTCCTCCAATCACTTCTTTCATCCGGATATTCCGTATTATTGAAGAACCACACTTTGTCGTTCACGGTCTGGTTGTCGTATGCGGCTAAGTTGAGCCGGTTCTCTTCATAAGCCGTAAATGGAAAAGGACTGGGACGGGATGCGGCTGTGTAGGGATAAACCGCCATACCGATATAACCACCATCTGCGCCATACAAATCATTACGCACCGTGAGATTAATTAATTGGGCAGAGATTGTGTATTCCACATAAAAACTTAAATCAAGTGAAGATTCTGATCCTGTCGTGCCTTCTGCCTCGGATAATGCACCAATAATTAGTTGATCGTTAACCAGCGCACCGGCAAGCGATGTTTTTATCGGGGACGAATCAAAGCTTGAACCAATAGAATATGCAAGTCCTGTATGAAGTTCCTCTCCGGTCCCGATTGAATCCCACATCGCATGTAAAGAATCATATAAGGATGCGATTTTGGTAAGTTTAAAGGTGTAATCTTCAGTATAAGTAGAGTAATTTACCTGAACATTTGTAATAGTTGCATTATCCTCAATCGAAGAGAGCTCAAACACAAAATAACTTCTTTCAATACACATATCAGAAAGGGAAAAATATTTGCCAATACCCGGATTTGGCCGTTCTTCATAATCACTTCCATTTATTTGTACGATACAACCACTGCTACCGGTTGGATACAATGTTATGGACTTCTCAATAGATTGAGAAAAAGCACTACCTACAAAAAGCATCAGTAATAAACAGACATAAATGATCTTTTTCATTATTCCACTCCTCTTATGTTGAATTTTGGTATTAACTGAAGGAACAAACAATGATAACAACAAGACTTGTTCTTTATATTTAAACTTTTTTATGATATAATATAAATTCATGATTCAACCGGATATCCATGTAGAACTAAATTATAATTCATACCATCATTTCGTATACAGTAAAATATTTCTTTATCCATAATTAAAGGGGAACCTGTTATCCTCATTCTTTCGGATGGAAACTTATAAATGTATTCTATATCCGTGCCGTTATAATGTGCAATACCGTCTCGTCTGGCAACAAATAAATCTTTCTCATGTCTTCCACAAACCTGTGGGAAGAATTTTTCATGATCAACAGAAAGAACGTGTATGAAGCTGTCGTCTTTATATCTGCATAATTCACGTCCTAAAAGAAAATAGATTTTGCCATCAATAATGTTCATATTCGCCCAGTAAATTTCACCTTCTTTTTTAGAATAGATTTGCCGGAGTTCATTATCTACTACCTGATAAAATTCCACATCGCCGTCCCCGGTCTCATAATTTATCCCGTATGAAAACACATATACCTTGTCATCTTCTGCTCTAATCTTTAAAAACTGCGAATTAAAATCAGCCCGGGCTATTTCACGCCAGTTCGAACCGTCATAATGCAAAACAAAACCACGCCAAAGTCCATTTTTACCATCATCAAAAGCAATTGTGCCACAGGCATATACATTATTAGGGTCGCTCCCCCATATATCATCAACATATATGGCATGGTAATCCTCTTCGATACTATATACATAGTTTTGTTTCCATTCCACACCGTCATAATGCCAGATCCCGGCCCCTCGTTCACCCCAGCCTGCCTGGCCCCCCATCCATACATCATCCGCACTGAAACCAAACAGCGTCATTCCGGTACACCAGATTGTTTCATTGGTGTACGTCGTCCACTCTGTGCCGTCATAGTGCAGCAGCCGGTCATACTGGGTACCGCCACCGCCTACCGCCCACACGTCATCAGGGGAAGCACCCCATACAGAACTGATATAATTCATGGGCATATCCAGCGTATCCAATGTCCACACATAGTTCCGTTGTCCCGGTTCCGGCTCCGGTTCAAATTCCGAGGGATTATCTTCACAGGAACAAAGAG
>DKER01000181.1 GCA_002452555.1 Fidelibacterota bacterium UBA6817 | reverse complement strand
TTTGTGTTATCCCGACTTTCAGATGTGGGATGTGAATAATCGCCTTAAACCCGGGCGTTTTTGTTACTGTGCGCACCCAAAAGTCGGGATAATAGTTTTACTTCAGTCCGTAAAGCTTTCGGATTATTTGATCATCTCCTTTCCATATAGGGATCTGATCATTACCCATTAAAGGATTGTGGTTGCCGGTAGCCTTTTGTATGGCATCCCGTTTCATCTCTGTATCGGCATACGCATAAATCATTGTTGTTTCCAATTGTGCATGGCCGAGCCATTCGGACAACAATGCTAAAGGCATTCCTGAACGGTAAAGATGAATCGACCTGCTATGGCGAAAAAGATGAGGGTGAAGGTTGTCCGGAACTTCTGGACAGCTCCCTTTTGCCGCCCTCCCGTACTTCTTCATAAAACGGGAGACGTTATCATCTGACATCGGCTGAAGAATGCCGTTCCTAACGGTGTAGAAAAGGTACCGCTCCGAACTGTCTCCCGGATGATAGAGCGAGACATAATGCCGAAAATGTTCAACTGTCTTAGCCATCACCGGAACAATGCGTTTTTTGTTGCCTTTTCCAGTCAGATGCACGCACGGTGTTTTTGAATTAGCATCAAAGTCTTTGACCCTTAAATCCAGGATTTCTCGATTTCTGGCACCGGTATCATACATCAGGATCATAAAAAACAGGTCCCTGATTCCCGCTTTCGTGCTTGTATCCGGTTGCGCCAGAACAGTTTTTAAAGCCTCTTCTGTCATGAAATCAACTGTTTTTGAACCTGTTTTCTTGAAGGGAACTTTTTCAAGATCCTTTTGGAATACCGTAACTACCAGCTCCATTCTTCCGGCATATTTGAAAAATGAGCGGATTCCGGCCAACCGCTGGTTCCGCGTAGAGACGCTGCAACGGCACGCCTTTTCCAGCCAGTTCAGATAATCAGAAATCATTTGGCTGTTGAGGATATCAAATGTTACGTCTGTTAGTGAAATATTCTTTTCAGCAGTCACAAAATCAAAAAGCTGGTTCAAGGTTTCCCGATATGATTTGATTGTATTGGGACTGCAGCACCGTTGATCTGGAAGATATACAGACAAGTAATCACGAATTAATCGGAATAAAGTGTTGTCCTTCAGCTTTTTCATGTCGCCACCTCCGGGATCAGGTTGGAAAACCTGGCCCAATCAATAGCAGATGTTTTCACCAATCTTTCCGGGAGAAGATGAATGTAGTAGGCAGTGTGGGAAAATTGTGAATGTCCCATGTATGCACTCAAGTAGGGAAGCCACGTGTATAGATCTCTGCCTTCATCCATCCATTTCATTAAAGTCCGCGTGGCGTAATTATGCCGAAAATCATATACGCGCGGCGCGGTTGCTCCCCGAAAGTTTCTAATGCCGGCTTTTTTCCAGCAATTCCGGAACTGCTTCTGCACCCATGTTACGGAGTAAGCGGCTCCATTCGGATTCGAAAAAAAATACTCCCGGTTTTTCAGAATGGTACGCATCCTTGTATCATATTTACGGCACAGAGACTGCATATCAGGGGACATCATGACTATTCGATCCCGGTGAACCTTGGTATCGCTGATATAGATGCTTCCGGTTTCCAGATTAATATCAGTACAGCGGATCAGCCGCACCTCGTGCGGTCGTAGACCGCAGCAGTAGAGAAGGCGAAAAAGCACAGGCACGATAAACTGCCTGTATGGTGAGAGCTTATGCGAGGCCATGCGGTCTGCCGCCGCGAAAAAGGCAGTCAACTCCTCATCACTGAAGAGGTATGGAAAAAATGGTTTAAATGGACCGATCATTTCCGGGGGAAGCACGTACGCATCAAGTCCGATGGCATTGAGGTATTTCCCAAATTCGCGAATGGCTACCATTCGCCTTCTTACTCCGTTTGCGGTTTCGTTGGGACGAAGACGTACCCATTGCATCACGAGTTGTTGCGTTAATGATCTTTCTTCAGGAAAAGCACTCAGGCAGAAGCGATCGAAGAGGGCAAGAAATTTCTCATAACTGCTTTTGGAATAGCCCAAGGCCTTTTTGTGCTGGATGAAATCCTCCATTTGCGACGCAAAGCAACTTTTAAAAGAATTTATCACTCGAAGATCCCCCTTCCTACGGGGATCTCCTGAAAATCCAGCGCACACAACGCAAGTTTCTCATAATCCATGGAAAGGTATTGCTTTGCTGAATCCTGCTCTTTGTGGCCAAGCACCTGTGAAATTGTTGTCAAGGGGACGCCGGATTCCAACATCCAAGTTCCCATGGAACGGCGTAAGGCATGGAAGCTCTTCCCATCGCCTGGTTGACGTAAGATACCAGCGCTATTCAGGTATTTCTCCAGGATGTTATCCATGGATCCACAATCGGCTAATTTCCTGTAGGGTGCAGATGTTCTTAGAAAGACATACTCCGAAGTAGATTCGGGCCTCGCTTCCAATATGTATTTAGCAATTGCATTGCCTGTGTCTATTTCCAAAGGAAGCACCAATGGCCGGCCCGTTTTTCTTTGAACGATATGGATGCTGTCGTTCAGCCAATCGAGATCAGAAAGGCGCAAATTGACGATGTCGATGGAGCGCAGTCCTGTATGGGATGCCAGCAAAAGGATGGCGTAATCCCTTTTTCCTTGTTTTGTAGTGGTGTCTATCTGCCCGAGAATGGCTTCAACTTCCTCACGAGTAAGGCATGGCAGAACTCTCTTCTTTCGCCGTGCAGGTTTGTTCAGTACAGATTGAAAATCTTTTGATACAAGAGAACCCGATCTCAAATGGTCCAGAAAGATTCCCGGAGCGTAAAGAACGTTTGTCATTCCTGCCTTGTTTTTTTCAGCGGCCGCCAAGAGATAGTCCTTAACGTCCTCTGACGATATGGTGCTGAAATCACGGTGCCCGGCCTGCTCCATTTGGCAAAGAAATTGTTGTATGTTTGATCTTAGGTTGGAGATGGTCCCTTTGCTTAGATGCTGGGCTTCAAGAAACTGTTTCATGCAAAGACCGAAAAATTCGCTTGTTTCGTATTTGGAGCCTGAATCATACCGGTAACCTTGGAGTGTTCCATGCTGATAAAGATCATGAACCATTAGTACGGCTCTGCGTAATTTCCTGAAATGCCTCTCCGATATTTCGGAGTTTTCAAGACGCTCTTTCTGGGAACATAGGAAGGCATTCAGCGTGGTGGGTTCGTAACACGTGGTTCCGTTTCTGGCGCAATAGTTTCTTATGGGGCTATAAGCGCTGCCCGCATAAGACTTGATGGTAGATTCCGCCATGCATAGCTTTTCAAGTTCTTCTAGTACACGCTCGATGATTCGTTCCAACGGAATTTGCATATCAACAACCCTCCAATATTGAAATTCAGACCGAAGTCTGTATTTTTATTATTGGAGTTGATTAATGGCGGAGCAAGAATTTTTATCCCGACTTTTGGGTGCGCACAATTACAAAAACGCCCGGGTTTAAGGCGATTATTCACATCCCGCATCTGAAAGTCGGGATAACACAAA
>DKER01000159.1 GCA_002452555.1 Fidelibacterota bacterium UBA6817 | reverse complement strand
AAGCACATGACCGGCTGGCAAAAACGGTAAGTATAACCCCGGGACTGGTTTATTCCTTTAAGCTTCGTCCTGACGGTTCAGCCATTTTTCCATTCGGCGGCGATCGTATTGCTGAATATTACGGAATTCCCCATGCAAACCTTGAGAATGATGCCACTCCGTTTTTAGAATTGATACATCCGGATGATTATTTTTCCATGCGCAAATCATTGGAGGAATCTTCGAAACAATTGACCCCATGGCATCATGACTGGCGTATTTTACATCCTGTCAGGGGTGAAATGTGGATTGAGGGACAATCCATGCCTATGCGGGAACCGGACGGGAGCACTTCTTGGTACGGTGTAGCAACCAACATCACTGAACGCAAAAANNTATTTGAAAACATGAACTCCGGGTTTGTCCTTTTTGAAGTTGTGCAAGATGAAAATGGTATGCCGGTCGATCTTATAATTAAAGCTGCCAATGTCGGTTTTGAAGAAACGACCGGATTAAACCTAAAAGATTCTGCAGACAGAAATTTGACAGACGTTTTGCCGGGAATTGAAAAGGATGAAGCAGATTGGATTGGAACCTATTCCAGGGTTGCTCTTACGGGAGAGCCTTTTCAGTTTGAACAGGGCTCGGAATTACTGGGTTCATATTACTCTGTTTCTGCATTTCAGGCTGCTCCCAATCAATGTGCAGTAACCTTCGTAGATATTACTGAACGCAGGAAAACTGAGATTCGTCTGGCTGACAGCGAAGAGCGGTTGCGATTGGCCACCGAACAGGCAAATGTAGCCGTTTGGGAGTATGATTTTAATACCAATTCCATGTCTCGTTCTGAAAATCACGACAAATTATATGGAATGGAGAGACAACAGAAATGGGACATCAACACTTTTCTGAATGCAACATATCCGGATGACCGGGAATATTCCAATCAATTCATTCAGAATTCTGTCGCCCCAGGCGGACCGGACAATTATGCATTTGATTTCAGAGTTGTATTTCCCGACAAATCCATTCATTGGCTCCATGTGAACGGACGGGTAATTGAACGAAATGCAAAAGGACAAGGGCTTCGAGTCCGGGGTACGTTAATTGATATTACTGAGCAAAAACAGACAGAATTAGCCTTGCGCGAAAGCGAAGCCCGTTATCGAAATATCCTTAAAGCCGTTCCGGTAGGCATAGCCATCTTTCAGCATGGGAAAATAGTATTTTCAAACCCGGCAGGCATGCAAATTATCGGAGCTGAGTCATTGGATCAGATTATCGGCAAAGAAATAGGCATGATTATTCATCCGGAATATTTGGAAGAATCCCAAAAGAAGTTTTATCAATTAATGAAAAATAAAAAAGCAGTTAATCCGGTTGAAGTAAAATATGTCCGTCTGGATGGCAGCGTTATTGATGTGGAAATGATGACTTCTTTTCTTTCATATCAACGTGAACCTGCAGTTCAGATAATGTTTACAGATATAACGGAAAGAAAACGTCTACGTGAGGATCTGGAAAAACTTAATACAGATCTTGAAATGAAAGTAAAACAGCGTACTGCCTTGCTTGAGGCATCAAATAATGAACTCGAAGCGTTCAGTTATTCTGTATCACATGATTTGAGAGCCCCGCTGCGACATATAAACGGATATGTTGATTTGCTTAACCAACGATTTCATGAAGAACTGCCTGATAAAGCCCGCCACTACCTTGAAACCATATCCGGCGCTTCCCGGCATATGGGAATTTTGATTGATGATCTATTGCAGTTTTCAAGAACAGGCAGACAGGAAGTTCGAAAAACATCATTTAACATGAATGATCTTGTAAATGAGATCGTTAATAAAATGGAATCCGAAACCGTTGACAGGAAAATCGTTTGGGATATTCAAAAGCTTCCTGAAGTCTTTGGTGACTACAATTTATTAAAACAGGTTTGGATAAATCTGATCGACAACGCTGTAAAATATACCCGGAATGAGAAAATATCCAAAATATCAATTTTCTGTAAAGAAGAGTACAGGGAACTTATTTTTTGCGTCTGTGATAATGGTGTCGGTTTCGACATGAAATATGCTCATAAATTGTTTGGTGTATTTCAACGTCTTCATTCACAGTCGGAATTTGAAGGTACCGGAATCGGACTTGCCAATGTACAACGCATTGTTCATAAGCATATGGGACGAGTGTGGGCTGAAGCACAACTGAATAAAGGTGCAAAATTTTATTTTAGCTTACCAAAAATATAAAGGTTCAATATGAAAAAGTTAAAAACAATTTTATTGGTTGAGGACAATCCTCAGGATATCGAACTGACGATCGAAGCTCTTTCAGAGTATAGCCTTGCAAACAGCATTATCGCTGTTAATGACGGGGTTGAAGCAATGGAATATCTGAAATGTCAGGGGATATACAAGAACCGTCCAAAAGGAAATCCTGCCGTAATGCTTCTGGACATCAAAATGCCACGCATGGATGGAATAGAAGTGCTCGAAACCATTCGGAAGGATGAAAAATTTAAAACAATTCCTGTTGTCATGCTTACATCTTCACGAGAAGAACCTGATCTGAAAAAGTGTTATGAATTGGGTGTCAATGCTTACGTGGTCAAACCGGTTGAATTTAAAGAATTTCTTGAGGCCGTTAAGCACATTGGCATTTTCTGGGCAATATTAAACGAACAACCGCACGTAAGTTAATTATGGAAGTAATTAAAATAATGGAAAACTCAGTGCTGAAAGTGCTCATTCTGGAAGATTCCTTTGAAGATATGGAGTTAATATCAGTACAATTGTCTGATGCCGGGTATCAGATTGATGTAACCCATGCGGAAAATGAAGAATCATTCAGGAAAGCTATTCAAAAAAAACAATACGATTGTATTCTTTCCGATTTTAAGCTGCCTGATTTTGATGCGTTTAGTGCTTTGAAAATTTGCCGGGAATTTGCTCCCAATACCCCTTTCATATGTGTTTCAGGGTCTATTGGTGAAGAAACGTCCATCGAATTACTGAAACAGGGAGCCGTCGATTATGTTTTGAAAGACCGGCCGATAAGGCTGCCCTTTGCAGTACAGCGGGCACTTGACGAAGCAAAAGAAAAAGCGGCCCATTTCAAAGCTGAAAAGGATCTCATCGAGAGTGAAAAACGGTTCAGACAGGTTGCAGAAACAGCTCAGGAATGGATATGGGAAGTCGATGTGGACGGGATGCTCACATATTCAAGTCCGGTCATTGAAAATTTGCTGGGATATACTCCGGATGAAGTCGTCGGAAAAAAACACTTTTACGATTTTTTTTCTGATGAAAAATTTGTTGAATCAAAGAAAAGTGCTTTGGAAATAATATCAAAGAAAAAAACGTTCAGAAATTTTGAAAACACCAATATTCATAAAAATGGTACCCGTGTGATACTGTCAACCAGCGGCGGTCCTGTTTTTGATCATAAAGGTAATATCACCGGATATCGCGGGGTTTGTGAAGACATCACAGAATTCAGAAGGGCACAAATACAGCTTGAAAAGAATCTGGAAGAAAAAAATCTGCTTCTTCGCGAACTGTATCACAGGACAAAAAATAACATGCAGGTTATATTGTCCATGCTGAAAATCCAAATGAGAACAATAAACGACGATCGGATAACTGACGTTTTCAATGATATTTCAAATAAAATTAAAGCCATGGCTCTGGCTCACCAGAAGTTGTATGAAGCAGAGGATTTATCTAATATTTGTCTGTCGGGTTATATCCAGGATTTACTTCGACATTTAACATATAGTTTTAGTCCGATAACAAAACGAATCGAGTTGCATCAAGCTCTCGAAGATATCATTGTTACCATAGATAAAGCGGTTCCTCTTGGACTGATACTGACAGAACTGATATCCAACGCCTTCAAGCATGCATTTCCTGATGAACGGGATGGCGTTATTTCGATTGAATTATACGCTTCCCCTCCCAACAAAATGATACTGGAAATATCCGATAATGGTATAGGAATCAAAGACCATAGATCTATCCATGAGATAAAAGGAATGGGACTGGAAAATGTATTTAACCTTGTTGAGCACCAGCTACAGGGGCATTTGGAATGTGTCGTTGATCAAGGCATACGATGGCGAATTATTCTGGATTATGATGTGCAGGAAATAAGCAGGGTTTAAGACATTGATTAATAGCTACTTTAATAATCAGATTACACAAAATAGTTTTACTGAAATATGCATCATCATAGCATCGAATCGAGTTAACCAGAAGTCTGTAAATATCAGAGTTAAAAAAGACCCCCGAGACTTACATTAATACAATTAGTTTTAACATCATCAATATTTCGATAAACATAATTCAGATTTAAAAGCAGACTGTTATTCCCTAACTTTAAGGATAATCCTCCGCCGACTAAGAAACCCAAACCGACTTCGTCTGAATTTCTATTCTCTCCATCACTATCCTGATAATTATATAAAACTGATCCTACGTCTGCTCTTACAAAGAGACCTTTTCCAAATTCATTTAAATAATGAATAGTACTCAAACTGTATAAATAATAGTTTTCCTGGATCCATTCGTTATCATAGTCGAAACGATCTCCGGTAGCATGAATAATGACTCCGGCGATTGTGTTTGTAGTTACTGGTAAATATAACCCAAAAAGATCCAAATTAATTGTTAATCTTGAATCAACATATTTTTCAATTAAATCATAAAGTTCCTGTAGATCTTTATCAGAATAAGTTAGTTTGGATCCACCCCCCCCAATATGTATACCACCTTTCATTAAACGCTGAATTTGCATTTGTTTCCCAGCTTTGAGATAATGCTATTACAGAAAAACAACAAAGAAACATCCCAACAATGACTTTTTTCATCGATTTTACACTTTCTTTTTTAACACTGTTTTACATGCAATATACATAAATCTTAATTAAATATATATACGGCAATTAAGCAACGTTTTTTCTGTAAGCATTTAGATTCTCTGTTAATATGAAAAAAAGAACAAGAAAACAAAAGTTATAAAAGTATTTTGAACATGACATAATTTAACCACCTCTTTATAATAATATGATCATTTCAAAGTATTTTAGAAAATTTTTTTGTATTCACAATTTGCATAAACTATTTATAAACTCTATAAACTTCTAAAATCTTTCCCGAAAAACTTATATCAGGTCTTTTTATTAGGAATTTATTACATTTATATATTACGATAACCTTTTATAGGATTATGATGAATTTCAAATACATGATTCCTCTTATGCTTTTTGTTACGATGCTCTCCGGTGCTATTCCCGAAGGATATTACGACGGAACCGAGGGCAAGAGTGGTCAGGAACTGCAGTCTGTTTTGCACACAATTATTCGGGGACATATCAGACATAACTATACGAGTGTTTGGTCAGCTATCGAACAGGCAGATGAAGATCCGGAAAACAGCAATAACGTGATCCTTCTCTATACCGGACGGTCTCAGGAAAAAGAATACAGGGATAGGGGAACCTCCTGGGATTACACACAATACGATAATGGATCCGGGATTTATAATGATTCATGGAACCGTGAACATGTCTGGCCAAAATCCCACGGTTTTCCCAATGAAACAGATACGGCCTATACCGATTATCATCATTTGCGACCGGCAGACCGGACCGTCAATTCCTCACGGGGAACGAAAGATTTTGACTGGGGAGATACCTGGCATTCTGAAGCTGAAGAATGCAAGGTTTCCGCCAATGCCTGGGAACCCCGGGATGCAGTGAAAGGCGATGTTGCCCGAATGATTTTCTATATGACGGTCCGGTATGAAAATACGGGAAATTATAATCTGGAAATGGTGGATTACATCCCAACAGATGAATACACACCATATCTGGGAAAAAAATCCACGCTTTTGTCATGGCACACATCTGACCCGGTGGATGATTTCGAACGAAATCGGAATGAGGTTATTTATTCTCTCCAGGGAAACAGGAATCCCTTTATTGATCACCCGGAGTTTGCCGGTGCAATTTGGGGAGACAGTCCCGGTGATCCTTCCGGGCTCACGATCAGCAATGAAACCGATACAAGCGTGTCATTGAACTGGACTGATCAATCGGATGACGAAAACGGATTCAAAATTTATGNNTACGGGAATCTGAATCATACCGTCGGTGAAAATGTCACGAATATAGTGGTAACATCCCTCATGCCCGGACGGTTTTATACATTTGGTGTTTCAGCATATAATGATGCAGGGGAATCAAGTATGGCGATTGCATCCGGCATGACAACCGGCGGCATCTCAGGACCGCTCTATATCAGCGAATTTGCCGATGCTGCCGGTACAGGTAATTATATTTATGAATTTGTGGAAATTCATAATTTCGGAACGGCCGTCTATGATGCCGGTTCATATAAACTTCTCCAGCAAAATTCTTCAGTAACCTTTACTCTGCCGTCATCTGTCATTATTCCGGCAAAAGGATTTTTGGTTATCGGACGGAATGCACTTCTGGATGATTTTGAAACATTTTGGAATGTGACGCTGGGAAGCCAGGTTGTATATATCAATTCTGGTGATAAAATTCCACAGATTAACGGTAGTGAACAATATCGAATAGTTGATGCATCAGATTCTGCAGTGGATCCGGATGACGGAAGTTTTTCTGCACGGGCGATGTCATCAAGTGCGGGAAATCGCGTTTACCGGCTCGGTACGGGAAACACACTGAGTGACTGGGCTATTACAAACTGGGATCTGGCCACTCCGGGCAGACTGGATGCAGACCAGTCCCTGCCGGTTACCTTAACTTTTTTTTCTGCCAGGGTCATAAAAGCACATGTAGTCCTCGAGTGGGAAACGAGTGCAGAAATCGAAAACCAAGGTTTTCTCCTCAGTCGTGAGGAGCGAGGAATGATAGGGACAGGTTTGAAACCCGTCCTGGAAACCAGTCCGAAGATTATTGCAGATTTTTTAACCGATGATGCTCTGAAAGGACAGGGAAGCACGACGGAAACAACCCGTTATCGCTATATTGATAATTTTGCAGAACCGGGAAAAAAATACGTGTATTCATTATATGATGTGGATTATACGGGAAAGAAAACACACATAAGGAGCATAGACGTTGAGGTAAAAGCTGAAGGAATGGTTGCGGCTGATGGGTATTCTCTATCCCCGATATACCCCAATCCCTTTAATACTGCCTTCACGGTTCCGTTTACACTCACGAAATCTACGAATGTCTCCATAAAACTGTATAATCTTACAGGACAGAATGTTATAGCTGCAGCGAACCGGGAATTTAATGCCGGGACGCATACGGTTGAGTTCAACACCCATGATCTAGCGTCGGGCATTTACATCATTCAAACATCTTTTGACGGTACCGGACACATTCAGAAAGCGGTGCTTTTGAAATAATTATGAAGGTGTATTTTCCATTCCAAAATGAGCTTCCCGGTGACAGTTCGGACAGAGAGCCCGGGCATTTTGAACAGTATCTTCACCTCCTTGAGCCAGAGGAATCCTATGGTGGACCTCAAGATAGGGAGTCTTATCGCTGTAGCGTAAGAAAGGAGCCGGTTTTTAACAACGTTCACAGAGACCTCCGGCACGTTCCAGAACTTCAACAATAACATGGGGATTTCGAATAAAGACAGACTGCTTAACCGTTGTTTTTAATGGAATTTTCGGATATTGCGAACCCCGTTTCTGCCTTTCATCCTTGGATAGTTTCAGGGATTCTTCAACCTGCTTTTCCAGCTTTTTATCATATTCTACTTTGGTTGTCATTAATGCCATTTCCCATAACTGCATTAATCGTTCATATTCGTTTTCAGTCAAAATAAAATTTGATCCCGTTTTAATTTTTACAATACGCATTTTTGATAAAAGAGGATCGGCTTTGATATCATTCAGACTTAACATGCCTTCCGATTTTGTTAATCTGATGTCATGCAGCTCAATAAAGGTTTTAACAATATAAGGCTTTATGGACTTGTCAAACCATAAATAATCTGAATGTTGTTCATATGACTCAGGAATGAAGGATTCAGGAATAACGGGGCCAACGATTTTCCCCACAGCCACTATTCCAGGCGTATGTTTTGATGACCCTTTTGCACGCCATATAAAGACAACATCCCCCGCAGATACCATTTTCTGATGTTTGGGAAACGTCACGGTCCAATCTATGATCTGAATTCCCTGTAATTTTTCATTTAAATTAAATTTATCCGGATTTCCCTGAAAGATCCAATGCATCACAGTACAAAACCTCCTTATGAAAAATCATGCGGCTAAAAGTAAGACTATAAGAAATGTATGTCAATTCACAATTTGATGTATTTAGAATTAACGTAAATATGTATGAATATTTCAATTAGAATAACATCATCATTCTTAAGTCTTAAGCCAATTTATCATTCATCAATAAAAAAGCCACCCGGTAAAGGTGGCTTTTTAAGATATAATTTATTTTAAGAATTATTTTATCAGCATGACTTTCTGGATTTGGGGTAGATTGTTGAAGGTGGTCCGCACGAAATAAATACCCGAAGAAAGATCATCAGCATTGATAGAAAAGGCATATGAACCTGCTGCAAAGTCATGGCTGACAACCGTGCTGACATGTCGGCCTGTCAGGCTGTAGAGGTCGATGGAAACCTTCATCGGCTCTGAAAGAGTAAAGGGAACAGTGAGGACTGCATTGAACGGGTTTGGATAAACGGGATCCAAAACATAACACTCTGCCACAATTGTCCCCTCAGCCTTAACCTCAACCTCAACTTTCTTCAGGATCGTTTCAGTGCTGGCATAATCCACATCTGTAAGAGTGTATTCATAGGTTTTTCCCGGTTCTACGGTTTTATCAACATAAGAATATTTCGTCGCTTCCGTTGTACTACCCTGCCCTTTCAGCGCATTATCTGTGGTAAAGCTGGCGATGATTTCCGGACGGGTTTCAAGGATGGGTTTCAAACCCGCCCCTATCTCCTGCCGACTGATCACAAACCCCTGATTTTCGATTTCCGCACTCGTTTCCCATTCCAGCACCACTGTTCCTTTAACGTGTTTACCGGTGAATGAGGCAAGGATAACGGGGAGAGAAGCATCATCCAGCGGATATTGCCAGTTAAAGTAAGGGTAGCCATCGTTTCTTCCATTCCCGATATTCCATATTTCATCCGTTCCGTTGTCCGATTCCCCTTTGAAATCCCAGCCGGCAAGCAAATAAATGTTATCTGTTGTGCTTGCGTTGGTCATTTCAACAGTGGTTTTTGCTTCTGCACCCGTGGCTGTTGTTTGATTCGAAACATCGCTGTCGAAAAAATTGTTGGTATACATTGTGCTTGCATTGGATATTGCCCGGCCTGCAAAACCTTTATCAATGGGATTTTCCGCATCTGCATAGTAAACGCTGCCAATAGCGTAACATTTGTCGATGGTAGTGCGGCCGGGACTATAATTTTCCTGACCTAAAAAAGCACCTAATCCGGTTCCATCTGATCCGGTTAAACGGGTAACATCCCCGCTTGCATAACAATTTTGAATCGTTCCATAATCTGAAAACCCTATAAATCCGCCAATATGGCTTGAACCCTGAACATTTCCGGTCGCATAACACCTTTCAATTAATGTTTTGCTGTCGGCCGTACCCCATATCTGACCGACCAGTCCTCCTGCCCTTGGCATTTCAGCCGTAACATTTACACTTGAATAAGAGTTTCTGATGACAGCAATATATGTCGCTCCTACCAACCCGCCGGCTAAGCTGGATGTAGTACCGATACTGTGAAGCGTTCCGCTTGACGAACAATTTTCTATGGTTGAATTGTCCGGTCTGGCAGCCAATCCGCCAACCCTGTATCGAGCAGTGATATCCACATTATTTAAGGCCAGATTTGTTATACTGCTATTGTAAATATATCCGAATAATCCCTGATCGTCACCCTCAACACGATTGATGAACAAATTACTGATGGTGTGACCATCTCCGTCATAACTGCCGGTGAATTTAACAGCTACCGTACCCATGGCTGTCCAGCCGGCGCCACCATCCCATGTGGACGTTGATGAAGCATCAATATCCGCGGTCTGCTTGTATTGCTTATCCCAATGAACATCATTTTCCACTATCCATCGTAAGTCATCAAGAGAAGATATTTGATAAATCTCTCCAATTTTATCGGGTTCTGTTGCGCGAGTACTCGTATTCGCCCATTTCAAATTCGGATATTTGTTAAAACCGTCTATGGCATTCTCCAATGTCCAGATATCCGTAAAATCCCAGCCGTTATTGATAAATGTTGAGTGATCCTTCATTTCAGCCGTGGTTTTGGCGGTAGCGCCATGGCCTGTGGCCTGTTCACTCGCCTCTGAATCGAAGAAATTATTTGAAATCGTACCTGCGCCAGAAAAAATATCACCAATAAAACCTTTAGTTCCCGAATTCCAGATAGTACCGGATGACTCATATACTTTTCCGCTTGAATAACAATATTGAATCGTAGACAAATAGGCGTAACCGACAAACCCGCCAACATTTGAGGATGGCGTGGTTACACTTCCGGTGGCATAGCTGTTGCTGATCGTACTCTGCATATTATATCCCGCCAGTCCGCCGACATAATTCCCGGATCCGGTTACATCGGCGGCAGAAAAACATCTTACAATGGTACTAATATTAGCATTTTGTCCCACCAGTCCGCCGAGAGCATAAACGCCACTTACACTCCCGGTTGCATAACTGTTACTAACAACCGTGTTCTCGCTAGTGTATCCCACCAGTCCGCCGACATAATTTTTCCCGACAAAATCAACATCGGTCATTCCCAGATTTGCTATATCAGCTTGAAAGGTATAACCAAAAAAACCAATATACTCTGTATCGGATCGGTTGATGAACAAATTACTGATGGTGTGACCATCTCCGTCATAACTGCCGGTAAATCTGGTAGCAGCATTACCTATGGGCGTCCAGCCTGCTGTACCATTACCATCCGCATTGCCATCTCCATCCCAATCATTGAGAGTTTCGTCTGAATTGAAGGCAATATTTCCTGTTTGTACAAAGTATTTATCCCAGTCATCACTGTGTTGCGAGAGATAAATTAAATCAGCAGCTGAACCAATTTGATAAGGTGATCCTTCTGTTCCGGCACCGCCGCTATAGCCTTGCGCCAACGTAACACGCATTATCATAGTCAGTCCCAAAATCACTAGGCACATTTTCTTCATGGCTAATTCCTTTTTACTTTGTATTTTTTAATATAATAAATAACACTTAATTATATTCCAAATGTTCGGACTACGGTAAAAATACGGAACTGTTTTTTTGCATGAAGGGCTATTTTATTATCTGACAGGCATTGTTTTTAGAGCGTTTTTAAAAAAACAAGGAGATTTCCGTTATCATTAATACTGAGTTTTTTACGCAAGCGCAAGCGAACATCTTCAATCGTTCGAATACTTTTATTAAGCAGGAACGCGATTTCTTTTGTTGAGAGACTCACCCGAATAAGCAAGGCAATCTGCAGCTCGATAGGAGAAAGGTTAGACTGAATCTCCTTGAGTTTTTTGATAAAACCGGGGTGAACACTTTCAAAATTGCTTTCAAATTTTAGCCAGTTAAATTCGTTTTGCTTGAGATTCAGAACATTCATCAACTGGTTTATGGCCTCAGTGCGTTTTGTTTCGTCGGTATCTTTCTGAATTTTACTAAGGTGTTGTTTAAGATTTTGTGCTAATGCAGATAGCTGGCTAATATGCTGGCTTTTTTCTAACAGATGCTCTTCCTGCCGTGATAATTTGTCAGAAGCAATAACAATGGCCTGTTTAGCTGCATTCAATTCCAGACGTGCCAGACGATTTCGCTGAATAAGAATTATGAACAAAGCTGACGACATAATGACTAAAATAATACCGGCAAAAAGCAACAATCGAAGATTGTGTTTTTCCTCCTCACGTGCTTGCCGCAGTTCCAGAATCTCCCGTGCCTGTCGTTCCGATTCATATCTGCTTTTCATCTCCAGAACCTGCTTGTTTTTTTCAGCACTGTTCAGGCTGTCGAAGAGCTCTTCATGAAGTTTATAATACGTGATCGCCTTATCCAGTTTCCCGCTCTTTTCATAACTTTTACGGAGGTTGGCATAGAGTTTCATTTTTTCATAAGGAAGCTCTCTATTGTCCACAAGTTTCAGCGCGTCTTCCCCCAGAGAAATTGCACTCTTATAATTCCCCTGAAGGTTTTCCAGATTGATGAGGGCAATTGTATTATAGAGTTCGCCAATAAAGATGCCATGCATTCTGCTGATATCCCGAGACTTCAGGTAATATTGTCTCGCACTGTCCGGCAAATTCATATTTTTATAGACATTCCCCGCATTCATCAGACTTTGGGCCATATTACGATAAAGCTTTAGCGAGTCAGCCAGTGTGTAGGCCTTTTGGTAATAATAAAGAGCTGAATCAGATTGTCCCAGGCGAAAATAAGAAACGCCAATATTGATTAAATTTCCCGCAAATGCGGCAAATTGCTTTTGAGATTGATTGATCATCAGAGCTTTCCGATAAACCGGAATAGCTTCCAGATGCCGGCCATTGGTGCAAAGCTCAGTTCCCAGGTCATTATAGATTTTTGCCTGTGTGATGAGATTGCCCGAAACATCAGCAAATTCAGCAGCAATTTTTAAATGTTCCAGTCCCCCTTTAACGTCATTATAGGAAAAAAGTATATCACCGTATTGGCGATGGCTTCGTGCCAGTCCGCTGGTATCCCTTAATGCCTTATAGCTTTCAATGGCTTTTAGCGTCTCTTTTTTTGAATCAAATTCATCGCGTCTGCTGTGATGCCATGCACCTTTCACCTCATAAAAACGGGCCTGGAGGGGCAGGCTTGAACTCTTTCGAGAAAATTCCCATGCCATTTGGAGCTTTGCCTGAGCACTGTCCATCTGCCCCATATTGAGAAAAATCGCTGCTTCCAGGGTCAGCCCCTTAAACTGATCTTCTTTATTCCGGCTTTCTTTGAAATATTCATTTATGATTTTGAGTGCCGAGTCGGGATAACTTGCTATAATGCTCTCAGCCTGAGACAGCGGGTTTCCATGCAACTGGAGAAAAAAAAGCAAAATCCCTGTTGCTATAGCGGAGTATTTAATAGGTTTCATTAGAAAAATTTATACAAAATCACATAAGCGGACAATTTTTTTCATCCGTATTGCCACATAAAATCGTATCAATGAAAAGCTGAATTAATGAACATCTGATAATCATGTTATCCAAAATTTGAATTTTCATTTTTACATAATATTGTTCGTTGACAGGCCTAATTAAAATTAAAGCAAATCCGGTATTATGATATCCAGACACAGTAAATACCTTATTAAAATTATGGTAACGTTTATGTTATTTGGCCGGGAATGTTTGATGGAATTGGCGGTAAAAGCGATTTATAGAGTTAAAAAGCTATCCGATCTGCAATACATTTCTGAATCTGATTCTCAAGGAGTTAATATCGGGTATACAGGTTTAATCCATTGTGCCAAATCGGTTATTAAAATAAACGTCATCTTAAAAATATCAACTCCCCAATCATTTTGCACTTATGCGGTGCATAATAAAATACTTCTTAAATAACAAGGCCATACAAAACAATAAGAATTAACATTCCAACTCCCGTTTCTTTTCAACTTGACCCGATTCTTCATTCTTAATTCAATTCATCATTCTTCATTCTAAAACATAGATATTCAGGATGTTCAGGATAAAACAATCTTTGACTTTCTAAGCCAAATTAATAATTAATGAATTCTATTCGGAATTCAATTCTTCACTCATCATTCTTCATTATTCTATCAACATTAAAAAAGCCCCACATTTCTGCAGAGCTTTTTTTGCGTGGCCCCGACCGGAATCGAACCAGTGACACAGGGATTTTCAGTCCCCTGCTCTACCGTCTGAGCTACAGGGCCGTGTCTATTTAGAATTGTGCCTCAAAAAGCACGGCAATTTAGAGAAGTCCGTGCCTATCAGTCAAGAGAATTTTTTAAGGTTCAGAGGTTCAGAGGTTGAGACGTTGAGAGGTTGAGGCTCGCTTTGCTCGCTGTTTAAGGGTTCAAGGGTTCATGAGTTCATGGGCTCATGGGTTCAAGAGCTCAGAGGTTGAAAGGTTTAGACCTTTAAAAAAGATGAACCATTGAGGGTTTATTCACCCTCGAAACAGAAAAAACCTTATCAACTATGAAACCATCTAAATGAAATAAAAGCAGTCAAACGAAACAACATCATATCAACTGAAACAAAAGCAACACACCCTACCGGCTACCGGCTACCGGCTACTGGCTACTGGACTGCCCTCTGACGACTGACGACTGTCGACTGACTGTTCAGAATTCCATGCAATAAATAACCGATGAGCACCGGTCTACATGAAACAGGGATAAGGACCAGGAGATTTTTCCAACAGTCAGAGCACGGAGGGTTGAAGTCCTTTGCTTCTGTTTTTCGCTAAGAAGGGATACATAAAAACTATCCAAAGGCATTCGATGCCTTGCGTACATTCTAAACCCGTAATCCGCCATGAGATGGGACATGGTTTTGGGTGTAAAATGATACAGATGTCTCGGAGCATCCCAGGCCGCCCATTTCTTACCGTAATATTGAGCATCATAACTGAGGTAGTTGGGAACGGCTGCAATGAGCTTTCCCCTTTCTGTCAACAGCCTTTTTAATTGCTGCATTATCCCGTGCAGATCATGAATATGTTCAAGAACATGCCATAATGTGATCACATCAAAGGATTTATCTTCAAATGTCTCCAGCATTTCCAGAGAAAAAAGTTCAATTCCGGTATTTTTTTTTGCCTGTTCCCGTGCTTCCAAATCAGGTTCAACTCCGGTGACCATCCATCCTGCTTTTTTCATGGTATGCAGGAAATGACCGGTACCTGCCCCCACATCCAGCACCTTCCCTTTCATTAATCCTGTTTCTTTTTCAATCAGATTTTTCTTGTCCAGAAGCGTTTTTTTTCGGGCTATATGATAAAGACGGCTGATCAATCCTTTATGCGTATCCGTATGGGAAATGTAATCAGGAGATTTATAATAGGCCGGCAGCTTCTCAGCTTGAGGAAGAGGCTGAATAAAGCGTGCAGAACATCGCGGGCATTCCATCAGAGTGAACCATTCCCCTGTTACCAGCCAATCCTGTACACGCATAACGTCGAAACTTTTTTCATGCCTGCAAACGGGACAGGGTATGGATGTGAGTTCGGGATAAACGGTATCTGCCACTATTTTAATAGCCTTATAACTTTTCCGTCCATGGTTGTCAGCACAATATCATTATTTGTCCGTGGGAAAAGAGCATTGACCAATGCAGTTGAGACCCGGTGTTTCCAAAGGATTTCACCGGTGAGAGGATCCATGGCATGGACTTCACCGCGCTGGGTTGGATAAAAGAGCACTCCTTTTTTTTCCACAGGCGGCGCCATGCCGATATCATAGCCAAAATTACCGGAAGTTTTCCAGAGTGTAACCGCTGAATCAGCGGTTGCATCCATACAAATTACTGAATCCTGCATTGTGCGAGCATAGACTCTCAAACCGCATTCGGAAATTCCTATACTTTCTCGGACCATATGTTCATCCGTTCGCCATTTGACTTCGCCGGTTTTTTCATCCAGAGCCGTCATGACGCGGTCGGGTGCCACAATGAATATTACACCATTATGAACAACCGGCTGACACACTGCAGGAGAATACAGAACACCGGCCATGGGTCCGGCCCACTTCCACGCCAGTTCACCGGTAAAACGGTCCAAAGTATACAGATGACGATCCCATGCGCCGACAATTACGTGTTCTTTCGTCACGGCCGGTGTCGCTTCTATATATTGTTCCACGCCTTCAAAGGTCCAGATCAGCTCTCCATCAGAAGCATTGATACAACGGATTTTCCCGTCGCTGCCGCCGATATAGGCTTTCCCGTCGCGGACAGCCGCTGATGAAACAAACGGCATATCACCTTTTACAGACCACACTTCATTACCTTTTCTCAGGTGGATCCCGTATATAGTCGAATCACAGGATGCAACAATGACAATATTTCCTTCTACTACAGGATTGCCGAGAACCGGCCCGCCGGTAGTAAAACGCCAGAGTTCTTTACCGGAACGCCTGCTCAGGGCTACAACATCCCCGTTATTGAGTCCCACAAGAATCCTGGAATAGGTAACAGCGGGAGCACCGGCAATTAAAAATTCAAGGTCCGTTTCCCAATGGGGATTGACATCAGGAAACAGATCATTCACAGAATAATCTGCCGCTTCTATCGGTTCATAATCTGTTCTTTTTTCCTGAAATAAGGCCATTTTAAACCAGGGATCCTTTAATTCCCCGCCGGTCATTTTTTCACGGACAAACATAGAATCGGGAGTAAGCAAAACGATATTGTATCCTCCCTCATCCCGGCGCGCAAGGGTGGATCGCCCTGCTATTCCGGTTATACCGCCATAATTTTTAATCTCATTTCTATGGTGATGACCATGAAAGACAGCCTGAACATTTTTCGTCTGTAGAATACTCAGAACATCCCGGTAATTACGGACTGAATTATCAATGGGATAATGGTTGATGATAAAAATCTTTTCATGATCTTCTATCGAATTTATTGCTTCGCGGAGCCAGCGTACATCAGCAGGATCGACAAATCCGTCACCCATCCTCAGAAGGGGACCCTGATGATAACCGACAAATCTAAAATTTCCAACCTGCACATTAAACTTATCATAGCCGAAAACTCTGATATATTCACGCCCGCCGCTATATGTCCATTTATATTCATGATTACCGGGAATCGCATAGTATGGAACATTTAAACTGTCCAGAATAACTTTTGCCCGTTCGATGTGTCCGGGAAAGTCGTAGTCTGTCAGATCACCTGAAACGATGACAAAATCAATGGAATCCTGACCGTTGATATCGCGAACTGCTCTGCCCAAATCCTTCTGTCCCGCCAAACCACTTGTATGAATGTCAGACATCCAGGCGAATCTTAACGATTCTCCGGCATAAAGAATGGCATATGACCCTAGCAAGAACAGAAAAAATCGTTTCATATCAGTCATCCCGA
>DKER01000213.1:3720-5294 GCA_002452555.1 Fidelibacterota bacterium UBA6817 | reverse complement strand
CCGCCCCTGCCGCAATCAAACCCCATAACCCCCAAGAGGAGGGAAGAGGATGAAGATGAAAACAGGTGATCCCGACAATCGGATCCCAACAACCCATAAACCCAAACCGGAAAGGAGATAGAGATGGCCTGCATGCGAAAAGTTTACGGGAGAAACTATACCCTTTCCCCAGGAACAGGGTACCGAATTATACCGATTTCAATCGATGAAAGAGCTGCCTCATTCAGTAATACGCTATTTGCTGCAGCATGCTCACGTCACCACTCAACCACCATTCAAGGAGAACCAAGATGAACATACCGACCAAAATCTACACACCTGAAGAGCTTTCAGAGCTGCTACATCTGCACTATCAAACGATCCTTGCAGAGATACATCGGGGTAACCTTCCAGCTTACAAACTGAAAGGACAATACCGGGTCTCTGAAGAACAACTTCTTGAATATCTCAACAAGAACTATGCAAACTAGGAGGCAATATGAGTAGAATATACAAGCAAGACCGCTCACCCTACTATTTGTATGATACACATGTTGATGGAATCAGAGTTCGACGCTCTACACAGCAAACCAACCGAAAGCTAGCCACGGAGATTCAGTTAAAATGGGATCAGGAGATTCTTCAACATGGTATTAGGAAATTCCATAGGGGTGTAACGCCGGGAACCGATTTAAAGACTGTCTGTGATAATTATATCAGGCGAATAGAACACACTTGTCCATCCCAAGATAGGATGAGTCAGACTAAACGGTCCATCAACCGATTTCTGAAGTTCTGTTCCCGTGAGAAGATTAAAACACCTCAGGACATCACAAAGTCTGAAATAGAATCGTTTATCAAATATCTTTCTGTAAATGATAAACTTGCTCCCAAGTCAATCAGTAATATAATTCAGATCTTGTCACAAATGTTTGATGATTGGGTTGGCAAGGATATTCTTGATAAAAATCCATGCCACTATGTTAAGCTTCCCAGGAGGAGACAAGTTCGTGAAAACAGAGTTTTGGATCCAAGAGATATCAACTTGATTCTAAAGCATGCCGGTCACTGGAAGAATTATTACCTTGTACTATTGGAAACAGGTCTTAGGGCTGGAGATGCAGCGTGTATTTTCTATGAGGATTTTGATCTTAAAAAGCATCTGCTGAAGGTAAGAATCCGGAAGATAGATACCGTTTACAGCCTGTCTGTGAGTAAGAGGCTCATTAATGAACTGGGGCTTGAGAAGCACAAAACAGGGCCGGTATTTCCTGAACTTTATGATGAGAATCCTCAGAAAGTCAACGACAAGACAGCAAGGCCTCGCAAGTATCTTCAGAAGATTCTGAAAGATAACAATAGACCTCACGCAACACTCCACAGCTTTCGACATACATTTAACCATCTACTTTCTTTGAGTGGTGTGTCCATGGGTGACCGTCAAATATTGCTGGCACACTCGTCAACAAATACAACCAAGATATACTCCCACCCGGATATAAATCTCCAAAAGTCGATTATTGATACCCTCTCAAAGACAATAATTGACCTTGAAATGAGTGATTAAAGTAACTGTCCTACATACGTCCTACTAA
>DKER01000213.1:0-3693 GCA_002452555.1 Fidelibacterota bacterium UBA6817 | reverse complement strand
CGTTGGGCTCATAACCCAAAGGTCGGAGGTTCGAGTCCTCCCTCCGCTACAGAACAATCACGCTAAGCCTCTGATAATCAGGGGCTTTCGTGTATCTGGACCTTTCTTTTCAATTCCCCGGTTTACCCCCGATTTCGATGAAATACGATGGAATACGACCTGTTTCGCTAAAAACTGTCCTACATACGTCCTACTAAAATGTGCCCAAAAGCCAGATATAGACGCACGGATCGGGGATGGGGGCGTCAAAAAGAGGGGTGATTTGGCATACTTTACATGGAAATATCCTCAAAAAACAGCAGATTGACTCCAAGCATAAGCTGACATTTAAATAATCTATTAAGTACCTATAATTAAACATTTAGTTCTAAACCATTCCCCTCCGCACACTGCGGTATAGGGATACCTTTAACCCATAAAAACTGGAGGTCATTATGACACAGCTCAGCACCATTCCGGATGACTTGCTCATTCAGGAATACAAAGCCCGGTTCTACATCAAGCCGGGAAAACAGATCACCAACCCGCTACAGGCTCAGCATCACCTGGCATCCTTCTTTGAAAAGAATGAGAGGGAGCGCTTTGTAGTGGTATATTTGTCCAGCTGCAACAAGGTGATCAAAACGGAAGTGATATCCGAAGGGACCATCAGCAAAGCCCACATCTATGCCCGGGAACTGTTGAGAAAAACCCTGGATTTGAATGCGGCGGCCATCATTGTCAGCCACAACCATCCCAGCGGCAACCCGGAACCATCCCGGGAGGACATTGAACTCACCCGCGCACTCAAGGATCTGCTCAAGCTCATGGAAGTGGCCCTTTTAGACCACATCATCATCGCAGGCGATCAGTACATCAGCTTATCAGACCGCGGCTATATCACGTATTAACCCTGGAGGCTCATCATGCGTAAAGACATCAAAACCGTCCTCATGGAGCGGGATCACATGACCCATGTAGAAGCAGAGGAACTCATTACCGAAGCCATGGATGACTTCGCGGAGAGACTGCTTCACGGAGACATATCATCCGCCTCGGATATCTGTATGGATTATTTCGGTCTGGAACCGGATTATCTGGAGGATATGATTGAGGGGATGATCTGACATGTAAAAGGTCCGGACCTTTTTCAACATATAACACCCGGGAGTGAAATGGAAGACATTACGATGAAAATTACTGTCCGACAGGATGTGGATAAATCTACTTGAAAGCTGTAAAGGAATCGTTTATATTTAAGTTGTTACTTTTGCTGAGGGAAAATTATTCAGCCATACACTGCTCATTGACAATAAGGGATTGATAATCAACGTGTTACAGAGATCAAAAGCGTGCAAAACAGGGCAAAAACGGGGTAAAAAGTGATGTTTCACAGGGCAAAAACAGCAAAATTAAGCCGAGGTCGACATGGCTTAAGTACAATAAAAACAAGAACATAGAAAGAATTAGCTGTTGAAGTGCCCATTCCATTAAGACAAGGATTGAAACTCCTGTGTGACGCCGATATAGCGCAGTGTAATCCCCATGTTGAAGTGCCCATTCCATTAAGACAAGGATTGAAACGGCATATCCGATGACGGTATACCCCAACATGCTCTCCGGTTGAAGTGCCCATTCCATTAAGACAAGGATTGAAACAGGATAGCCTCTTGTGTATTGTAATACACTGTTCCATTAGTTGAAGTGCCCATTCCATTAAGACAAGGATATCTCCTCGCTTCGCTCGGGAAGTTGGAAGTTGGCGTTGCTTTGCGGCTTGTAGAGCCACACTTAAGACGAGCAATCCAATCATTTAATCGGATATTGAATGCCAACTAAAATGGAGCTTTTCACGTTGAAGGTGTTATTACAAAGATAGATGTTATTTATATAGTTAAAGGGTTACTTGTCGATTGCCGTTTCGAGCCCCCGGGGGGCATCCTTTTAACGAACTACCGCATAAGGCTTTAGCTGCTCAACCGTCTTCGGTCCGATCCCTTTAATCTTCTGCAAGTCATTCAGTGATCTGAATGGTCCATGCACCTTCCGGTAAGCAATAATCTTATCTGCAGTTACCGGTCCCACTCTCGGCAGTTGCATGAGTTCAGACCTGGATGCGGTGTTGACATTAATTCTAGCTTTACCGGCCAGCTTCTCCTGTTTGGTCTTGTACGTGCTGCTGCCGCTTGAATAGGTGGAAGAACTTCGAAAGCTCCACTGGCTCACATACAACGTAGATTCAATCTGTTCCTCAATGGCATCATCCAGGGCATGAAAGAAGTCAATGCCGGTTACTCGTTCCACTTCGTCAATAGTCACAGCATATCCTTGGAGTGAACGACCCGATTTCATGTTCGGCAGAATAAAGCCAATCCCTTTCAGCTCCGGTTCCTTATAATCCAGAATAACCTTGTAATAATACTTCGGGATGGACACTTGATTGGGGCCAATAGCGGGATATGTACCTGTGAGTACCGGCCCGGTGACAACATAGATCTCTTCATTATCCGCTGCCCAGTTTCTGACGGCACCTTCCAGCTTTTTCCAGATTCCCCGGTTGAAACTAGGATGCTGGGGTGACATATTGGACATGTAAAAAGACTCGCTCATGGCCATAGGAGACCATTTGAAGTCAGCAGCAGGTGCCAAATGCCCCCGGTCATACCCCGATCCTTTATAATCTGCCAGTGAAGCGGATCCGGTCTTGACTTTTGGATCCGACCGGAAATCATCAGTCCGGCTAACTGTCCCGCTTAAATGACCAGCTGTTAGTTTATACGCAACCCAGAATGCCTGCTCATGCTTTTCACTGTAACTCAAGGTATATGTGGTATGAGTAATAACCTGATCAGAATCGGTGTAGAAGGGAAGACCGATGTTCTGTGCATAGAGGACATTGCAGAGAATGGATACGACAAAGAGTGCTAAATATCTCATACTTTAAAGTAATAATCAGTTTCATATATTTCAATAGTCTAATAAAGATGGGGGAGACTCCGCAGCACTTTTACCATCCGACACTTTAGAGTATAGCAAAATAGCAACATAACAACATTCATATAAACTTGCATTTATTCTTGTGATGTGCTAATATTCTTGTGCAGCCTGGCACATCCATTAAAGACGTCTAACTCCCTTTTAGATGTGCCGGGCTGTCTGTTTATTGGGTATATTTTATGTAAAGAGAGAATTCTACTCATTTTGAAAACATTCCTTGAATAGTAAAATATTGAATCATACATTCAACTATTGATTTGATACTATAAGCATGTAACAATTGTATCATGTTATCTTAATGAGAATCATAAAATACTTAAGAAGAAGATATATCATTTATGAAGTGTTTGTTTCTGTAATCATAATAATCACATCTTTAAATGTAATATTAATTAGTTATCGGGAGAGTTGATATGTGGTA
This sequence comes from Fidelibacterota bacterium UBA6817, assembly GCA_002452555.1. GTDB lineage: Bacteria > Fidelibacterota > Fidelibacteria > Fidelibacterales > Fidelibacteraceae > Fidelibacter. Next base: position 296 of record DKER01000213.1, on the reverse strand, counting down.
TCATTTAACATATTCCACTATGAATATAAAGGATGTATTTCAACCGCTCTATGCAGAGGTAATTAAAAAGGAGTTTAAGGAGCCATGGTCGATTGTTGAATTGCAATTAGGGGATAGAGATCTTGAATGGTTGAGGAAATGGTTTAGTAATCTTGATCTATCAATAACTGAAAATTGGATAAGATCAGGGGTTCAACAGCGTGATGTTGAATTTTCAAATAGGCAAATGTTCGGTTTGCTACTTCTTTGTATTGCTGCTGAAGTTTGCCGGGAAGAAAGTCGGGAGGATTCAGTAT
>DKER01000220.1 GCA_002452555.1 Fidelibacterota bacterium UBA6817 | reverse complement strand
GAAGAATTATGGAACTTGGTTCATGGGCTCAAGAGGACTGATTGCCTTCCGACTGACCACTGATGACTTTCCACTGCCAACTACTGACTACCGGCTACCGGCTACCGGCTACTGGCTACCGGCTACTAATTGTCAACGCTCCCTCCGGTAGCATTTCGGATATCAGTTTTCAATGCAGGAATATGTTCTTCGTCAATTTCTATGATCAGTGTGACGTTTTCATTGAATATTTGTTCAAATCGGATTACGGGATAAGTGTTTAGAACTCTTAGTATAAGCGGATGATTTTCATAAGAACAATTTATTGTAAATTTTTCTCCGACTTCACGCGTAATGATCTCTGCTTCTTTAAGCGTCATATCCGCAGAATGTGAATACGCTTTTACCAGTCCGCCGGTCCCCAGTTTTGTCCCGCCAAAATAACGGGTAACAACAACCAGGATGTTTGTCACATCGTGTTTTGCCAGCATATCAAATATTGGTTTTCCCGCTGTCCCGGACGGTTCACCGTCATCACTGTACCGGAACTGTATATTCTTATCATGTCCGATTTTCCATGCATAACAATTGTGGGTAGCATTGTAATGTGTTTTACGAAGCCTTTGAAGTTCCCGTTCAGCCTCTTCAATACTTTCAGCAGGAAGGGCATGTCCAATAAATTTACTTCCCTTTTCCGTAAATTTAGTCGATGTGACCGATTGTATTGTTCTGAATTTCATTTCAGTACTGTGAACTTCATTGGAAATCGCTGATTATCGACGGATAAAACCAATATGTAAACCCCTGAAGCGAGGTTACCTTTCAATTCATAACGAATATGATGCAGCCCTGCGCTCATTTCATGCAAGACAAGCGATCGTCTGCTGATTTCCCGGCCGTTAATATCATATATGTTTATCTTTCCCATACCTGCATCTGATTGAAGGTTATAGCTTACAGTAAATTTATTTCCATCAGAAACAGGGTTTGGAAAAAGCGAGAGTAAACCTGTATCCCCTTCCCGGATTTCCAAGGTGACCTGCAGAGGTGTGTCTGTAATGTATGCTTCATCTGTTCCTACAGATAACAAAAGATCCCAGGGAACCGAATTTGCCGTAACCGATGTAAACTGCCCGGCCAGATTAACGGCTTTCACAGTGGAACCTGCAGGCCATGCTTTTCCTGTCACTTTGCCCGGACTAAGGAGGCGTATTTTAATATTATAGGATCCGATGTTATTGATTCTGTGAAACGATGAACTGAACGGTTCAAAAGACACGTGAATATTTAGCGAATCACGATTTTGATAATTTGAAACAGCATCTGCCGGAAAGGTTATTCCGGAATATAATTCTCCGTCCTCAAAATCTGAAAAACCTGAGACGCCAAAAGAAGCATACAAGTGTTCCATACCCCATGATGCCAGGTTTTCTGACCAGGGCTTGGGACCTGATTTTTTTTCAAGAAACCGGGTTATTGCCGGCCATACAGATTGGGTGGATACGGCATTCCATATCTGACCGGCCGGATACCCGTCATACTGATTGTTTAAATGGATAAGCCATGTAACATTGTCATAAATATAGTCGTAAAGGGGATCCCCCCAACTGCCAAGATACCGGTTCACATATTGCAGATAGTCATTGACATCCGGGTAAGCAAACTCTTCAATCCACGTGGCGGATGTTTCATAAAACCACATATCCTCATTCAAATCCCAGATCCCGATACCGACCTGAAAAATATGAAAAAGTTCATGAGCACAGGTTACCTTTAGGGCGTCATCTTTCTGAGTGTAGAAACCGGGTCCGGACAATGTATGATGAATTTCCGCAAAGGCTGTATATGCCTGCAGACGGTTTCCTGTGGGTTTTCTGGCCTCAGCCGTTGTCTGACCGTATGTCCCGATTGGCAGTTTTCTGAAATAAATATCGATTTCAGCATCTTTATCGTCATCGGCAGGGGGAATGGGAAGATTAAGAATATTCGTCAGAAGATCGTAGGATTCATCAAGGTATATGCCTGCTTTGATTATGTAATCAGGCACCTGTGAATCCAGAATATAATCCTGAGAAACGGCATCCGGACCCGTATTTGTATAATGCAGGACAAAACGGTTTGATGAACTGTAATACATCCTGTCAAGCCCCTGTGGGCGGGTGAGCAATTCACCTTTTGAAGGCAGTAAAAGTCTGCCGGGACCGGCATATAAAAAGCTTCCCAGAAAAAACACATATGCAAAACGTTTAAAAAGTCTCATTATTTCTTTTTAAATGATACAATAACCGGCACACCGGCAAGATCGTATATCTCCCGGATTTTTGCCTCCAGAAAGCGCTTGTAATGATCCTGTATCCACGAAGGTTCATTACAGAAAAAGACAATATGGGGCGGTCTGGTCCGGATTTGTGTAATATATTTGATCTTTCCGTATTTACTGCGGATTGATGCAGGCGGATTTTGTTCGATAATTTTTCCAAACACCTGATTCAATTCCGATGTGGGTATTTTCAAATTGAGTCTGTTTTTTACATTCAGGGTTTCATCGAGGACCTTTAACAGGCGTTTTCTTTCATGTGCAGATATAAAGAAGACAGGGTAGTTTTTCAGCAACGGATATTCATAATACAGATCCTGAAGGAACTGGCGGGATGTGTGCGTGTCTTTTTCCACAAGATCCCATTTATTTAAAGCAATCACAAGACCTTTTCCCCGTTCCTGCACTTCCCGGGCGATTGCGATATCCTGCCGGGTAAATCCTTTGGATATATCGACAACCAGTATACACACATCACTGGATTCAATCGAGCGGATAGAGCGAACCAAGCTGTAATATTCTATGGAATCGCTGATACGGTTTTTCTTCCTGAGACCGG
>DKER01000158.1 GCA_002452555.1 Fidelibacterota bacterium UBA6817 | reverse complement strand
TGTGAGAGTCATGACGTCTCTTTTTATTTGATCAATGGCTGTAGAATGCACTTTGATATTCATTGAAAGTATTTCTTTGCCTTTCCGGCAAAGTTTTTCTTTATCAGCTGTTTTTTCGTACAATTTGACTAAAAGGTATTTCGGATAAAATTTATAGGGTTCTATAGCTTCCGCTTTTTGATAATATTTTTCCGCCAGGCGGTAATCTCCTGATTCAAGGTAACAATTTCCAAGCGATAGATGAATATTGGGATCATTACTGAATAATAATGCGTCTTGCAGAATTGGAATCGCCTTGTCATACTGCTTTTTCAATGACAGGGTACCGCCGTAATTCAATAAATAAGCCCCGTTGGATTTTAAAACAGGATATAAACCTTCATAAAGTTTATCTGCAACTTCATACATCTGACCGGAGGAAAACATATTGGCCTGATGCCAGATTTTGTGCGCATCATAGTTGTTTGCCAGCCGACCGGTACATATTGATACAATGAATAGGCCCACCACTGACAGTACTTTTGGATAGCTCATGATTCTCTCTGATTTCAAATTACTGCCGATAAAAGCGAGCATACTTGTAAAAACAACAAGTTGAGGTAAAATATGAAATGGAAACGTAAACAGAGCTTCTATAAGAAATGCCAACAAAGCAACTTTAAAGGTATAATTTAGATTTGTGTGACTCGTTTTAATAAGTGCGAATGATACTATTGCCAGGAAAAGCAACAATCCTATAATACCGGTTTCCGTCCATAACTCCAAATAATCATTATGAGCATGAATGGTATAAGATGCGATCCGTTTTTCTTGTTCAGAGCGTTCACCGGTAGTAAAGTATTCTGCCTGCCGGTCATTATAGATACGTTCAAATTGATTATACCCATGACCGAATACGGGCTTTTCCGCAATCAACAGCGCGGAAATTTTCCATTGAATAAGACGACCGAGCGCGGAATCTTTTTTGAAATGATATAAGCTGACAGCACCAGCGCTAAAAATAATAAACAACAATATTGTCAAACTGATTCGGTAAAAGCGTGAATGGAGAGTATCTTTCAACCGGGGGATAACGTTCCATTTTCTATTTAGAATAAGTAAAGAAGTTATCCCTGCAGCAATCCAGGAAGAGCGGCTGTGTGTTGCCGGTAATATCAATACCAGGAGTAAGAAGGTTATCAGGGAGGCGTTTTTTATTCCTTCCTTTGGCTTAAAACAGGTATCCGTAAATACATAGATTCCAAGGGACATAGGTATGAATGGACCAAGGAACGATGCATACGGGGAAGGATTGCCAAAATTGCCGGTTACTTTAAAATGGCCGATTGTGGGAGGTAGCGGTATAATATTATAAAATTGCATTAATCCATATATTGCCTGTCCTGTGGCAACGAGTAGTAAGCCCAACAAGTAAACCTGGCTAAAATGATTATTTCTGAATTGGTTTTTCCATATAAAATATAAAAACAGTAAGGCCGTATATGTGATAAAGCGTGTATTATCAAGGGGAACATTGGGTGTGAACACCATTCGTACGAAGAGATATAAATAGAAAATTATTATCAAACCATCTATGCTGTTTAGAGTTATTTTTATCTTGTTTTTAAATAATGTAATAATACATACCAGGCTTGCTAATACAATACCGGTCATTAAAAAGTAGAAATATTTCAGTGTATAACGACCATTTACCAAATTATCCGAATAAAGATATATTGTAAATAATGGTAAAATGAGAATATAATTATAGATAATAACAAATAAGTGCTGTCGTTGTTGAAATTTATTCATTTGTTTTAAAACCAAATTTAAAATGAAGTTTTTCATCAATTCACTCAATTTTTGAAATCACCCAATTTAGAAAACGACAGAAATCCGGAAGGGATTCAGAAGTGCAATATCAAAATATAAAAAGTGAGGAATAACCGGTCTGTGATACAAGTGATGTTGTCATTCATAATATATAACTGACCTAATAAAAATATTCTTAAAATTAATGGACACAAGATTATATAATAAGTTTTTTATAATAAGTTGTTTTAGAATGGTTTCAGGATTCATTTTAGACCCAATGTTATTTTCAGTAAAATTAATTATTTAATAGAACAAAGAATCATCCCCGATAATATTTGTAATACATTATATTGATTATCTTTTAACATCGCTAATATTAAGACCTGTCCATCCATCTGCAATTCACCAGTTCACTACTTTATGTTATCTGGTTATTAGCATGGATGCAGTCTGTACCCTCCCATTCCTTAATGGCTCAGATTACTCTTTGTTCTGTGACTGGAATTTCGATACCCCCTACAAATGATAATTTTGTTGCTTAATGTAAATTAAACTTCAATATATGATAAGGTTATATGATGATAAAAGCAATTTTTTTTTTTTCATATGGGAAAATTGTAAAAACCGGCAGATGTCTCAATACTCTACTTTAAGTAGTGTATTTTTGTTATCTGTAAAATAGCAAATTCAGAAAAGGAAAAAACATGAAAGGATAAATAATGAGCCTGGAAAAAGGTCGATGATTGAAAAGATTGAATCTGAAGATTGACCAGTATAGAAGCGTATATCAGATTTCTATTCATACCGGAATCATGTCTGAAGCTCATTAATGCCGTGCTTGTCAAATATCATGATACGTGGATCCTTGAGTTGCCTGATTTTTGTTAAGATGCGCACCACCGACGGCTTACTTATATATTGTACCTTAAATTATTATGATTTTTGGTATGGATCCTCAATTATTAGAGAAGGAACAAGAATGGATAAACTGCTTTTGCTGGGCGATGAGGCCTTTGCCCGGGGAGCCCTGGATGGGGGATTGTCCGGCGCTTTCCCGTCTACAGAGATTATTGAATATATTCAGCAGGACAAAGAAGCACTGGACCGGGGTGTTAAACGGGACTGGTCCGCCAATGAGAAAACGGCGCTGGAAGCGGCTCTGGGAATGTCTTATACGGGAAAACGGGCGATTGTAACCATGAAGCATGTGGGACTCAATGTAGCGGCGGATCCACGAACGAATTCGCCCATTACCGGGGTCCACGGGGGCGTGCTGGTGGCTGTGGCCGATGATCCCTCCAGGCATTCCACACAAAATGAACAGCGAACGAAGTGAGCCTGAACGTTTAATCATTCTTCCATTGTATATCCCTCTTCTCCTGACTAAATTCCGCCCGTTATGACAGAGAAGTACAGATTGAAAGAAATACAAAGGCGTCGGTCCTTTGCCATTATTTCCCATCCGGATGCAGGGAAAACAACATTAACAGAAAAGCTTCTTCTCTTCGGAGGAGCTATCCGGGTGGCGGGTGCGGTAAAATCTTCCAAAATTAACCGTAATACCATGTCCGATTTTATGGAAATTGAACGGCAGCGCGGTATTTCAGTGGCGACATCGGTTATGGGATTTGAATATGACGGGATAAAAATCAATATTCTGGACACACCGGGACATAAAGATTTTGCGGAAGATACATACCGGACACTCTCTGCTGTGGACAGCGCCATTATTGTGATTGATGTGGCCAAAGGTGTGGAAGAACAGACAGAAAAACTGGTGGGTGTTTGCCGGATGCGGAATATCCCCATTATTGTTTTTATTAATAAACTGGATCGTATGGGGCTTGGGGCAGTAGAATTATTAGACGAAATCGAAGCAAAACTGGATCTGGTGGTTACGCCTCTGAGTTGGCCTGTGGGTATGGGTCCCTCATTCAAAGGTGTCTATAATATTTTTGAACACAAAATGGCCCTTTTTAATCCACACGGTCAACAATCAGAAGAGGATACCCGGGTTATACGGGATTTGAATGACGGGGAACTGATTCGTATGCTGGATACATCTGCTGCCAGGCTGAAGGAGGATCTCACACTTGTACAAGGCGTTTACCCCGAATTTAATACGGAAGATTACCGTAATGGTGAATTGTGTCCGGTGTTCTTTGGTTCAGCCATCAATAATTTCGGTGTTAAAGAACTGTTGGACTGTTTTATTCAAATAGCTCCGCCGCCCGGATCCCGGGAAACGGATACACGATTCGTTCAACCGGAAGAAGAACTTTTTTCCGGATTTGTTTTCAAAATCCATGCGAATATTGACCCGAACCATCGGACACGCATTGCTTTTATACGGATCTGTTCCGGTAAATTTGAAAGGGGAAAACCCTATTTTCATACCCGTTTGGAACGTGAATTCCGATTTTCAGGCCCTACGTCCTTTATGGCCAATAAGAAGGAAGTGATAGACGAAGCCTTTCCCGGTGATGTGGTGGGTGTAAATGACAACGGAAGTTTTAAAATCGGGGATACGTTTACTGAAGGTGAATCATTCCGTTTCAAAGGCATTCCTACATTTTCTCCCGAGCAGTTCCGTTATATTGAAAATGCGGATTCCATGAAACATAAACAGTTGGCAAAGGGTCTTGAACAACTTACAGATGAAGGTGTGGCCCAGCTTTTTGTGAGTCAGCAAAACAACAGGAAAATCATTGGAACGGTAGGGGCTCTCCAGTTTGATGTGATCAAATACCGCCTTGAACATGAATACGGGGCATCCTGCCGGTATGCACCCCTGAACCTTTACAAAGCGTGCTGGCTGGAATGTAATGATGAAAAAATCCTGCAGGATTTCCAGATAAGGAAATCCCGGTTTATGGCATTCGATAAACGTAAAAAGCATGTTTTTATGGCTGAAAGTCCCTGGGCCCTGTCCAGAGCCATGGAAGAATTTCCAAAAATTAAATTCCATTTTTCTTCAGAATTCTAAAATCTCTTTTAAAAGAATTAATCAGAATGTTCAGTCTTTGAGAATTCTGTCACGGAAACCCAGTAAATAAAGAATACCATCCAGACCAATTGTTGAAATAGCATGTCCTGCATTCTGGCGAACGACCGGTTTTGCATGAAAGGCGATACCTAAACCTGCCGCATTGATCATAGGCAGGTCGTTAGCCCCATCACCAACGGCAATCACCTGTTCGCGGTGAATCCCTTCCATCTGGGCAATCAGCCGGAGCAGTTCAGCCTTTTTTGTTCCATTCACAATATCGCCAATATGGCGGCCTGTCAGCTTGCCATTCATTATTTCCAGTTCGTTTGCAAAAAGGTAGTCAATTCCCAGTTTTTTCTGCAGATGTTTACCGAAGAATGTGAATCCTCCTGAAAGTATTGCAGTTTTGTAACCACAGCGGTTCAGTGTTTTCAGAAGCCTTTCCGCTCCTTCTGTTATAGGAACGGTTTCAGCTATTTTTTCCATAACGGAGACATCGAGCCCTTTCAGCAAAGCAATCCGCCTTTTAAAGCTCTCATCGAAATCAAGTTCACCACGCATGGCTGCTTCCGTGATTTTATGGACTTCCTCACCGACCCCATGGGCTTTTGCCAGTTCCACAATCACTTCAGCCTGAATAAGTGTGGAATCCATGTCAAAACAGACAAGGCGCCGGGTTCTGCGGTAAATATCATCCCGCTGAAAAGAGATATCCGCATCAATTGTTCCGGACAGGTTATAAAAGGAGGATTTCATTCCGTCAACATCTTTGGGTGTGCCCCTTACGGATATCTCCACACAAGCCCGGGTGGGTTTGTTTCCATTCAGGGGAATTCTGCCGGTCATACGGTTGATGATATCAATATTCAGTCCCTGTTCATAGATGATTTCCGTGACTTTTGAAATGTGTTCAGCCGTGATTTTTCGGGCAAGAAGTGAGATAATGAAACGATCTTTGCCTTGCGAACCGACCCAACGGGAATATTCTTCAGAATTCACCGGTTCGAATCGGATTGTTATACCCAATTCGTAAGCTTTAAAGAGTAGTTCTTTCAGAACCGGGGAAGATTCTGCATTGCCAGGGAGTTCAATAAGCATTCCCAAAGACAGGTTGTTGTGAATCACTGCCTGCCCAATGTCCAGAATATTCACGTGATATTGACTGAGAATTTGTGTGATTCCGGATGTAACACCCGGCTTGTCGTCACCTGTAATGTTCAGCAGAATTACTTCCTGTGTGTTCATGAAATCCGGCTTCCTTTTCTTGTGTTTCTATTTATAGATACGCGGAAAATACATATTAAAGGCAGAGAAACGAAGTTTTTTTGACGGAAAATTACTCTTTTTTTTTTACCTTATCTTGATTTATAGAGAAAAAAGATTAATGAACAAGGTGTAAAGGAGCAAAGGTATGAAAATTCTGATTACGGACGGAATCAGCGGAGAAGGTAAAAAAATTCTGGAAGAGGCTGGACATGAATGTATTATTCAGTTTTATGAACCGGATGAACTGGTAAAAAATATACCTGATTATGATGCAATTCTGGTCCGGTCTGCCACAAAGGTTCCCAAAGAGGTGATTGATGCGGGGAAGAACCTGAAGGTCATCGCAAGGGGTGGTGCGGGAATTGATAATATAGATCATAAATATGCCGCATCCCTGGGAATTCCTGTTTTGAATACACCGGGCGCCAATTCTGCCTCTGTTGCCGAACTGGCTCTGGCTCATATGTTTGCACTGTCACGCTTTGTCCATATTGCCAACGTTAGTATGCGGGAAGGAAAATGGGATAAGAAAAAATATAAAGGCATTGAAATTGACGGCAGAACCCTGGGAATTGCTGGTTTCGGAAAAATTGGACAGATCCTTGCCCAAAAAGCGATTGCTCTTGGTATGTCTGTCCTGGTTTATGACATTATTGATGTTAAAACCAGTTTACCTGTTAAACAGGTTACACTTGATGAACTTCTTGCACAATCAGATTTTGTTTCTCTGCATGTACCAAAAATGGCACAGCCTCTTATTGGTGCCGCTGAACTGAAAAAGATGAAAAAAACAGCCTATCTTGTAAACTGTGCCCGGGGTGGTGTGGTTGACGAAGCAGCGTTGCTGGATGCCCTGAATAATGATGTAATTGCAGGAGCAGGACTGGATGTTTTTATGGAAGAACCCACGAAGAATCTGGAACTGGTTTCACATCCCAAAGTATCTGCAACACCCCATGTAGGTGCCAGTACCGTTGAAGCTCAGGACAGAGTTGGAATTGAAATCGCCCATAAAATTGCAGAAGCGTTGAAATAATAAATAATTGGGGGATTATTTATGGTAAGGATCAAAGCTTTTTGTGGTCTCCGGCCTCAGCCGGGACTTGAAAGTAAAATTGCATCCAGACCTTATGATGTTTTGAACTCGAATGAAGCCCGGAAAGAATCGGAAGGCAATCCTTATTCTTTTCTTCATATTGTGAAATCGGAAATTGATTTGCCTGAAACACTTTCGGTTTATGATCCCCGGGTTTATGAAAAAGCTGCTGATAACC
>DKER01000190.1 GCA_002452555.1 Fidelibacterota bacterium UBA6817 | reverse complement strand
CCCTTGAACGCTTGAACAGCGAGCGCAGCGAGCCTTCACTTTTCCAGGAGAAAGCTGAAATAACGCCAGAATTGTGTGTGAAAATTCATGTCAGCATCCGTTAAAACATCCTGAACGGTTTTCAATGTGTCGTTTGGATTGGAACGAAACGTGTATTCATTATCATAAATAACCCATAACTCCGGGTGGAACTGGATACCGATTACATTCGGATAAACTGTATGTTCAAGAAGTTCTGCAATGTTTCCGTCAGCAGATAAACCGGTTACGATAAAACCTTTGCCGGTTTGCTTTACAGATTGATGATGGATTGACAGAACATTGAAAACGGATGCAGTTTTAACGCAATCCAGAAAATTCAACCTGGATGTCGGCAGTATTTGAATCGTATGAATTGCAAAAGATGGGATCTTGGATGAATAGCTGATTTTCTGCCAATAACTTTTATGACGTTCTTCATTCGCCTGTAACAGATTTTCATAGGTATGATGCCCGTATATTTCCATTGGGATATCCTGCCAGAGAGTACCCCCGGCTGCGACATTCATATTCTGCATGCCCAGACAAATCCCCAGAATAACATAATCCGGTTTTTCATTTAGAAAGGGGATAAATGTTTCATTCTGATTCCCTCCTGTCAGATGAAAGAGAAATGACAATTCAAACAACCGTTCAAATTCCAGTAAATTGGTCAGAAGGTGAGTCTTTTCTCCATAGATTGACGGAGGAATGTCAGCTCCTCCCGGAAATATAATGCCGTCAGATGTGCTGAATAATTCATAAAACTGACAGGATAAATCATTGTTTTTAAACAAGTCGCCGGCAGACAGATTAAAATCAAATCCTTTCAATGTTATATTGTCAATGTTGTTATCGTTCAGATATTTTTCTGACAGAGTATAATTATAGGGATGATTTGTATTATAAATCCCTACAACCTTCAGGTTTTCTGCGGCTATGAGTTCATTTTCTATCAGCGTGACGATATTTTTTAAATTTCCCGCTGTAGGGTGGATAACCAACAAGACGGTTTCGTCATTCGGCGTGAAGGCAAACAGAATTCGAAGACTTAAGAGTACAGACAGGAGAAATTTCATAATAAGTACCTTTGAATATTTTAAGGTTAGGTATACATATATTGTTTATTTCAGTGCGTTATACTTTTTTAAAATTTTCAGAACCTCTTTCACCGGCAAAGCTTCAACAGTGTGTCCGTCCCTGCCGGTCATGGTTTCAGCGGCAAAGAGAGAATTTATTATAGCTTCTTCCGTTGATTCTATGGTAGCCAGAAAAAGAGCCGATATTTCATCATTCCGAAGGACTTTTTGTTCTGTCAGGGGTTCCGGCGATGTAAGGGGAATAAAATTTTCATGCGCCGCAGAGAAGGCTATAACATAATCACCGCTGCCATTGGACGCTATCCCGCCTGTTTTTGCCAATCCCATCATTGCCCGTTTAGCCAGCCGTTCAAGATTTCGTGAACAGAGAGGAGCATCGGTAGCAACAACAATCATACATGAACCGTCTCCCCTGTCCTGAAGTTGATTTTTAAATATATATTTATCCAGTTCCACGCCAACTGGAGCTCCATTGATTTCGAGAATTCCGCCGAAATTTGTCTGAACCAACACACCGACTGTATACCCTCCCATTTGTTCAGGCAATAACCGCGACGCCGTTCCAATCCCCCCTTTCCATCCAAAACAGGTTGTTCCTGTTCCGGCACCCACATTTCCTTCCCGGACCGGCCCCGTCACGGCATTTCGGATTGCCTGCAAAACGTGTTCCTCCGTAATATGCCTTCCCCGGATATCATTAAGATACCCATCATTGGTTTCTCCGGCCACTGCATTGACTGACCGTACATTTTCGTTTCCGGGCATATTAAGAATATAGGTAATCAATCCGTTCATGCCGGCCGGAACACTCAATGTATTTGTGAGAACGACCGGTGTTTCAATATTCCCCAATTCCTTTATCTGACTGTATCCGGCAAGTTTTCCGTAGCCGTTTCCAATATAAACAGCAGCCGGGACTTTTAATCGGTACATATTCCCGTCATGGGGAAGAATGGCTGTAACACCCGTGCGGATGTTTTCTCCTTCCATTAAGGTATAATGACCAACTTTTACGCCGGAAACATCCGTTATAGCATTATAGGGACCTGTTTGCAATATCCCAATCTTTATACCGTAATCCCGGAGACGTTTATCCTGACCGAAGGCATTGGAAATCAAAATAATTAAAAGTATAGAAACGGGAATAAACCGCAAATTCAATCGTAAAATTCCGGAATTGTCCGCATCCTTTTTTGGTCTCATATCATGTTTCAATGCACTAACTCCCCATTGCGCCAATCTGTCATATTTGATTCACTTTATCGGCTGCCGGAACCCGCTTAGAAAATTCGCACCCGCAATAATTCTGCCGGTACAAATCCCATTCCCTGCTCAGTTGTATACTTTCTTTATACCCGTCTTTCTTTTTAAAATCATAATTGAGAAAACCGGGGAACTGACTGCCGATTCGGAAAATTACCGGCGCAAGTTTGTATGGGCTGATAGTCAGTGTCGTTGTAAAATGAGGAATGGACAATTCCCGGGCTTTTTCACCGGTCCGCTTTAAACTGTAATGAAAACAGAGTTCACACCGCCTGCCCCGCTCCGGTTCCGATTCTAGTCCACTTATCCAGTTTAGCCAGGCATCATGATCGTATTCATCTTCAAGAATCGGAACCTGCAAAATATCCGCCAGTTTATGTGCATTCACCAGGCGCTTTTGATACTCCTCTTCCGGATGAATATTTGAGTTGCTGAAAAACAACACAACGTCAAATTCATCCTTGAGAAGCCTGAGCGTAGAGGCGGTTGCACAGGGAGCACAACAGGTATGAAGCAGGATTTTTAACAGATTTGCCATGTTCTGACGTTATTGATTTCTGGTTTGCTATTCAAGAAAAAAGCACCGGAAAAAGACTGTAAACGCCTTTCACGACGTTCAATCTCAATTGAATTCCCCCTTCATTCACCGTAACTTTAATTTCGAATTAAAACTGGAGATGACTTGCCCAAAATTCAAATTATGTCAGATTTGCTCAGCAATCGGATTGCTGCAGGTGAAGTTGTCCAACGACCCGCATCTGTCGTTAAAGAGCTGATAGAAAACAGTCTGGATGCGGAAGCAAATGAAATAATTATTCACATAGAAGACGGAGGTCGTGAACTTATCCGGGTTACAGATAACGGAACCGGCATGGAAAGAGATGACCTTCTTTTGGCTTTTGAACAACATGCTACCAGTAAATTGTTTGATTTTGAAGATCTTACGTCGATCAAAACCCTGGGATTTCGCGGGGAAGCACTGGCAAGCATTGCATCCGTTTCCAGAATTGATGCCCGAACCTGCAGCAATGATCGCTCAGAAGGGTTTAGACTCCTTATGAACGGCGGTAAGGTTGACCGGCTGGAAGCCTTTGCCATGAAACAAGGGACATCTGTTACGGTTCGGAATCTTTTCTTTAATACGCCGGCCCGGAAAAAATTTCTCAAATCGGCCAATTCTGAATATCGGTATATCGTAGAAACAATCCGCCGCTTTGCATTGGGAAGCCCAAATATTCGCTTCCATTTGACCGC
>DKER01000092.1 GCA_002452555.1 Fidelibacterota bacterium UBA6817 | reverse complement strand
ATGCTTGAATTGGTGCAAAGTGTTGTTAATCAGTATGATACAATTATCAGTTATAACGGAAAAACGTTTGATATTCCCCTCTTGAACACCCGATTTCTCATGAATCATCTGCAACCGCTTAATCCTTCTTTTCCCCATATTGATCTTCTCCATCACAGCCGGAATCTGTGGAAGTATTCACAGGAGAACTGCAAACTCACAACGCTTGAGCGGGATAAACTTGGTTTTGAACGGGAAGAAGATATCCCGGGTGAACTCATTCCGGGCGTCTACTTCGAATACATGCGCCTAAACCGCATTGATATGCTGGCACAGGTATTTATTCACAACCGTTGGGATATAATCACCATGCTTGCTGTCCTTATAATGATAGTTAAAACTCACGCACAGCGCGATGCAGAATTCAATCCTCTGGATGATTATGCCAAAGGCAGGCTGTTTAGAAACCGGCAGGATTTTGAACGAAGTATCGCTCACTATCGCTATGTACTCTCGTCACCCTTATCCAAACAGCGCCGTCTCAAAACACTTCTCGAACTGGGGGCTGTTCTGAAAAAATGCGGCGAATCGGGAGATGCTGTGAAAATATGGCGTGAAGCGCTTGATCCGGAATTGCCATTCTGTTATGAAGCATACCGGGAATTAAGCGTATATTATGAACACAGACAAAAAGATTTGATGAAAGCGCTGACAACGGTATGCGAAGCGCTGGAAAGAATACCGTCACACCGCCAGGATGAAATTCTCGCTTTGGAAAAACGGAAAAAAAGACTGGAACATAAAATCAGTTCGGGAAAGAATGAATGATGGATGATTTTAGCAAAAAAAGCACTCTGACAGTGGAAGAAATTTTAACACAGACAGAACCATACAGCTCGAATATTGTGCATATACATCATATAGAAGGAAACGACGGAGATTACAGAGCTTTTCCGGAAAACCTCCATGCGGATCTCATTCGTGTTCTCAAATCCCGGGGTATTCATCGCTTATATTCCCATCAGGCGGAAGCCTGGGAGCAGACAGCAGATCGAAAAAACATTACCGTCGTTACACCTACGGCGTCGGGAAAGACTCTTACATACAACCTCCCTGTCCTTCAGAAAATTATTGAAAACCCAAAATCCAAGGCATTGTACCTCTTTCCGACCAAAGCTCTGAGTCAGGATCAGATGACTGAGCTTCACGATTTCATAACAGCACTTGAGCGGGATATTAAAGTTTACACATTTGACGGGGATACGCCATCCAGTGCCCGTGTTGCCATCCGGAAACAGGGAAATATTGTTGTGACCAATCCGGATATGCTACATCAGGGAATTTTGCCTCACCATACAAAATGGATGCAGTTTTTTCAGAATCTGGACATTGTTGTCATTGATGAAATGCACAGTTACCGGGGAGTTTTTGGATCCCACATGACGAATGTGATCCGGCGGTTAAAACGGATTTGCCGCTTTTACCGTTCGAATCCCATATTTATCCTCTGCTCTGCAACCATTGCCAACCCGGGAGAACATGCAAGCCGGCTGATTGAGGATCAGATAACGGTCATTGACCGGTCCGGTGCACCGGTGAGTCCCAAAACCCTCATTTTTTACAACCCGCCCATTGTGAACAAAGAACTGGGAATCCGTGCGAGTTATATTAAACAGGCGAGATATTTGGCAGAATTTCTTATCCGGAAGGATGTACAGACTCTGGTTTTTGCTTTATCCCGGCTGAATGTGGAAGTTTTGACAAAATATTTGAAAGATACATTTGATACAGACCGGGAATCCATGAGCCGGCCGGAGACGATAGCCGGTTACCGGGGCGGATATTTGCCGAACAGACGCCGTGAGATAGAAAAAGGGATCCGGAGCGGACAAATCCGGGGAGTCGTTTCAACCAACGCCCTGGAACTGGGTATAGACATCGGCAGTCTGGACGCGGCAATTCTGGCAGGGTATCCGGGAAGCATATCCAGCACGTGGCAGCAGATAGGCCGGGCTGGGCGACGCGGAAAGTCAGCAATCGGCATTTTTATCGGACGTTCCGATCCTTTGGATCAATTTTTAATGCAGAATCCCGGTTACTTTTATGGCCAGTCTCCCGAACATGCCCGTATGAATCCGGATAATGTCATGCTTCTGGTGGATCATATTAAATGTGCATCATTCGAACTGCCCTTTCAGGAAGGTGATACATTTGGAAATGTGTCAGCCGGTGATTTACAGACAATTTTGGAATTTCTTACGCAGGGCGGGGTTTTGCATTACGATAACCGGCGCTGGTATTGGTCAGACACGGCTTATCCGTCCGTTAACGTGAATTTAAGGCGATCACCGGAGGGGAATTTTGTTGTAGTGGATACAGGCAACAAACATCAAATCATAGGCGAAGTTGATTACAGCGCAGCCATTCTCACCATCTATCCTGATGCGATTTACCTGGTATCCGGTCAGCAGTATATCGTGGACAACCTGGACTGGGACGGCCGGAAAGCATTGGTCCGCCCTACAGATTCGGATTATTACACTGACTCGATTGATTACACAAAAGTAAAAGTATTAAGCGATGATGAAGAGCGGCATGCCCGCAATGCTGATGTTTTTCAGGGGGAAGTCCAGGTCATGACCCGGGCTGTGGGATTCAAGAAGATCCGCTTTTACACCGGCGAAAATGCCGGATACGGCAACATAAACCTGCCGGACCTGGAAATGGCCACAACGGCGTATTGGTTTACCATTCCCAACAGTGCCATTGAACACCTTCCCCGGAGCAGGGCGGATATTGTGGACGGATTGTTGGGAATCAGCAAAGCGCTTCATTCCGTAGCCACCCTGCACATCATGAGCGAACCCCATGATATTCATAAAGCGGTCGGGGATAAAAGTTCGGAATGGTTTGCCATGAATACCATCACGGACAGGGGAATTTATTCTGCGCCGGACGAAAATCAGAATTCGGTAAAACTCAATCCTGAGGATCTGGAGAACTTTCAGCCAACGCTTTTTATTTATGATAATTATCCCGGCGGAATCGGATTTAGTCCTTTACTTTACGATGCACATGAAAAACTCATCCGGGAGACCTATTCATTGATTAAAAACTGTGCTTGTCCCAATGGGTGTCCTTCCTGTGTGGGTCCGTCGAATGAAGTGGGAATAAACACAAAAGAAATCGCCCTGGACATACTATCGATTCTTCTTGAAAATGAGAAATAGCGGGTGAATTACCGTGAAAAAACCTGTTGAAAATAACCGGTTTGTGCTGTAATATATCGGGCTTTTTGGAGGATTAGGCTAATTGGTAAGTCAGCGGTCTTGAAAACCGCCGCCCTCTGGGCTTGGGGGTTCGAGTCCCTCATCCTCCGCTCTAAAGT
>DKER01000106.1 GCA_002452555.1 Fidelibacterota bacterium UBA6817 | reverse complement strand
CAAATATTCGCTTCCATTTGACCGCTGACGGCAAAGATGTGTTTATTCTGCCGCCATCCGATTTAAATGATCGCCTTCGACAGCTGTTTTCGCCGCGATACAGCGAAAACCTCGTGACAGTCCACCAGGAAGAACCGCCCTTTGTACTCAGGGGCTATTTGGGACTTCGTGAATTGGTCAGACGTAAAGGCGGAGAGCAATACCTGTTTGTCAACGGGCGTCTTGTGTCGGACAGAATGATGAACAGTGCCGTTTATTCTGCTTTTGGTCATAATCTGGATAAAGGTGAATTTCCCTTTTTTCTGCTGTTTATCACATTACCCCCGGAAGATGTGGATGTAAATGTCCATCCGGCAAAAACGGAAGTAAAATTCCGCAATGAATGGCAGGTCTATCAATTTATCCGCCGCTGCACGGAATTGACACTGAAAGATTTTCCCGGAAAATCACCGGTTGAAAATATTGATTTCCGGTCTTTTGCGTCCGGAGGACAATCCCCCTTATCCGTTCCGCCCCGACTGGATGGAGAACAAATGACACTTGCTTCACAAGAAGCCGGCGAAAAAAGCAATCCTTCCGAACCAAACCCGTCCGTCAAACCGGAAAATTTCTCTCTTGATGAAAGAATACGACGATTTGAGGAAAGTATTATGGGGAGTCCGGATTCATCCCCATCCCCGCTTATGACAGAAAAGAATTTTTGGCAGGCTCACGGAAAATATATTTTCACGCAAATTTCAAGCGGCGTTGTGGTAATTGATCAACGGGCGGCTCATACCCGTATTTTATATGACCGGTCACTAAAAGCCTTGCAGACGGCATCATCCGCGGCCAGCCAGCAACTTCTGTTTCCTGTTACGCTTGATATGTCCCCGGATGATTTTTCCATCCTTCTGGAAATTGTCCCGTCTCTGGAAAGACTGGGCTTTTCCATGCGGGAGTTTGGGAAAAATTCTATCCTGATAGAAGCCGTACCGGCTGATTTGCAATGGCTGGATGAAGGCCGGATTATTCTGCAAATTCTCGATGATTATAAAGAATCAAGACGTCTGCATAATCCTGTCAGTGAAAAAATCGCTCTGGCTTATGCAGAAAGAGCGGCTATCCGTCGGGGAGAAAGCATGACTCCTGCCGAAATGCAGCGGTTGACAGATGAACTCTTTCAAACAGAAAATCCCTACCTGTCTCCAAAGGGAAAGCCGGTGATCATACGACTAACCCTGAATGAACTGGACAGGCGGTTTGACAGGTAATGATCTTGGGGGATGCGTGAGATGACGTTGAACAAATCAGTCATCATCTGGTCAATTTTTATTCTTTTGTCTCTGTCAGGCGCCTTTTATTCCTGGCAAAAATTCACAGATGCCTTTCCTGTTGTAGATATGGATGTTGAGACAGACCGGAAATCAGCTCTGGATATTGCCAGACAAACCGTGTCAAATCATGGTTTTGATCTCACACATTACAGCTCCTCAGTTATCTTCACACTGGACAGGGATGTCCAGAATTTCACCGAACTGGAAGCCGGTGGGAAGACAGCGTTTCGTGATATGCTGAAAGATGACCTTTATGAACCCTATACATGGCTTGTGAGATTTTTCAGGGAACAGACTGAAGAAGAATTTATGGTTCGCCTGACTCCCGACGGAACGGTTTACGGCTTCTGGGAAAATGTCCCGGAAGATGCTCCCGGTCCAACGCTGAGTCAAAATGAAGCGAGACAGATTGTCCGTTCTTTGGCCGAAGAAAAGTCTGTTGCTCTTGCTGATTATAGTGAAGTTGAAGCATTTTCCGAACGTCAACCGGGCGGACGCACGGATCATGTGTTTGTTTTTGAAAGGCCGGATATAACCTTGGGTGAAGGCCGGTATCGTATCCGTTTTACCGTAAGCGGCGATCGTGCAACTCAGATGAAACAATATATTGACGTGCCGGAAGGATACCATTTACGTTACAATAATATGCGGGCCGCAAACAGGACTATTGCAAATGTCGGGCTGGTTGCCATGTTTATCTTTCTTGGAGTCGGGGGGCTGAGCGGTCTCTTTTTCCTGTTGAAAAAGCATGCCGTCCTTTGGAAACCTGCCGTTTACTGGGGCGTTTTGATTGCTTTTCTTCAGGTTGCCATGATGGTTAACCAATGGCCAATTTTGTGGATGAACTATGATACGGCTGTATCAAAAAGCGGTTTTGTCCTTCAGCAAATTTTTGCATTTCTGGTATCGGGTGTGGGTTTAGCCCTCGTATTGACTGTTACGTTTGCCGTTGCGGAAGGTCTCTCACGAATGGCATTTCCAAATCATATTCGGCTTTGGAATGTTTGGAATAAAAATGCCGGTGCTTCAAAAGAGGTCAGACAACAAACCTTGATCGGTTTTTTTTCCACAGGGATCTTTTTTGCCTTCGTTACGATCTTTTATATTTTTGTAACCCGCAAACTGGATTGGTGGTCACCGGCAAGTCCGCTTTTTGATCCCAATATTCTGGCTAATTACCTTCCGTGGCTGAGTCCGATTGCCATATCTTTGCAGGCAGGTTTTTGGGAAGAAGCACTTTTCCGGGCTGTTCCAATTGCCGGTGCAGCCTTGCTGGGAAATCGCTATGGCGGGCGAAAATGGTGGATTGGCGCAGCATTAATTATCCAAGCCCTGATTTTTGGCGCCGGACATGCAACATATCCGAATGTCCCCGCGTATGCACGCGTTGTTGAATTATTTATACCGGCTCTCGGATTCGGATTTATATATCTGCGGTGGGGATTCTTGCCGGCTGTGATTTTGCACTTTGTATATGATGTGGTATGGATTTCACTTCCGCTCTTTAATACCAGTGCTCCCGGAAGTGGTTTGAATCGGCTGATTGTTATTGTTCTGGCTCTTGTTCCCCTGTGGATAATACTGTATCGCCGAACCAGGGAGGGTCCTGTCGATTTAAAAGAGGAAAATCTGAACAGGGCGGAAGAACCTGAAAAAGGTATTAAGGAAAAATTGGTGGAACTGCCCTTACTGACCGGACGTATCTTGCCATTTTCCAGGGGCGTTATTGTATTGTCGGGTTTTCTTTTTCTGTTGATATGGTATCGCAGCACGAATTTTGTCAATGAGGACCCCGGGCTGGACAAGGGGCGGGCTGAGGCGCTTGCGACTTCTGAAGCGGCCCTTGCAGAACAGGGATTTGATCTTCCGGACAGTGTATGGCGTTTTTCGGCGCTGGTTTCTGTGCCGAACGGACCGGAAGGCCGCTTCAGCCGGCAGATCGGTGGTGAAACTGCCTATGCTCAAATGATGGGGACCTTTCTGCTGCCGCCTCATTGGGTTGTGCGCGTTGCACGCTTTGACGGTGACGTGGCAGATCGTGCGGAGGAGTTCCGCATCCGTACTGACAAAGATGGACGGATTATCCGTTTCACACACCGTCTGCCGGAAGCCCGCCCCGGCCCTGAGCTCTCTGAATCCGATGCCAGGTCCCGGGCAAAAACGTTTCTCCGCCTGAGACTCGGACTGGAACCGGAATATTTGAAAGAGATCTCTGCTGTTCCGGCTAAACGTCCCGGCCGGACGGACTGGACCTTCACATGGGCCGATTCAATACGCTATCCCCTCAATGAAGGTCAGGGACGCCTGAGTGTGACCATATCCGGAGACAGGGTTACGGATTATAACAGGGGATATGTCCACATCCCTGAAGAATGGCAAAGAAATGAGCGGAACCGGGATACGTTCCGCGGATTGGTGCAGGGCATCTCTGTTGTTCTTCTTTTTTTTATTATTATCTTAGCTGTCGTCAAGGCCTATAATCAAATAGCTCATCATAAATTATCTGCTAAAATATGGGCCGTTTTAAGTGTTGTGATCTTTACAGGCGGGATTCTTCATCTTTGGAACACTTGGCCGGAAACGCTTTTCTATCTGAATGCATCTGAACCGGTCCGGGGACAGATTTTCCGTTCCGCAGCATTTGGACTTATACAAATGCTTGTCCTTGCCGTGTGCCTTCCTCTGCTCATACTGACGACCCGGGATAAAGATACTGACCATTTAAGAGATAAACCTTCAATCATAATAGGCCTTGCAGCCGGATTTACAGGGATAGGACTTCTGGCTCTTGTTGGCCGTTCCCTGACCTTTTATCAGCCTTCCTGGGCATATTATGAACCGTTAAATTCGCAGTTCCCCATTCTGTATCTGCTGATCACTCGTGTCTGGATTTATGGAATGGTTACGGTCATTCTGCTTTATATCTTTCGGGGAATGGATCATTACAGCGGCGGGTACGTTCGCAATAAAGGTGCCGTCTTACTTATTTTCATTTTAACGGGATTAGCATCAGCCGCCCTGTTTATGTTGGATACGTTTTCTGTATGGATATCCATGGGTGCCGTTTTATCGATTTGGATTATCTGGTTGTTTCGCGTTGTTTACCGCGCTATGCCTTCTGTTATTCCATTTGCTGTTTTACCATTTTTCCTTGCCGAATCCTTTAAACAAATTCGTTATGAAGCATATCCGGCAGTCATTTCCGGTGAAATAACTGCAATGACCGGAATGATCATACTTGCCGTATTGCTGTGGTATATGCTGAAAATTGACCGGAATACAGTTTAATGAAACCCATAACATTCATAACCGGTCCGACGGCATCAGGAAAAACAAATCTGGCTGTTCGCTTAGCCCTGGAATCCAATGCTGTTATTATTTCTGCTGACAGCAGACAGGTTTATAAGTTTATGGATATCGGAACGGCAAAACCGTCACCCGAAGAACAAAAAGGTGTCCCTCATTATCTGATTGATTTTCTTGACCCGTCTCAAACATACAGTGCCGGTGCATTTGCCAACGATGCACGAGAATTGATAACACGCTTTTATTCAGAAAACAGACCCGTTATCGTTTGCGGGGGAAGCGGCCTCTATATCCAGGCGTTGCTTGGTTTGATTCCGGAAGGATTTAAGGTCAATCCGGAGATCAGACAAAAAATCAGGGATAAAGGCGAAAAAGTCGGATGGGATGTCCTTTGGAAGGAACTTAACCGATTGGATCCCGAATATGGAAAAAAAACGGATCAGAATAACATTCGTCGAATTTCCAGGTCTTGGGAAATTATTGAACAATTCGGTCAAACACCCACGGAGTATTTTGTCGGTCAGGAAAAATCATTTCCATGGGATTATTTCATTATCTCCACAGACATACCCCGTTCTGAACTCTGGGAAAGGATTGAAGCCCGGACACGCAAAATGCTGGAAAAAGGTTTTGTTGCTGAAGTAAGAACATTGCTTGATATGGGGTATGATCCCGGCCTGAACGCCCTGAATACAGTTGGTTATAAAGAAATAATTGCGTTTCTCAAAGGAGAATTTACGTTACAGGAAACTGAATACTGGATCAATATTCGCACCCGTCAATATGCAAAACGGCAAATAACTTGGATTAAAAACAGATTGGCAGTTAACGATTCTTATTTAATTGAAAACCGTTAACTGCGCAAATTCTTACATTTCCATTAATGTTTCATCATTATAATTGTATTTGCTTTTGAGTTCTTCAATGCGTTGTTCAATGGCTGCATTGCGAAGTGATAAAAGCTGATTTTCACGAAGCGAGTCCCGAACTTCCTCATAAGGGCGAGTCTCGGATTTTCTCTCAATTATTTTTATTATGTGGTATCCGAATTGTGTTTCAACAATATCCGTAATTGAACCGACAGGTGCTGAAAATGCGGCATAATCAAACTCCGGAACCATCTGTCCTTTTGAAAAATTTTCGTATAGTCCGCCATTTTCTTTTGATCCGGGATCCTCGGTGTATTCCCGGGCAAGTTTTGCAAAATCTTCGCCTGATCGGGCCCGTTTAAGGATACCCTCCATCTTTGCGCGGGTTTCGGCACGCTGTTCTTCATTTTGCCCCTGTGTTGCTAACAGGATATGACGGACACTTGCTGAAACAGGTTCTTTATACGCCCGCCTCAGAAGATCTTCTGAAACATCAATACCGGGATCAATAACATTTTCAAGATAAGACTGGAAAATAAGTCCGTTCCGGATATCCTCCCGAACCAGATCCATGGTGAATCCCTGGGATTCAACATAATCACGGAAAGCATCTTCCGATCCGCCAAAACGGGGATTAGACCATATCTGTTCCAATTCATATTCAACATCTTCATCCGCTACAACAATACCCGCAACGTTTGCATCGTCCATAAACATGTTACGGTCTGCAAGGGATAATGCTATCTGTGTAATGTAGTTTTTAATATGCCGTGCCGGGATTTCATTCAAATCCAGTTGACCGTTTACAGCCCGGTAAAATTCCGGCATAATATCAAAATTGGTGATGTTTCCGCAATCCAGTTTAACAAGAACGACTTTTTTGTCCGGATTCATGACGGGCACGCTGTCAGCCAATGCCTTAAAAAAAGTATATTCAGGAGCCTTATTTGAATACAAAACATCGTCTGAATTTTTACTGCAACCGGCGAATACGGTTATTAAAATCATAACCAGCAACATTATTTTTCTCATGGGAATACCTTTCTCTTGAATTAAGCTGTTTAAAATACAATATAACTGTCACAATGGCAAATTGGAAAATAAGAGCCGCGCCAAGATTTCTGAAAACCATACCTGCAAAAATTACCGGGTTAAACCCAATTCAAATTCATTCTTATTCAAAATTTCCCATTTTGAAATTTATGTCTTATATTCCTTAACGCTTCGGACACTGGAGGGAACTGTGCATCCGAACGTAACATTGCCAAAACGGGTTGTTTCCTGTATAAGGATTCGCCCAGGATTGAGTTATGCCTGTAAAAAACGGCATGTAAACACAGATGATACGTCTGTGTCTATCATGTGCCCGGTTTTCAAGACAGCATAACTAGCCCGTTTTGTAATGATGAAAATCGGAGAGATGATATGAAATATGACAACAAAAACTATTGGGCCATTATTTTAGGCGCTTCCAGCGGGTTCGGATTGGCAACTGCCGAAAAACTGGCTTCTCAGGGAATGAATATTTGTGCCGTTCATAGGGACAGGAGGGGAGCGATGCCCGCAATCGAGGAATCATTCGATAAAATTCGGGCAACAGGAGTCAGGTTTTTATCCTTTAATACCAATGCCCTGGATCCGGAAAGCCGTAAACATATTCTTGAATCTTTAAACACAGCAATGGGAGCAAAAGGAAAAGTTCGCATGATGCTTCACTCAATTGCATTCGGAAATTTAAAACTGATTGCTCCCTGCCCACCGGATGAAGGAATTTCAATGACTCGTTCAGCCCTTTCCGATAAACTGGGTATCGATACGGAAAAAACGTCAGAGGCAATAAATACGCTCTTTTCAACAGGAATGCTTCGTTTTTTTTCAATCGCCGATCCGCCTGCCTACAGTGATAACCGTCTGGCAGAAGATGAAGACTTTTCAAACACGATTTATTCCATGGGTACAAGCCTCCTTGTATGGGTGCGGGATACTTTTCAACAGAAGATGTTTGCACAGGATGCACGTGTTTTCGGACTCACAAGCGAAGGAAATTCAATTGCCTGGCGCGGGTATGCTCCGGTGAGCGCGGCAAAAGCTGTTTTGGAATCCCTGTCCCGATCTATAGCCGTGGAAATGGCTCCCTACGGGATCCGGTGTAATATTATACAGGCCGGGGTTACAGATACACCGGCTTTTCGGCATATCCCCGGAAATGAACACATTGCCGCCCAGGCAAAATTGCGTAATCCCTTTAAACGACTGACGCGGCCTGAAGATGTTGCCAATGTAATTTCACTGCTTTGTACTGATGAAGCATCGTGGATAAACGGTGATATTATTCGTGTGGATGGCGGTGAACATATCGCAGGCTGATAACAGAAGGAATGAAATCATGAAATATGAAGATTTTTTAAAACGGACATCCTTTGAAAAAGAAGATTTGCTTTCCTTTGCCCATGGCCATTTGCTTGATGATCCGCCGGGAGAAATTGGACGGCTTCCTGCTCCGCCTCTGCTGATGATGGACCGAATAACATGGGTTGACAGGAATGGCAAACGGGGCCACATTTCTGCGGAAAAAGACATCCGCATTGATGACTGGTTTTTTCAATGCCATTTCATCGGCGACCCTGTCCAGCCCGGTATGCTCGGATTGGATGCAATATGGCAATTGATCGGTTTTTATTGTTCCCTGAATGGTGCAACCGGTTCCGGACGCGCCCTGGGCTGTGATGGCGTTGAATTCAATGGCCAGATCAGACCCCATAACAGAATTGTCCGCTATGAAATTGATATCCGCCGTTTCAGTGAAATGAAAGATAACGGATCGGTCATTGCTGTGGGAAACGGTAAGGTCTTTGTGGATGACGAACAGGTGTACCTGATGAAAAATGCCAAGGCAGGAATTTTTAAGAATATTGCATACACCGATTATCCAAAACGGTCTGAACATTCCGTTGGTGGACTTCCCCCGCAGCCAGAGAGTCCACTGGACAGATTACTGAAACGTTTCCGAAAAAATCATGATTCTGTCAATACAGCAAAAATACGGGATGTTGAAAATGACAACTGACAAAGCCAATGAAATCATGAGAAAAAAAGTGTTGGAAACAATACCCCAAAAAGATCCCTTTCGATTTGTTGATGAGATTGTTGAATTATCAGCCGATAATATTGTGGGTTCATATACCGTGACCGGTCATGAATTCTTTTTCCCGGGCCATTTCCCGGGAAATCCAACCATGCCCGGCGTTATCCTGATTGAAGCCATGGCTCAGGTAGCGGTCGTGGCCCTGGGGATTTATGAGCTGATGATCACAGGCAGTGATCTTGATATGGTGACTCTTTTTACAGAATGTGATGTAGAATTTTTCAATGTTGTACAGCCGGGAACACAGCTTATGATCCATGGGGAAAAGTTATATTTCCGCCGCGGAAAAATTAAATGTAAAGCATGGATTACCATGAATAATGGAATGCTGGTTGCCAGCGGTCATTTAGCCGGAATAA
The DNA here is from genome assembly GCA_002452555.1 of Fidelibacterota bacterium UBA6817. Taxonomy (GTDB): domain Bacteria; phylum Fidelibacterota; class Fidelibacteria; order Fidelibacterales; family Fidelibacteraceae; genus Fidelibacter. Next base: position 2,791 of record DKER01000106.1, on the reverse strand, counting down.
TAGGAGTAAAAATTTGAAAAAAAGACGTGTTGTTATAACCGGACTGGGAATTATAGCCCCCAATGCCCATGGCATTGAAAACTTTGAGCAGGCTCTCAGGAACGGGATCAGCGGTATCCGTTATATTCCCCATCTTGAGGAATTGAAATTTGGATGCCGGGTAGGCGGAATTCCGGAAAATCTTGAACATATATCCGAAAAATATTTTACGGCAGATGCTCTTCTTGCCATGAACGAGTCTATGCGATATGCCGGAATTGCAGCTGTGGATGCCTGGAAAGATGCAGGATTTGAAGTGCCGGAACATGACGATGACCGTGTAAACTGGGATGCGGGTGCGGTTGTCGGTACAGGCATCGGCGGAGCAGATACCCTGGGCATTATTATTCCTAAAGTTAATGACGGAAAAACCCGCCGTCTGGGATCCGCGATTGTGGAACAGACCATGTCAAGCTCCGTGTCGGCGAAACTGAGCGGAATTTTTGCCTTGGGAAATCAGGTTACAACAAATTCAAGCGCCTGTTCTACCGGAACGGAAGCAATAATTTTGGGATATGAACGGATTGCTGCCGGAAAGGCGGAAAGAATGCTGTGCGGCGGGGCAGAAGGATCCTCGGTGTATGCCTGGTCGGGATTTGATGCGATGAGAGTCCTGAATACAGACAAAAATGATACGCCCGAAAAAGCGTCCCGTCCCATGAGCGCGACAGCCGGCGGGTTTATACCCGGCGCCGGCGCAGGAGTTCTCCTCCTTGAAAGTCTGGAAAGTGCCGAAAAACGGGGAGCGCGGATTTATGCGGAAATCCTGGGCGGGGCAGTCAATTCCGGCGGGCAGCGCAATGGCGGAAGCATGTCCGCTCCCAATTCAACAGGGGTTCAGAAATGTATTCGCATGGCTTTGGATGATGCCGGAATTCAGGCACAGAATGTGGATGCCATTAACGGCCACCTTACGGCAACAATGGCTGATCCGCTTGAAGTGAAAAACTGGGCTGAAGCATTCCGGTGCACTCCAGAGAATTTTCCATATATTAATTCAACCAAATCACTGATCGGCCATTGCCTCGGAGCTGCCGGCGGTGTTGAATGTGTTGCCTCTGCACTCCAGATCTATAAACAGTTTGTTCACGGCTCATTAAATTGTGAAGATCTGCATGAGAAAATCCTTCCATACTCAAGAAGTATTGTTCAAAAAACCATTGATAAACCAATAAAATATTTAGCTAAAGCAAGCTTTGGGTTTGGGGATGTGAATTCGTGTATTGTTATGAAGAATTTTGAATTCTGAATTCTGAATTCCGGTTGATGAATGAAGGATGTGTTTTGATAAAAGGATATAGACTCGGATGAAAAAGATTATGAGAAATAACCTTGTACTCCCGTACCCTCATATCTTCATTCCCACGTCTATCTTGAACCAATTCTCAATCTTAATCTTAACCTTAACCTTAAAAGGAGAAACCATGGAAGAAAAACAAGTAAAACAAAAGGTTCTTGACATTTTGAAGCCCTATGTCCGGGAACCGGAAGATCTGGCAAATGCAACAGATGAAACAGATATCTTGAATGATCTGAAAGTGAATTCATCTCGGTTGGTGGATATTATTCTCGCTATTGAAGATGAATTTGATATTGAAGTATCTGATGATGAAGCAGATGATGTGATGACAGTTGGTGATGTCATTAAACTCATCACCGGTAAAATCTGATCGTGAGAATATCGGTTATGTCGCAGATACATCCGAAAAATATGGCACCGGTTTTTTTAAACCGGGGCCATTTTACAAACCAAAGGTTGATTCATATTCCTTTTAAAATTCGGTTTAAACACGCTGTTCAACGGCGGATATCGTGGCTTTTCTTTCCTGTCCTGGCTCCCGTAATAATCTTTATTCTCCGGTATGTAAGAAAAAACCGGATTGAAGATCATAAAAAAATCCGGATGCTATTCAAAAGGATTGCAGGGGAGTCAAAAATTCCCACATTGATTTGTGCCAATCACCTGACAAAAGTGGATTCCATATTCATTCATCATGCCTTTGCTTCATTGCCGTATTATTGGTTTCACTTCAGACTTTTTTCCTGGAATATCCCGGCAAAAGAGAATTTCTGGAAAAATCCCCGGGATCGTCTGGTGACATATTTGGGGAAATGCATTCCCATTGTGCGAACCGGCAGTCCGGAACATCATAAAGAAGTTCTTGATACATTAAGGTATCTGATGCACAAAGGCGAACTATGCACGGTTTTTCCCGAAGGCGGAAGAAGTGAATCCGGCCGCATTGATGTAGAAAATGTGCGCTATGGCGTTGGCACCATTTTGACCGGACTCCCGGATTACCGTGTTCTGTGTGTCTATTTGCGAGGCCGGACTCAGGAAGGGATATCGGATATGCCGTCAAAAGGGGATTCCATTTATTTTGATTTTAAAGTAATTACGCCCCAAAGTGTGGCAAAAGGTCGCCGGGCTGAACGGGATATTTCCCGGACCATAATTCAAAAACTGAAAGAAATGGAAGACAGCTATTTTGCCGGGACAAATAACTGATTATCGACTTATAGGCAATGATATTGTTGACCTGACACATCCGGATGCCTGGGATATCCACCCGCGATTTGCAGAAAAAATCTGCACACGTGCAGAAAACAAGATGCTGGAAATATATCCTTACAAATCACATCAATGGATCAGACAGCTTTGGAAATTCTGGACAATCAAGGAAGCTGCCTATAAGGCCGTTAAACGTTTTAACCCTTCCACGAAATTCCGGTGGAAAGACTTTGACGGAGC
>DKER01000131.1 GCA_002452555.1 Fidelibacterota bacterium UBA6817 | reverse complement strand
GATACCTGAGTTCAGGACTGTTCAACTGATATAAAGAGGCAGGGGTTTAAGCCCCTGCCTGAATCTTAATAATTAAGTCCGATTCCTATCAGACCGACTGTTTTGTTCCCTTCATAAAAGTCTATATTAGATTCTTTTGCTGAAAAGATTATCTGACCGTACAAATATGTATTTTTCAAATCGAAAGGTTCCTTAAATGTTGTCCTGTGGGAAAACATTCCTTCATTATCTTCCCTTTTTTTATCAAAATACACGTTTTTATTATCATATTCAGTTGCAACAGCGCGGTATCCTGTATCAAAATCGAATCTTTTTGTACTATATCTGTGAAATATACTGAATTTCGCTTCATTTCTGTCTTCAAAACTTCCATCTGCGTCATAACTACGGGCATTCAGCGAAATTTTAAGAGAGTTATGATCGGAAAATCTGAACAGCCATCCGACAGCTGCACCTGCAAAATCAGCATCACGTTTCAGACGGTCATCAGTCACATCATCGTCATCAACACTCTGCTGTCCTCCTTCAACCGCAAAAAAAGCTCCGGAACCCATTATAGAATCAATGCCCACTTCGGCCTTGGTTGTGATCATAAAGGTTTTGTCCCTGTCATATTCAGTTGAGCCGCCGTTCAGAGGCGCATTTTTATAGGGATCTTTCCAAACATTCGCGGCATTCACTGAGCCTGAAACATAAATTGTCCCCACACTGTCAGCAGATTTGGCAAGCTTAAGGATAAGACCGTCGCCGAGAGTATCCAGTGCAAGAGACGCATCGATTTTTGACCCTTCAAAATGATAACCCACAAGGAAATTAAGCAGAACAGCAGCAACATTTTCATTTCCGTTGCTGCCGGAAAGGTTCGTTAATTTGTCATCATCGCCCCATGCCTCATCACCTGCCGGTTCACCTGTCAGAAAACCACCGACAAGTTCAACATTGCCGTAAAACCCGTTTTCTTTCTTTTCTTCTGCATAAGCTGAAAAGGCAAAAAACATGGTAGCGAATAATACCGTTAGTATTTTTTTCATTTTCTCCTCCTGTTTATCAGAAAACAGGCTATCAGAAATGAAAAATACAATCTGTTTTGATTTTGTTTTAAAAATGTATCAAATTGTAACAGAGACTGATCTGAGTATCAGAGAAAAAGAGGCGCCGCCGCCTTCCCGGTTTTTCGCCGTTACCGTTCCACCGTGAAGTTCTGCTATCTTTTTAACTATGGCAAGCCCCAACCCTTGTCCCTCAGCCGACTGTCCATCCGGTCTGTAAAAAGGCTTGAAAAGTTTATCTATTTTATCTTTGTCAAGTCCGGGACCTCTGTCGTTCACAGCAATTATAACATCCCCGTCAACACATCGAACTGACAGCTCCGCCTTAGTCCCTGAATATTTCAGACTGTTGCCAACAAGGTTATTAACTGCAATATTGATCAGCTTCTCGTCAGCGTTGATAAAAACGTCTTTACAGGATTCATCTGCAACAGTTTCCACCTGTCCTGCGACAGTTCCGGCGTAATCGTGTACCCATTCGCATACGTTGATATTTTTAACCGAGGTGAAATCCTCTCTTCTGTTAAGTCTCGCATAGGTAAGCATGGAAGATATAAGACTCTCCAGTCTTTCGGAATCTTTCCTTATACCGTTCAATGCCTCCGTATCCGGCACAGAAGATGCCAGTTTCTCTATCTCAAATTTCATGCATGCTATAGGTGTCTTAAGCTCATGAGCAAGCGCGTTGGTAAGATCCCTGTGGGAAGAAATAAGGTCACTCGTTCTCTGCGCCATATCGTTAAATATAGCTGCGATTGGTTTTATAAAAGTGGCTCTTCCGGCTTTTATCCTGTAGCTGAAATCACCCCTGCCGAAAGCGGAAGCCGCTCTGCCTATCTTCTCCATTTCTTTCCAGATATAAAAAACAAAAAAGAAGGTACATAAAAATATGAAAGAAATAGCTATCATATTAGCCATCACGAGAAGATAAAGACCGTACTGCCTGATTTTAAAAGGTCCGAGGATAAACACGTCATCCGAACCGGGAATCCGTTTTTTGAACAGGTCTCCTTCCATGTTTGTCACAACGGAACCGTTCATAACGGCTGCGCGCTCATCTGCCGGTATTTCGCTCAGATTCACTATCTCAAGTGGATAACCGTGATGATTTGTATATTCGGAAATATACTCGCGTCTCTCTTTGGCACTCATTTTCTGAAGAATATCTGTGAACATTTCCATGGGAGTTTCGCCGATAAAAACGTTGGTCTCCAGAACCTCATTTTTGAAAAACACTCTTAAGGCATTGTTGGTCAGGGCATTTCCCGACAATATGACTGCCATAAAGAAAATCGCTGCATATGCAAACAGCTTTTTCATCTGGGAGCACCCATGTCTTTAACAAGCATATAACCCTTTCCCCAGACAGTTTTTATCTTTTCAGGGCGCTTATCGCTGTCGCCAATTTTCTTCCTCAGTCTGGAAACAGTTATATCGACTGTTCTGTCCAGCCCGTCGTAGTTTATTCCGCGCAGTCTTTCAGATATATCGTCGCGGCTCATTGTAAGTCCGGCATTTTCCGCAAGGAAAATAAGCAGCTCATATTCATTCGGCGACAGAATAACTTCTTTCCCGTCAAGAGTCACTTTGCGGGCGCCGGTATCTATCTCCAGTCCGCAGAAATAGAATAATGCCGAAGGTTTTCCGGCGTATCTTCTTGATACTGCACGCAGTCTTGCCAAAAGAACGCGTGGCTCAATAGGTTTTGTAATATAGTCGTCTGCACCCATTTCAAGGGCAGCAACCTCGTCCATGTTGTCATCCTGCGCCGTCAGAAAAAGAATGAATCCGCTGAAACCGTGTCTTATCCTTCTGCATATCTCCATGCCGTTCATTCCGGGAAGCATCATATCCAAAAGCACTATTTCAGGCTGCAGCTTTATTGCAGTGTTCATACCCTCTTCGCCGTCATGGGCAAGAAGAACTTCAAAACCGTTCTTTTCCAGATAATCTTTTATCAGCTCAGCAAGCCGCAGATCATCCTCAATATAAAGTATCTTCATAAATCTCAGCTGACAAAAAAACCCCTCGTATCCAAGGGGTTTTCCAATTTTGTATTTGGTTTGTATTATGCCTGTGAACCGGGAACCGTGGGCTGAACGTATACCCTTGTTGCAAGCTCGGCGTTTATCATGAAAAGCCCCT
>DKER01000080.1 GCA_002452555.1 Fidelibacterota bacterium UBA6817 | reverse complement strand
ATATTGATCAGAAATCATGGGGACAATTTTCAATGAACAGGCCCTTTTGCCCTAATGTATCCAATATTCGGACATTCGCATTCTCAGTATTTGTTTTTGCAGTAATTCTGACTTTCATTATCGTCTTATCCATATATCTTTTTATTCCTGCATCATCAGCAAACCGGCTGGGATCTTCACAAATTACAACGATACATATTCCCAGAGGAATGCCGTTCACCGGCATCGCCGATACTCTCAGATCACAGGGATTGATAGATTCTTATAAACGGTTTTACTGGTCAGCCCGGTTTATGAAAAAAGTTGAACGGCTTCAGGCCGGTACGTTTGAGATTCCGGGCGGTTTAAGCTACAAACAATTGATAACGCTTTTATCGGCAGCCAAACCCTTACAGGTTCGGGTTACTATTCCTGAAGGACTGGAATTTGAAGAACTTGCTGAAATTTTCAGTTCACGCTTTGGGTTTGCTCCTCAGGATTTTTTAAGCTTGAAAGACAGTGTCCAACTTTTTGATCTGCCCTTTCAGGCCGCATCTCTGGAGGGATATCTGTTCCCGGAAACCTATGATTTTGATGAAAATGCAGGTCCCCGTGAAATCATAAACCGTATGATACGTCAATTTCTTCATGTCGTTAATGCCGGTATTCGGGACGAGATACATGCAAAAGGATATACAGTCCATACGATCATAACGCTGGCATCAATTATACAGGGAGAGGCGATTATTCATGATGAAATGCCGGTTATATCATCTGTGTATCAGAACCGGTTAAAACGGAATATGCGTCTGCAGGCGGACCCGACGATTCAGTATCTTATTCCCGGTCCGAAAATCCGACTGAGAGCACGACATCTGGACATTGATTCTCCTTATAATACATACAAATACAGAGGTCTGCCCCCCGGTCCGATAAACAGCCCGGGGAAAGATGCCATCCTTGCCGCATTAAGACCGGATACGACTAATTATCTCTATTTTGTTGCCAAGGGCGATGGCTCGCATGTCTTTTCAAAGACTCATCAAGAACACCTGGAAGCAAAACAGAATTTTCAGCAGGTCCGTTGGGAAGTCTATCGTCAGCAAAAACTCAAACAAAGCCAAACACCCTGATATGTCACAACTCCTTGAAAATTTAAACAACAAGCAACTTGAAGCAGTCCTGACCACAGACGGTCCCCTTCTTATCTTCGCAGGTGCGGGAAGCGGGAAAACCCGGGTTCTGGTTCGTAAAATAGCTTATCTGCTCGAGCAGAAAAAGACGGTTCCTGACAGAATTCTTGCTGTTACATTTACCAATAAAGCAGCCGGCGAAATGAGAGACAGACTGATTCAAATGCTTGGACCTGACGCGTCCCGCGTATCGATGGGGACATTCCATAGCATCAATGCACGGTTTTTAAGAAAAGAAGCTCATCGTCTCGGGTACACACGGGATTTTACTATATATGATACAGCCGATTCAGTTCAGGTGATACGCGATGTTATGCAGGAACATGGGATTAATTCTGTTTCTCTAACACCTAATGGACTCAAATATTATATAAGTGACTGTAAGCAGCAGATGATTCTTCCTGACAGGGCGGCTGAGCTTGCCGGGTCAGATTTTCTGGGTGAAAAGAAAGCAAAGATTTATGCAGCCTATCAAAACAGACTTCGAACCAATAATGCCATGGATTTTGATGACCTGCTAATTTTGCCGGTTATCATATTTGAGGCGTTTCCGGAAGTGCTAAGACTCATCCAGTACAGATGGGATTATGTATTGGTGGATGAATATCAGGATACAAACCATGTACAATTCCTCTTTTTGAAAGCCGTTACCGGCCGTCATAACAATATTTGTGTTGTGGGGGATGATGATCAGTCCATCTATGGCTGGCGCGGAGCGGATATCCGGAATATTCTTGATTTTGAATCGGTTTTTCCAAAGCCTAAAATTATTAAACTTGAACAAAATTACCGCTCAACCGGTCTCATTTTAAAGGCAGCGTCTTCGGTTGTTTCCAACAATCGAAACAGAAAGGAAAAAATTCTGTGGACTGAAGCCGGCGAGGGAGAAAAACTGGTTTTTTTTGAAGCGGAAAATGACAGAGGTGAAGCGGATTACATTGCCGGCACAATCTTTGAAGCATTGGGAAAAGGGAAAAAAAACAAAGATTTCGCCATTTTATACCGTACCAACGCCCAGTCACGCCTTTTGGAAGAAGCCCTTTTGAATCGCCAGATCCGGTATGTGATCATTGGCGGAACCCGTTTTTATGAACGGAAAGAAATCCGTGATATCATGGCATATTTGAAAACACTGGTTAATCCCAGTGATGCCGTAAGCCTGAAAAGAATAATCAACGAACCGGCACGGGGAATCGGCAAAACAAGCCTGGAACGGCTGGAAACCTTTGCTTCCGAAACACACAGAACGCTCTGGGAAGCACTGCAATATCCGGAAGATGCCGGACTCGGCAGCGCTTCTGCCAAACGTGTGCAAGCATTTCTTGCGTTGATGACCGGTCTTCAGAAACGGTTATCGACTCTCACCCTCACGGAAGGGGTCCAGGAAGTACTGGAACGGTCAGGTTATAAAGCACAATATGAAACCGATGATAACAATGAGGAATTCAAGGACCGGCTGGCAAATATTGAAGAATTTGTGAACAGTGCCGGTCAATTTGAATTTATGAATGAAGGAGCTTCACTGGAGGATTTCCTGCAGGATATTTCTCTTATGACAGATGTGGATCAGTGGGAAGACGGATCGAATGCCGTGGTTCTTATGACACTTCACAGTGCTAAAGGATTGGAATTCCCAATTGTTTTCATAGCCGGATTGGAAGATGGCCTTTTTCCCCTGGAACGATCCCGGGAAAATGATGATGAATTTGAAGAGGAACGCCGCCTTTTCTATGTTGGCATAACCAGAGCTATGGAGAATTGTTATCTTACCTGCGCCCGAACCCGGATGCGCTACGGGCGATGGATTTTGTCCAATCCCAGTCCTTTTCTGGAAGAAATTCCCAATGATTGTGTGGAAAAAACCGGCGGAAAAAGAAAAATGAAAACAAAAGACCTGCTCTTTGGACTGAGCGAAGATGATTTTGATCGTTTTTCTCAGCCGTCAGGTTACAAAAAGACGCTCACGGACAGCCGTAAAACCGGGTCAAATAAAAAGATACAATCATTTTCGACGCCTGTTCCTGAAAAACAATCCATCCGAATTGGCGATACGGTCATGCATAAAGTCTTTGGAAAAGGGAAAGTTCTTGCTGCCGTTAAAAGCAGCCAACCCGCTTTTAAAATTGCGTTTCAGGGGGGTGTGGTAAAAACCATTGCCTCAAAGTTTCTATATCCGGTAGATTAAAATATCCGGAAAAGCCCGTAGGAGGTGAGATGAATCCTGAGGTACCGAATGATATTATCGAAAGATTGCAGAAAGAGCATATAAAAATTACCAGACAAAGACGCATTATAATCGGGATTGTATATGAGCACCAGGATCATATTGATGCGGAAGAACTGTACAAAATTCTGAAAAAGAATAAAGCCGGCGTCAGTCGGGCTACGATTTACCGGACACTCGACCTGCTTGTCAGTAAACGCTTTGTGAATAAAATGGATTTTGGAGAAGGCCGTTCGGTCTATGAATTTAAACTGGGCCAACCCCATCATGATCATATGAAATGTCTTCGCTGCGGCAAAGTCATCGAATTCAATGATCATATTATTGAACTTCGTCAGAATACAATCTGTCAAAACTATCGATTTCTACCCTCTTCCCACATTATGCAAATCTATGGGATCTGTTATGAATGCAGACAAAAGGATAAGGCCAAACGTGAAAACAATTGACATTATCAGCTATGATTTTGACGGTACTCTTATCGATTCCATTCCTGATATTACTGTTGCGATGAATAAAACTCTCGGAGAATACCGATTCCCATCTGTGACAGAGGAAAACATGACAACATTTGTTGGCGACGGAATCCCTTTAATGGTGGAAAGGGCTTTGAAAGCTGCGTTGGATTCAAATAATTCGAAAGATCTTTTCAACCAATATTATCAACAGGTTTTGAACCGGTATAAAATATTGTACGGCGAACATTGTACAGATAAAAGCAGGCTCTATCCGGGTGTCCCGGAAATTCTCTTCCATTTCTCCCGAAAAATTCAAATTCTGATAACCAATAAAGCTGAATCCATAACACGGAAAATGTTAGAGCACTATAAACTGGATGGATTTTTTGATCTAATGATTGGAGGAGATTCACTACCTCAACGGAAACCCCATCCTTCCATTATGGAATATGTCCGGGAAAAATATGGGAAGGAACTGTCCGTCTGCCATGTGGGCGACAGTCATGTTGATGTAAAAACGGCCCAAAATGCCGGAGCCTTGTCCATTGCTGCTTTATGGGGCTATTCCCCGGAGGATGTGCTGAGAAAATCCAACCCCGATTATTTAATAAAGCAAATCCATGAATTAAAAAATATCATTGCTTAATTCTCTTTAAACATTTAATTTGATTAGTGTAATATAATTTTACTTATACTTGCAATCTGTTTTTTGGGAGGATGTGAATCCGGGGAGTCCGGCTTAACACTAATGTTTTGGAATGTGGAAAATCTTTTTGATATAGAGAACGACCCGAATAATGAAGACGATGAGTATAGTCCCGACAGTTATCTCCGATGGAATGACCGTGTTTATACCTATAAAATTGAACAGATCTCCCGGCTCATCCGGCAACAGGATCCAATCCTTATCGGATTGGCTGAAGTTGAGAA
>DKER01000068.1 GCA_002452555.1 Fidelibacterota bacterium UBA6817 | reverse complement strand
GCTGCTTTGTTCACTATCGGGCAGATCACGGATATCCGTCAGAAACAATTGAAATTCCTGCTGCTCAAGAATGTGTGCAAACAAAGAATCAATAGTAATATTCTGGTAAATAATGATATCCTGCAAATAGCGGAATCGATCGTTATTTTCCCGGTTTAATGTTCTGATCTCTGCTTTCAACTGATCAATTTCGATATCTTTTTCCTTCAGAACGCGCGTTGTTGAGTCAAGATTTCCAGTTAGAGAATCCAGACTGGCAAACAATGCATTCATAAGCTGATTCTGTGCAGAAATGTGAGCGTATAGAGACAGGGTTTTTTCATTAATATCTGCCTGAGTGGCCACCTGTCTGTTTTCTGGCAGAAATGACCAGGATGAACAGCCGTACATAATTAGCGAAAGGAAGAGAATTACTGAAACAGCATTTTTCATAGTCCTAATTTAATGGATTGAAATGGAATAAAGAAAGGTTGAGATTCGTTATACTTATGTTTGAGATTACAAATGAGTTCAAGCTGTGTTGAGAGTTCTGATATGACGCTGCAAAGAATCTTGAATCATAATAATATGGGATAATTCGGTGTTAGAAATGATTCAATACCGGATTAGACCTGAATTATAAAACCTTTTTTGATAACTGTGTTTATCTGGAGTTTCATTTCATATAACAGCAGCAGGATATAGGGATTGTTATGAGTAATTCCCCCCGCCCCGGGGGGTAAGATAGGACGAAAAATAACATGTGTCAACTTAATATTGATAATAGAATAAATAGTAAACAGTATATCAATGTCATGACCACCCGGTTTATGATGTCGTTAGAGCTATTCGATGACAGATTATGATAGAGCTGTCCTGTTATCGGATTTGGCAGGTAAAACGATTTGGAATGTTGTCCCTTTTTTCTTCATGCTTTCAACGTCGATATGACCGTGATGAAGCAAAACGATATGTTTTACGATGGACAGACCCAGGCCGGTTCCCCCCACACGTCTTGAACGGGATTTATCCACCACATAAAATCGTTCAAAGATGCGGGAAAGATCATTTTTCGGTATGCCTATGCCTGTATCGGAGACCGTAAAGACTATGTTTCCGGCTGATGCTTCTGCTTTTATGCTTATGCTGCCTGCTTCTGTATATTTTACTGCATTGTCAATGAGGTTAACAAATAGCTGTTCAAGTTTGAATTCGTCAGCTTCCATGACTGGCAGATTGTCCGGCAATTCCAGATACAGTTCCAAATTTTTCTCTTCCATTTTAGGTCTGAAAATTTGAACAATATTTCTGATAAGTTCAGAAGGTCTAACAGCTGAAATTTTTAATGTAAAATCGCGCTTTTCAAGTTCAGATAAAATCAGCAGGTCTTCAACGATATTGATCAACCGGTCTGTATTTCGTTTAATGATATTGAGATAATGCGTTTTCTCTTCATTGCTGTCTTCAAGAAGAGTTTCAATGAATCCTTTAATTGATGTAAGGGGTGTTCTCAGTTCATGAGATACATTTGCGATAAAATCTCGCTTCATCTGGCGCAATGTTTTTAATTCAGTAACATTATGCAGGAGTATAACCACCTCTCTCCGTGTTTTCAGGCAATTGAAACTGCACAGGTACGTTTGTCCCATCAGATCAAGTTCTTTGGTATAATATTGATTTTGCTGATTAACCTGTGAAAGTAATTCAGTAAATCCGTGAGGAATAACATCCTGTATGGGCACATTTTTTAAATTTTCCCTGCCGGCAAGTCGGGCAAAACTCTCATTGTATAGTGAAATTTTATTATCCGGATTAAGGACAACCAGGGCTTCCTGAATTGTTGACAATACTGCTCTCAATTCTTCTTTCTGTCGATTGGTTTTTGCAAATAGACGGGTTATCTGAGCAGCCATTTCATCGAAATTGTTTGCAAGGAATTTGATTTCATTTTGCGGATTTTCCTTGTACGTAATATCCAGCGTTTCTTCTGCTATTTTACGTGAAGTCGCTACCAGTTCTTTAATGGGCTTGGAAAGATTATTGGAAAAATAGAATGCAATGACCAGTGAAATTATGATAAAAATTACGGATATGGCCATGAAGCGTGTTCTGAGTGTATTCAGCAGGATATTGATTTCCTTCAGAAAAATACTCAGTCTTAACACGCCGTATGTTCTGTCATCTTCAATGATCGGAAGGGCGATATACATCATTTCAGCTTGAATTGTTGAACTGAATCGGACACTTTTCCCCAAACCATCCTGTAATGACTGTATGATTTCTGGTCTGTCGCCGTGGTTAGCCATAGTTTGAGGATCGGTTTCTGAATCTGCCAGAACAATTCCGTCTGTACGGATTACGGTTATCCGGGCATTGATGTTCTTTCCTTTTTCCTTTACAAAAGAATCCAGTTCATCATATTGGCTGCTTTTAATAAAATCAAGGACTCTGTCTTCTATAGAAATTGCCAGGTTCTTCAATGAATCTGAAAGAGTATCAATATGGTTATTCTTAATGATTGAAAAGGAAAAAAGAAAAATTACAAAAGTCAGGATAAGGATTATTATAACATAACGGCTGAAAACTTTATAAAAAATACTGTTCACTTATTCCTCGACTTTATATCCGATGCCCCTGAGGTTAATGACATATTTCCCTGCATCACCCAATTTTTCCCGGATGTGCTTAATATGGACATCTATTGTCCGGTCCAGAACTGCTTTTTCATTCCCCCACAGTTTATCCAGGATCTGATCCCGGCTGAAAACCATCCCTTTTCTTTCAGCAAGAATTTTTAATATCCTGAATTCTGTCGGTGTCATGGATATTATTTTATTTTTGTACGTTATCAGATATTTTTCAGCATCAATGTACACTTCATTGGCGATATTCAGGCGAATTGTTTCATCACTGGAAACGCCGCGGCGCAGAACCGCTTTTACACGTGCTACCAGTTCCTTAGGAGAAAAGGGTTTTGTAACATAATCATCTGCACCCAGTTCCAGTCCGATAATGGTATCTGTTTCGTCTCCCCGGGCTGTGAGCATAATAATGGGCATGTTATTATGAAGGTCGTTTTTACGGATATTCCGGCAAATATCTAGTCCGTCTGTATCCGGTAACATCAGATCCAAAATAGTTAAATCAGGATTGTTTTTTTCAAGATACGTGTAAAAACTTTTTCCATCCATAAATGTTTCAACTTTAAAACCGGATCGTTTTAAATGCAGGGATACCAGTTCTAAAATATCCGCCTCGTCATCAACAATAGCAATGATTTCATTCATGGAAATATTCCTTTGTATAACTGTTGTTAAAATATTCCAAGCCGGATTAAAAAGAAAGGATGAAATTGTTAATTGTTGGTTAAGAAAAGGGCTGTATGAAAACAGCCCTTTAATTGTTTTATTTTCGTAATATTTTATTTCATGAAGAGCATTTTTCCCGCTGAAACTGAGGTTGATGTTTCAACGCGATAAATGTATTCACCGCTTGAAACGATCTTTCCTGAATTATCTTTACCGTTCCAGACGATCTCATGATATCCTTCAGAAAGGAATCCATGGATAAGGTTTCTGATCAGGGTTCCGTTAAGATTGAATATTCTGATGTTGATGTTCCCGCCTTCGGGTAATGAAAATGCAATTGCTGTTTCAGGATTGAAAGGATTGGGATAGTTACCGTGCAAAACCAGAGATTGCGGTATGGTTATATCTGTCGGCTGTATACTAGTTGTGCTTTTCTTCACCAGTTTCAGGTTGTCAATATAAATTTCACCTTGCGGATTTGCATCATCGTGCCAGGTAAACTGGAAACTGTCCATTCTCAAAGCTCCGTCTACTGAGCCGTCACCTATCCATTCTCCCGGTTCGTCATTGGCTAAATCCCAGGATACAAGACGCCAGCCGTACCAGTCAATTTTATACCAGGGACTGACTTCATGACCGGTTCCCGAGGGCGTAACATTGTCATCCACGCAAAAACGAAATGATATATTGTTCCCGGTTCCGTAAATATAGACCTGAAGCAGATATGAATTATCAAATTGAAGAGTTTGGGGATTTTGGTATTCCCTGATAAGATGTGCAGAAGCAGTTTCATCAAAATAGTACGTTAATTTCATGGAATTTTCGCTGTCATTAAGCGGCAAGACTTTCTCAACGGACTGTTCAATGGATGCACTGATAATACCGGTCGTTGAACCGCTGTATGTGGGGGACTGCCATTTTGAGAAACCGGTTGTAAAATCATCAATAGTTTGGTTTATGGCATAATCCGGTCCTGTTGTAAAGCGATAAGCTCGAGTCCTGTCTTCCATGGTATTTCCGAAAAGATCCGAAATACCTCCCTGAAGAATTGTTGTGCGATAGACTGTATTGGGCTCAAGCTCAGTTTGGGGAACAAGCGTTATAACGCTTTGTTTGTTGATTATATCATGATAGATATCTACCGGTTCGTATGTCCCGGTTGAGTACTTTTCAAGTTTGAAGTGGTCTGCATCCACAGAAGAATCAGAAATCCTTTCATCAAAAATCAGATTAATAATGGGGTCAGTTTCAACATTTGTAGCAATGTTCGGGGGATAGAGTAAGGTATATAAGTGTCGCGGCGGATCAATATCCGCTTTTGTTGTGGTGAAATTCAGGATGAAGTTATCCCCTCCAACACCATCATTGTTGCCGTCAAACGGAAGACCTTGTGTGTTGATCGCATTACCTTCGATCGTCAGGGTATAGGCCGTTTCAAAAGCAAGCGAGTCTCCAACCGGTGTCAGTGTCAATATTTTATGATCAGAGTTCCAAGAAAACACCAAATCCTCTGCCGGGTTTATAGATATGGCCTCTTTAACAGAACTTGTGTCCATTTCATGACTGAATCTGAGCACAATGGGTTCCCAGGCAGGATGAGAGGGTTCATTTTGAACGGGTATAGATGATAACAGGGTAGGGGGTTTGCTTGAGATAAGGTTGATAACTTTTCTGTTGAAGAAAGCATCACCGATAACAACTTCCTGTGTGTCAGGGTAATAGTGTTCAGCTTCAATAATCAGAGTATAGGTGCCGGGATATAGACTGTCAAAATGAAAAAAACCGTTATTCATGGTATCACCGTAATAAATCCACGTCTCTTCACCCTGTTTCAGTGTTGCCGTAATATTATTGACCGGTTTAAGATGATCTCCTTTGCTGGAAATTGAAAAATAGGGAACGGTTTCAAGCGGATCCCGAACGATACCGGAAAAATTCTTAAAGGGGAAATCCGGTTGACCGTAGAGTTGAGCAAAGGAACGTGCAATAGCCCAGGATTCATTGCGACGGTAATCCATATTCTGAAGTCGCCACGATTCGGGGATATAATCATGAAAAGATCCTTCAGACAATGTTCCGGGCATAGTTAATCCTCTTAAAACTCCCAGACCGCTGCGGTTACCGTTTGAATCAGTCCAGGAATAGAAACTCCAGTCACCTCTCACATGTTTAGCTGTAGTATTGTGAGCAACGTAGATTTCATTGGCCATGATAAATGATAAATCTTCAGATAACGGATATAAAGCTCCGGTTACGTATGTTCCGTAGTTTGTTCCGCTCACACCCGGATCCCAACCGCGGTACAGCATCAATGTATAATTCAATTCTCCGTTATATCCGTTGCTGTGAATGGATTCAAAAATATCAGCCTGAAAATTATTAGCCAAATTGGATATGGTGGAAAGGGGTAAATCATCCGATGTAAAATTTGTTGTCCTGGAAATTCCCACAGTCGCACCCATATTTTCCAGCAATTTCCTGAGATAGAGTCCTTTGGTCAGATTTCCTTCCGATTCCCAAAATCCTGTTGCAGAAATATACCGGTCATCAGAATCATTTCCGCCATGGCCGGGATTGACATAAATCCTGTAATCACTCAAATCCTGAGCATGTGCAAAGGATATTATGATCAATGTAAGGATGATATATTGGATAATTTTTTTATGCATGATCATCTCCTATTCTACTACAGATAGTTTGAGAATATAAATGTGTCCCTGTTCATCATGATATACAAGCCGCAGATTGTCAGGAGACCATCTCGGATACATTTCAATAGTGTCACTTGTAAAAGTCAGCTGTTTTTTTTCTTTTCCGTCAGCAGATGCAATCCATATTTCAGATTCGGTATAAAAATGTCCGTCGTCATAGTCGGTCATATAGGCTATCCATTTACCGTTCGGCGACCAAACCGGTGCATTGGCATATCCCAGCTCCGTCAGAACATTCCCCTGAAGGTCGCAGATTGAAGTTCCGAATCCTGCTTTGTTATACAGAATCTTGCGTCTATCGGGAGAAAGGGAAGCCCAAAGATAATTTCCGGTGCCGGAGGGTGTGAGAACTTTTTCTTTTCCGTCGACAACAAGGGTCAGAACATTCTCAAATGTATGTACAAAAGGTTCTACGGTAGCAATATCTTTGTTTTGTGAATCAACCAGAACAACTTTTGAGTCAGCTCTCAGGGTTACCCCATTTGTGCTTACCAGAAGGGGATGGGTCAGAAGACGGGTTTTTCCTATCACTTCCCGGACACCTTTGCTGTCCGTGTCATATTTCATCAGATGTCTGAAACGGCGATTGTTCTCATACACATCCTTGAGATAATAAAT
>DKER01000130.1:1683-3529 GCA_002452555.1 Fidelibacterota bacterium UBA6817 | reverse complement strand
GGCTACCGGCTACTGGACCGGCTACCGGCTACCGGATTCTGCTTCTTCCCTAATTTTTCCCAGCGCAAATCTGGCTGCTTCCTGTCCTGCGGTTTTTTTATTCTTACCGCTTCCCGTGCCGTAAACCTCGCCCGCCACAAGGACGTTGATCACAAAGTATTTTCCGTGATCAGGGCCGTTTTCACTGACCAGTTTGAATACCGGTTCGCCCAGACCATTTTTCTGGCAGTATTCATAGAGCCGGCCTTTATAGTTTTGTGTGTCCTGGGCCGGCAAATACTTATGGTGGTTATTCAGGAGTGTTTTTTTGATAAAATCAGAAGCAACAGGCAGACCGCCGTCAAGATACAGGGCTCCTGTAAAGGATTCATACAAATCTGAGAGAACAGAGTGCAGGGTTCTCAAATTGTCTTTTTCCCCTCCCCTGCCCAATATTAGAAAATCACCGAATTTCAACAGTTCGGACACTTTTGCAAGCGTGGTCCTGTTCACAAGTTTTGACCGCATTTGCGTCAGTTTTCCTTCGGAATATTCGGGGAATTTATGGAAGAGGAATCGGCTAACGACCAGTTCGAGGACTGAATCACCCAGAAATTCAAGTCTTTCATAGCTGTCATCCCGTGTCTGGGTTTCCGGATTAATGGCGGAAGCATGCAAAAAGGCCTGGTTTAACAGATCCGGATCCTGAAACTTATAGGGATAAATTTGATATATTTTGTCACTCAGACGCGCCTGTTTTCCCGATTTGAAGAACCGGTTAAGGCGATTGCTGATTTTATCTTTCCAAAGGGAAATACGTGTCATGTATAACAGTTCCGATAAAGACCTTAAGGTCTGAACAGAATCACATTTTAGATTTTATGATCAGGTGTGGGATTGGAGGTAGAGAAAAACATCCCCGACTTTCCGGAGTTTGTCTGCATCCTCATCTGATATGGTCAGTCCGTACTCTTCTTCCAGGGACATAATGAGTTCGACTGTGTCCAGCGAATCCGCTTCCAGATCTTCTATAAAGCGTGCTTCAGCTGTTATTTTTTTCTCATCGATATTGAGTTTTTCGGCAACTTTTGTTTTCAATTCATCAAAAGTAATGCGAGCCATTCTTTTTCTCCTTAACACCTTTCATCATTAATGCATTCAACCCTGAAAATTTACATTGTCATTCCGCCATCAACAACTACTGTTTGACCGGTGATATACGACGCAAAATCCGAGGCCAGAAATAGAACAATTCCGGCCACATCCCCGGTAACACCCATGCGGTTGAGTGGAATCCCTTTCAGGATTGATTCCTTTATGTCATCCGGTAATTTCCGGGTCATATCTGTATCAATAAATCCCGGTGCCACTGCATTGACCCGGATATTTTTTCCTGCGACTTCACGGGCCAGGGATTTGGTCATGGCAATAATCCCTGCCTTTGAGGCGCTGTAATTTGCCTGACCGATATTGCCGTGCATGCCGATTATCGAACTGATATTGATAATGCATCCGGTATTCTGCCGAATCATTATACGGGCTGCTCTGCGGCACACGTAAAAGATGCCGTTCAGATTGGCATTGATCACATCGTGCCAGTCTTCATCCTTCATGCGGATCATGAGCTGATCCCGCGTAATCCCGGCAGCATTCACGACACAATCCAACCGTTCATATGTATCGGTAACAAACTGAAAAAGGTCAAGAACAGCGTCCGGATCCGTTACATCACAGACCCGTGCTTCCACATTTCCTGACAATGCCAGCTGACCGGCTGCTTCCCGGAGTCTGTCCAAATTTTTTGCAACAATGATAACCCGGGCACCGGCTTTTAAAAAAGCTTCAGCAATGGCATACCCGATACCCC
>DKER01000130.1:0-1628 GCA_002452555.1 Fidelibacterota bacterium UBA6817 | reverse complement strand
GAACCGTTACATTGGGATCAATCCTCGGTATGAGTCCCTGTATAACTTTTCCCGGACCGACTTCAATAAAATTTCCAAAACCGTCCCGGATCATATTTTGGATCTGATCAACAAAAAGAACAGGGCTTTCAATCTGATCAATCAGGTTTTTCCTGATCTTATCGGCTGTATGGGCAATTTTGCCATCTACATTGCAATAAACCGGGATTTGGGGATCATGAAATGTGATTGTTTTAATGGCTTCTGTCAGTGATTCGGTTGCAGAGGCCATCAAATGTGAATGAAAGGCACCGCTTACGTCGAGCTGAATTACACGGGATGCTCCCAATTCTTTTGCATACGTCATGGCGGCCTGAACCGCTTCAACATCACCGGAAATCACAATTTGCGTGGGAGCATTGATATTGGCTATCTGTACCTTCCCGAATTCCCGCGCTTTTTTACAGGCTTCCTCCGTTTTTTCCCGGTCCAGCTTTAAAATTGCTGCCATGGCACCGGGATTGTTCTCTCCGGCAATCTGCATGGCATTCCCCCGAATGGCAACCAGGCGAAGTCCATCCTCAAATGAAAATGCTCCTGCAGCATATAAGGCAGAATATTCACCCAGACTGTGTCCTGCCACAGCCTGAAACGATAAATTCAGTCTTTTTAAAAGGGTCAATAAAACAGACGATACGGTATAAATCGCCGGTTGTGTGATCCGTGTTTGCGTCAAATCTGCAAGCGGACCGTTAAAACATTTGTCCGTTAGGTCATAACCGACTATATCATTGGCTTTATCGAACATCTCTTTTGCAACATTGAATGTCTGATAGAGGTCTTTTCCCATACCCACAAACTGTGAGGCCTGGCCGGGAAAAATTAAGGCTGTTTTTGTCATATGATTCATAATATTCATCTCCTTGACACAGGTTAACAAAAACAAAAGCGGATAATAATCCGCTTAATTTTTTGCCGGTTTCTGTGTTAAGAGAAATTTCATCATTAGCTTTCTTTGGGTGTAATCACAGGTTTACCCTTGTAGTACCCGCAGTTGGGGCATACATGATGAGGTAATTTGGGTTGACCGCAATGTGAACATGTCTGATAGGTTGGAGCATCATACGTGTAATGGGTACGCCGTTTTGCTCCCCGTGCATGTGAATGTCGTCTTTTTGGATTGGCCATCTAATTCTCCGGATTTTCCATTGTTTCTTTCATGTTTTTCAATACATCCCACCGCGGATCCGCTTCTTTTGTATCATGGGAACAGACTTCCCTGTTCTGATTTGCTCCGCAGACAGGACACAATCCCTTACAATCGGGTTTGCACCGTTTTTGAATAGGGACTGCCAGTAAGAGCTGATCTCGAAGATAATCATTGAAATTGATCGCCAGTGCTTTCAGAGGTATAGCAATGATCTCTTCATCTTCCGTATCCTGCGATTCTTCCCTTTTTTCGACAATCACTTCAAAGGATTCTTCAAAGTGCGTGGTGTAGGGATCCAGGCAAATATCGCAGGTCATGCCGGCATCTGCCCGAACCTGTCCCCGGGCGTAATACTTTTCACCCAGCGTATAGATGTATATCCCTGCGCTGACCATGCCGAATTGAGCCGGAAGCCCAAGGTCTTCTGACCGCTCTTCAA
>DKER01000141.1 GCA_002452555.1 Fidelibacterota bacterium UBA6817 | reverse complement strand
TTTTTGCCGGATCAGAATGAGTGGCCCTGATTCCCCCGATTGCAGCCCTGTTTTGTCCCCTGCCAGCAGATGGAAGTTTATCAATGACTGCTACGTTTATCCCTTTCCGGCTTAGATAATAACTTAAAGGAACGCCAATGCTTCCGGCACCGATTATAACAATATCAAAGACTTTCATAAGCGGTCATCTTCTTCATTTACTATGGATTTTAGAGGGACTTCAACACTCAAAGGTCTATATCGGTTGGAGGCAACACGACGAATATCAACGCCAGCTTTTTTAAAAAGAGCCGGATAATGAGATGAGCAGTTTTTACCGCCGCACGCTCCCATCCCTGCTCTGAGAATTTTTAACTGATTCATATCCCGGATATGATGCTCACGGATAAACTGAATTAAATCACCTGATGTAACCCGTTCACATTGGCAAACCATAGCATCGTCAGGGAAATATTCAGGAGCCGGATCAGCCACATATTCTGAAACGGAGGAATCCTGGATTCGGATACCTGCAGCATCAAGAGCAGCTGCTTGGGGAATAATAACAGATATAAGACGTGTATTTGTCTTTTTATCCTTTCTGATACGAACGACTCTTCCCAAACAGATATCATGTCCGTCACCGTCTGTAAGGGGAATGGTATCTCCTGTGCTGAAGTTGGGAATCAGTTCATAGGGCAATACAATTTCCGAATCCTGGTCGCCGGATTTTTTTGCAAGGATTATGGCAAGACCGGGACAGATGGCAACACATTTTCCGCAACCTGTACATCCTCCTGTATACTCAGGAATATCCATTAAATCGTTTCTTACCGGTTTCAACTGTATTGATTGAACAGGACAGGCAGATACACAGGGATTGCACGGAATTTCCTGCGAGCACCGGATAACGGGTTGAAATGTATCTGTCAGAGCAATTTTTTGATCCGGCCGGATTTTACCCGGTTTGCTTTTCAAAAGCTCAGCCTTTTGGGAGAACTCTTTTTGAAAAGAAACCGTTTTACCCAATTTACCGGCAAGTTCAATTGCAGCCACCCTGCCGCCAAACATAGCAGATGACGCTTCTGCAATTTCGCCTGCATCTCCTGCTTTGACTGCGGGAAAGCTGAATGTCTCAGCCAGTATGTAGTTTTCGTCAATAGGAATTAATCCGGCGGCAATTAACAGCGTATCCACTTTAAAGGATTTAGCTGTCTGAAGCAACGGCCTGTACTCATCATCCACTTCAGCAATGGTAATTTTTTCAAGCACATCCCTCCCTTCCGCGGAAAGAATCGTATGCTTGAGTATTATCGGGACACCCAATCGTCTGATTTTATCCGCATGGACCTTATATCCGCTGACCTGAGGAAGAATATCGCAGATTCCGGCCACTTCAATCCCTGCCTGCAAAGCATGATAAGCTGCTATGAGTCCCACATTTCCGCTTCCAACAACAAATATGCGGTCGGATGATTTCACAAGATCACGGTTTACCAGTGTCTGAAATGCACCGGCGCCGTATACGCCCGGAAGGTCATTTCCCGGAAAAATCAAGGATTTCTCCCGGGCACCTGAACTGATAAACAATCCCTGAAAGGAAATGCGGCCATATCGCTTATTATCTATAAATACGCCTGCATATTTGTCTTTATAAACAGCAACAACCGGTGTATTCGATAAAACACGAATATTTCGGTGTTTGTGAACCTTTTGTGACAGGATAACGGCAATATCCGTCCCCCGGCTCCCGGCATAACAGTCATCCACAGATCCAAAAAATTTATGTGTCTGTAATAGCAGTTTTCCACCCAGCCGTTCTTTATCTTCAGCAATAATAACAGAAAAACCAAGATCGGCGCATTCCAAGGCTCCCGTCAGACCGGAAGGTCCTCCCCCAATAACCAACACATCACATGAAAATTCATCCTGCGCTACTCCGTGATAAGCGTTATCCTCTTCCGGAATTTCCGGAAGTGTTTCAAGCAGTTGGATTTTCATGTTTTCTTTCAGCGGGATCATGCAAGATTTCTGAGGTTTCCCGTTAATGAGAACGGTACAATGAGAACATTGTCCGTTGGAACAATAAATGCCTTTTGCAGCATGGTCACGGGGATGACGGGATAAGACTTTTATCCCATTGGCTATCAGCGCGGATGCAACCGGTTCCCCCATATATCCATGGTAAATACTACCGTTGCAAGTAAATGATACCAAAGACCGGTTTTCAGGTATTTCAATTATGGGGTGTTCGGTAATTCTGTGAGTCATCTATCTTTAATTCCTTATTTCGGCATGGCTTTTTTGGAACTTCTGTAAATTCTGCCGGCCGGTGCAACGATGACTGCATCAATTGTTCCCCTGCCTTCATCCTGAACAATAAGACCGGTATCCTGATTAAAGCGCCAGACGGACAGCAATCCGATATCGGTTATTTCCCGGTCGTAATGGAGTGAAAGTTTATCCGGATTTTTCCCGTGGAAAAGAATGAGATCATCTGTCAATGTTTTATTCCATAACCGGCATTCATCAATCAAACCGGCAAAATTATCCGCATTTCCGGCAGTTGAATTGCCAACCCTGAAAAATACATTTGGTGTCAGACCGGGAACCGGGTTTGAATAAGCGTTCCACGTCCCGATTTTCATTTGATCAAGCCATACATCTGCACGCCTGTTTCTGTAGTTGAAATTCACAGCCATAAAATGAAAACCGTTGTTCCAGACAGGGTGAATCACCTGTGCATTTATAATAGTGTCACCGTCAAAGATTCCATACCAGTACGAAATGGAATCCCGAAGAATATTGATGGAAAAAATTGGATTCCCCGGCGTTTCATTGATTGAAAAAAGAGTTCTGTTTTCAGGAAATTCAAGAGTATCTGCCGTAAAAAAAAGTTCGAAGCACCAGTTTCCGTCTGAAATAATGTTCAGACTGTCATGAGGACCTATCTGTATGTATTCTTCGCCGGTTAAAACAATGGAGTGATATTCTGTTTCTTTATCGCTGCAGGAAAGAACAAACGAAAGTAAAATACAAAAGAACAATAGATATGTTTTTGTAATCGGCATATCAGTTCCTGATTTTCATGGGACGCATCGGCTCAAAGTATTTCCATGTATCCGTACGGGTGAGTGTTCCGTCCGGATTGTAATACCGAATTGTCGTGAGTTTTCGTTTATAGGAAAATTCTATCCGTTCCAGCAATTTACCGCCGGCGGACCATTCGGTTCTTTCTGTCAGACGGCCCTTTTCCGGATCATACGAATAGATGCAGTAACCTGCAGGAATATTGCCTCCGGTATAAATACGACTTCTGACGATGCGATTGTCAGCCCAGAAAAATCGATAACCGAAGCGAAGATTTAATCCCTCGTCGAATACATCGATTTTAACCGGGTACCCTTTATCCGAAAAACTCTCCACCGCCTTCCATCCGGGATAAAGTCTTGAAAATCGGGATACAAACCGGAAAGGATCCAGATGGAGCAGCGTAGTGAAATCTGACCCGGATGCGATAGTATCCTTTCGGCAGGAACACAAACTCATTTCATTGAAAACGACTGCATCCTCAATATGCTTTAATTGCGTTTGATTAAGGGGTTCATACAAAACCAATGACATGTTTTGAATACCCTGTGCATCTGTTATGATTTTTAGATGATTTTTTTGTTGTGCTTCTTCATAAGAGATTGGTTTATTCATGAGAATTCCCGGATCCAGTTCAATTTCATAGTACCGGGCGTTTTCCGCTTCGTTTGTATCCGTTACCGCTGAACCGGATGAACATGAAATCATTGAGAAGGTTATGAACAGAAGAAATGCAGCAAGCAATTTCATAGCGACATCCATACACCGAGGAAACCCAGTATGGCCAATCCTGCAACCCCCATGAGAGTCCATTGTGTTCGCCGGTGGTCTTTTTCCAAATGTGCCAATTCAAGCATTATCGGCTGCCATTGCATAAAAACCGTCGTTGTATCCCCCGGTATAATAAAGCAGGACTGTGAAGATCTGTTCAAAATATCAATGTATGTTTCTTTGTCAAGATAGCGAATTTTACTGTCTGCCAATGGGGGGAAAAACGTTACGATATATTCCTGGGGATCCAGATCACATAAGATATTTACAGGTGTTTTGCCGGTATAAACACCATTGAGATAAATGGGAATACCGTCAGCATCGCATTCGATAATCAAACAACCGGCAAACATATTTCTGCTGAAGAAGAAAGAAAAAAAAATCAGCATCAGACAAAAAAAGTATCTGATGTTTACTCTGCTGTGTTGTTCGATATGAAAATGTAACTTATTCTTCGTCTTCAATGACAGTTAACCAGCCAAATTTATCTTCAAGCTTACCATATTGAATGCCTGTAATTGTATCATAAAGAATTTGAGATTTTTCGCCGATTTCACCATTATTTATAATCATGATTTCATCTTTGTAATGAAGTTCCCCTACCGGAGATATGATGGCTGCCGTGCCCGTGCCGAAAACTTCCTGCAACAATCCCCTTTTATAGGAATCTCTGATTTCATCGAACAGGATTCGTCTTTCTTCCACATCCCAGCCCCAGTCTCGGGCAATTTTAAGGACACTATCGCGGGTAATGCCCGGTAGAATTGTCCCATCTTCAAGAGAAGGTGTGATAAGCTTACCGTCGATAACGAACATAATATTCATGGTGCCTACTTCATCCACATATTTATGTTCTTTTCCGTCCAGCCATAAAACCTGGGGAAATCCTTTTTGTTTTGCCATTTGGGTTGCATAGAGACTGGCGGCATAATTGGCAGCGGCTTTTACTTCACCCAAACCCCCTTTGACAACCCGGCTGTATTCCGTATTCACATGAATTCTTATCGGGTTTAGTCCTTCCTCGTAGTATGAGGCCACAGGTGATGTAATAACCATCAATCTGTATTTATCGGAAACTTTAAGTCCCAAAGTATTATCCATTCCGATAATGAATGGTCGAAGATAAAGTGATGTCCCCCATTCATCAGGGATAAACTCACGGTCTATACTGATAAGTTTCACGATGCTGTCTTTATATTCTTTTTCAGGTGTTACGGGTATAAACATCCTCTTTGATGAATTGACAAGACGTTTATAATGGCTGTCCAACCGAAAAAGCCGAATTTTTCCGTCAATCCCTCTAAATGCTTTTTGACCTTCAAAAACACATTGTCCATAGTGAAGTGTAATATTTGCCGGTTCAATTGCCATAGCCTGATATGGCATGATACGGGGTTCCTTCCATTGTCCTTGTTCATAATCCATAATAAGCATATGGTCTGAAAAGTATTTTCCGAAACCCAATTTTGAATAATCAATCATTCCCCGGCGGGAAGTCTCTGCTTTTTCAATTTTCATATCAACCTCGCTTATTTAACATTTGACCCACATTATAATATGCAAAATTCAAACCAAACGAACAAAGCGGTATTTTGACCTATTCAGTTATTCTGCGTTTTGAGATACGATGTTCATTTTTAGGAAAATTATTAAATGCAGGATTTGTTTATTCTCATTTTTAGTAAGGATACAATGTTTTGTAAATCCGTTCAAAGGATTGAATCCTGAAATATTCATCTGCAATAAAATCCTGATTGTCTGTAGGAATGACAAGTGTTTGGATATCTCCGCTTTTTTGCAGAGAACGAATCCAGCCATCGTAATGGATATTCAAAAGATGAAGGTATTCCGGATCAATGGATTGTTCGTAATCCCTTCCTCTCTTCCGTATTCTTGATATGAGGGAGTCCGTGGAAGCCTGCAGATAGACGATCAAATCCGGTTTTTTCAGGTAGGATGTCATCTCATGAAAAATATCCAGATAACAGGTCCAGTCCCGATCACTCATATTGCCGAATTGATGAATACTTTTTGCAAAAATCATGGCATCTTCGTAGATGGTCCTATCCTGAACAATTGTTTTGGTCAGATTCTGGATTTTCTTTTGGACTTTAAACCGTTTTCCCAGAAAAAATATTTGGAGATGAAAACTCCATTTTTTCATATCTGCATAAAAATCAGGAAGATATGGATTATCCACAACGACTTCAAAATGCGGTTCCCAGCCATAATAATCACACAGGAGTTTTGTAAATGTTGTTTTTCCTACACCAATATTTCCTGCTATTCCGATAAATGAAGGTTTCAAAGAATCTTTCCTTTTAGAATATCACCGTTTACTGATTCTATAAGAACAACATCAAGTTGGTTCAGTTTGGCACCGATTGAATGTGTTTCAGTCTGAATATAATATTCATTAAACCCTTTTACACGGTTCTCATTATCAGATTCCCACAAAACACGGACTTTTTTTCCGAGGAAACCGGAGGCATAGGAAAATCTGAGTTTTTTATCCAGACGATGAAGTTCTTCGCTTCGTACGATTTTTATATTTTCCGGGATCTGGTTTTTCATTATTGCTGCCGGGGTGCCGATTTTAGGAGAATATCTGAAGATATGGAGATAACTGAAAGCAATATCACGGATATATTCGAGTGTTTCATGAAAAAGCGCATCTGTTTCACCCGGAAATCCGGTAATAACATCCGTTCCTATGGACGCAATGGGTAATTTGTGACGGATATAATCTACTTTTCGGCGAAAATCGGCCGTTGTATAGCGCCGGTTCATGGCTTTTAATATTGCGTCTGATCCTGCCTGCAGAGATAAATGGAAATGAGGAGCCGTGATGCCGGATTGGCTGATATGATCAATCAGTTCATCGGTAAGTGTGTTCATTTCAATGGACGAAATGCGAATTCTGGACAGCCCTCCGATTTTTTCCAGTTCACGGATGAGATGAATCAGACCTTTATCCTGATGTTGATAGGCACCGATATCAATTCCGGTAAGAATAATTTCCTGGAATCCTTTTTGGCGGACCAGTTTTTCAGCTTCCCTGACGGCACTGTAAAAATCCCTGCTTACCGGTTTCCCCCGTGCATACGGAATGATGCAATAAGAACAAAAATTGGCACATCCCTCCTGCACTTTTAAATATGCGCGGGTTCGGCCTGAACTGCTAATAAATATATTTTCCGGATAAACATCATCATCGCTCACATGTATAATTGGACTTTCAGAAACAGAAGGCAATGTATCAATGAACTCAAAAATCCGGAACTTATCCCTGTTCCCCAAAATCAGATCAACACCCTCAATATGCGACAAATTTTCAGAGTCAACCTGTGCCATACATCCCATCACTACAATTTTTCCGTTCGGTGATGCTTTTATTGCCTGATAAATAGCGCTTCGTGTCTTTCTGTCCGCCTGGTTGGTTACGGTACAGGAATTAATAATACTCACATCCGCTTTTTGACGAAACGGGACAATACTCCAACCCTTATCCAAAAATTCTGTCTGAAGAGCGTGAGTCTCTGCCTGATTGAGCTTACATCCCAGTGTATGAAAAGATACGGTCTTTTGAATCAATCCTTAATCCTGTCAGCGAATCTGGACCTGACTGCGGTCACCTATGATGAAACGGTGATTTGAAGGAATTCCTTCTGACTTGCTGATCACAGCCGATTTTCCCAGAATACTTCCCTCAATTCGGATATCAACATACCGAACTGCAGCATCATCCATTAGTATTGAATATTCAATTTCTGAGTTTATTATTTCACAACCATTTCCGACGCATGTATACGGCCCCAGATAACTGTTCTGAATCCTGCAATTTTTTCCTATATGAACCGGTCCCCGAATGACGCTGTTTTCTACAACGCTGCCTTTTGAGAGAACAATATTTCCGGCAAGGGTTGACATGTCATCCCTGTCCCCTTGAATATGTGTTTTAACATCTTCCAGGAGCATTCTGTTTGCTTCAAGAAGATCCTCGGGTTTTCCCGTATCTTTCCACCATCCGGTAATTTCTGAATAAGTCAGGGTTTTTCCCTTCTCAATCAGATACTGATGGGCATCAGAAATCTCAAGTTCACCCCGGGGACTTGGCTTAATAGCATTCACGGCTTCAAAAATGGATTCATTGTATATATAAATACCGGTTACAGCATAATCGCTTTTTGGATTTTCCGGTTTTTCCTCGATGGATACAATCATGTTATCTGCAATTTCTGGCACACCGAAGCGTTGGGGATCTTTGACTTTTGATAAAACCAGGTGACAATCAGATTTATGCCTGTAAAATGCATCCAAAAAGGTTTGTATCCCGCCTCTGAGAATATTATCGCCCAGATAATACACAAAGGGCTCGTTATTCAGAAAGGGTTGGGCGATTTTAACGGCGTGTGCCAGTCCCAACGGGGCTTCCTGAGGGATATATGTCAGTTTTACCCCCAGTGATTTGCCTGTTCCGAAAACTGCTTCCAGGTCCTGATAATCCGGGTTGGTGATTATACCGATATCTTTAATCCCGGCTGAAGCAACATATTCCAAAGCATATTGAAGCATCGGTTTGTTGACCATAGGAATTAAATGCTTATTGTGAACATACGTTATCGGGCGTAAACGGGTCCCTTTACCTCCGGCCGTAATCAATGCTTTCTTAATTTTCATTTACTCGTCCTGCGTTTCGTTATGGGAGTCATGATGATGATGCGAATTTTCCTGATCCCTGATTATTTTTTCTTCCAATGCTTTTGGATGTATTATGGTTCCCTGAACAGCAGCAGCAAAACAACTGATAATACTTCCTAGATATACATGGTGCCCTTCTGTTTGGCAGGCAGATTGAAAAAGAGAAGGAGATGTAGTCATCACGTTAACAGCTTTTGTATACACACCTAACCCGTCCATGAGGACTTTAAAAACAGAGGACGGATAAATTTCACAACCCAGATCCAAAAAAATCCCGGCCAGTCCGTCATTGATCAGATCACTGAAAACCATTGCATCAGACGGCATAATAATCATTTGAACGTTATCGTGGACTTTGGAATAACGGATCATTTTTAGAGCACGCAGAAAATCCTCATACCGACCGGATCCGCTTGCTCCGGCAATAACTTTATGAACTGTCTTTCCCATAAATGATTCTACACCGGAAATTTCTACTTCTTCTCCTTCAACAGAAACAGCCAACATGGGAGTAACCGCACTCATATTGATTTCAAATTCAGCAACATAATCAGCTTTATCATCAGAAATTTCAAAATGTGCTTCGCCGGTTGTTCTCTGATTCAGGTATGCAAGGACGTCCGAATCCGATTCAAACAAAACATATTCATAACCGTAATGGGTCAATATTCGTGCAAGATTGTACCGTTCATTCAGGGGCAGTCCTGCCAAACCTTCACCTGAAAATTCCAAAACACAGTTTGGATTATCGGGAAGATCGTAATTTTTGATAATATACAAACCGATATCTGTTCCGGTAATCCATTGCCCCGGCTCCCCGTTTAAGCGTATTCTGGCACTGACGGGAACCTGCATCCACAGCTCACCCGTTGCCATCGACAATGCCATTTCATGTTCCGAAGCCAAAACAGGCAGACAGCCCAGTACACCCAATTCGGAAAAATTCTGTGAGGATGAAACGATAAGCATGCCGGGGACAATATGCCCATTGTTGATGACTACATTGGATGGAAAACCGCTGCGCCCCAACTCATAATAGTGTTTAATCTTATGATGGTGTACAAAGTCCTGAAATTGCTGC
>DKER01000076.1 GCA_002452555.1 Fidelibacterota bacterium UBA6817 | reverse complement strand
TTTTAGTTTCTTCTGCCATTTCTCCCGGGTACTGATAATCGGCCAATACGTTCTCAGATCTTTATCTGCCTGAAGGATTAGTATTCGACCGTTCTCATGGACCAAAATTATGCCGGGACCATGTAAATCCCATATAACATCATATTGCTCCTGATAAACATGAAAAATCCATCTGGGAATATCCGTATTCAAAAGATCCAGATTATCAAAATAACGCCCTGACCACCCGGTTGTTTTGATGTGAAAAGTTGTATCTATCATAAACCGTGTTCTGTAAGGCGTGGGCGGTCCAACAAAACTGAACTCTGCTAGTATGGGTTTATTTCTTTTAACCAGCGCCTGAAGAAAAAGGATATCATTTTTTGAAATCCCCCCATACAGCATGGGTGATACATCTTCCCGCTCTCCCGGTTCAATGCCATACCAGTCTGAATAGTAAACACCATAGGCATCCAGATAAGCTGCCATATCCATAAAATCTGCTATAGAATCCAGTTCGCCGGGTTTCATATGATTCAGATCATCTGCGTAATAAGACAAGCCGGATTCAACAGGGAAAAAACCTTTATAATCACTGTTTGGTATGTAAAAACGTTTATCCGGTTTGACATATTTATCATATCGAAGAACCCAGAAAAAAGAACGATGTTCCTGATAATGCGTATTGGGAACTGTTTTGTCCATAATAAATAAATTAAAAACTTTACGGGGTTGGACAACCCATCCTAAAAACATCCACAATGGCAGAAGCAGAAATAAAAGCAGAAAAAGAGAACGTCTGTATTTTTCCCTCATAAATATCTTTGGGGATTTTTCCATTTCGTCTGTATGGTTTATATCAGAGTCAGGAAATTCTGCTTTTTTACCACCGGTAACTGACACCGATCCGGCCTCCTGCCTGTTTTTCATCATTGGGATTCAGGTGAAAATTTACCATCCATTGAAAAAGCCATTGTTTTTTCAGGTTGGCCTGCCCTCTGAGAATGAAAACCTGAGAATCAGATGTTTTCAGGTCCAATGTTTGCAGAATATCACGTCCATATCCATAAGCAGCTTCCAAATAATCATCGACTGTTTTATAAAAATACCGAATCGCAAGATAATTAAACATAGCTTTTCGATTTCCGTCAAGGATATAACTGAATTTGTATCGAAGGTAAAAAGCACCTTGATAGAGGCCAACAGCGGCTGCCGGAATATATACATCATTTTTATCAAACATCATCAAACGATAACTGACCGCTCCTTCCCATTTTCCGGCAAAACCCTGATAGAATTCTCCATAAATATCATAGTGCGGAAGGAATTCCCTGCTGAGTGCCATAGCAGTTCTGATATTGTAATATGCATTATGCCATGCATCGGCATAGACCTCCAGCGCTAACTGAGCATCCCGATTATCATAACGCATATATTGTGCAGCATCGAATAACATGGTCCAGCCGGTAAATTCTTTCTTAACATATTCAACTGTGCCCCACCACTCACTTTTATTTAGAGTGTTAAAGCTCTGATAATCCAATGCCACACCGCTTTCCCATGTTACAGGGCTTTGTATACGCTGGATCTGTTCAAGTAAATACGAGATCTGGTTCTCGTGAGCATGTAGATTGCGTGCTTTAAGAAGAGCGGTACGGGCTTGAGGATATTTTCGAAGGTTGATGAGTATTCGGGCATATTTTACATAATAATCACCATTGTCCGGTGCCTGTTTCAAGCAGACTTCACTACTTT
Organism: Fidelibacterota bacterium UBA6817; assembly: GCA_002452555.1. Lineage (GTDB taxonomy): Bacteria > Fidelibacterota > Fidelibacteria > Fidelibacterales > Fidelibacteraceae > Fidelibacter. Next base: position 1,614 of record DKER01000076.1, on the reverse strand, counting down.
TTTCTGCATCTTCCCACCGATCAGTCCATATATACAGGTCTGTCAAAGCATCCCATGCATCAACATAGTGGGGTGTATTTTTAGTTACCTTCAAAAGATCCATTTCAGCTTCCATATATTTTTTCTGCCATGCAAAAACCCTGCCCCTCATCAGTTGAGCATCTGCATCATCCGGATAACTGTCCAAAATATAATTCAAAAGCACTTCTGCATTTTCAAGGTTATTGTTGTCAATCGCTTTTCGAACATTTAACAGAAGTTCATCATAAACCAATCCTTTTAAAGTTCGGGCATCCGGATCCTGAGCACTTAGAATGCATGGAGTGATAATAACAATCACAATTATTACTGCTATCTTATTCAGATTCTTCATTGTTTTTTTCTATTCATATCAAGAACCTGGAACCCTTTTCTTTCCATAGCTCCCCATGATTTGACTTTCCTGAAAAAGGACCAGGTTCCTTTAGCTCTCCAATACGTGGTTAATTGACGGTAACCGAAATTTTCCACAATAGCCAGCCAAAAAAGGTTCAACAAATCCCTGAAGCGGTTATACCGCTTAAATGTCAATTCTTCAAGACCTACAGCGAAAATACTCAGATTTATTCCAAATATAAAAGCCAGTACAAAAAAAGCGGAAACATACATAGTAGATAAGTTTCCGGTTAACCAAGAAAACAGGAAAAGAAGATAACCGGGGACTTCAATCAATGGACCGCACATTTCCAGAAAAAAGAAATAAGGATATGCAACCAACCCGATCTTGCCGTATTTGGGATTTAAAAGCATTTTTTTATGTCTGAAAAGGACTTCCATAAGACCTCTTTGCCATCGGTCTCTTTGTCGTCCCAGCACTTTCAGAGATTCGGGACATTCGGTCCAGGCAACGGGGTCAGGAATAAACGTAATTTTATACGGAATCTTCTTTTCAAGGCAATGCCGGTGCAACCGGACTACCAATTCCATATCTTCACCTACGGTATCGGTATGATATCCGCCGGCATCTACAGCAATACTTCTTTTAAAAATTCCAAAGGCACCTGATATAATAAACGTAAGATTCAGGGTATCCCAGCCCATACGGCCTGCCAGAAAAGCCCTGAGGTATTCCATAACCTGAAAACGCGCTAACTGGTTTTTGGGAAGTTTAATATTTTTTACTTCCCCCCCCCTCACATCACACCCGTTTGCGATACGGATAATCCCACCCGCTGCAATCGTATGTCTGTTCTCAAGAAAGGGCCTGACAATACGTGTCAATGAGTCCCGTTCAAGCAGGCTGTCCGAATCCATGGCACAAAAAAGCGGAGTCCTGGAATAATTGAGTCCGCAGTTCAAAGCATCAGCTTTCCCACCATTGGATTTATCAATCATCCATAAATTGTAGTGTTTACGGCTTCTGTAAATAGCAATGACGGGGGCTGTGGATAATGAGGCGATAGGTGCTCGGGATACCTGGATCATATTAAAATTATCGATAACCCGTTTTAGCGTATCGTCTTTCGAGCCGTCATTCACAATGGTCTTTCCAAAGCTAGGGTATTTTAAGGCAAGCAGTGAGCGTGTTGATTCAACAATTGTAGACCCTTCATTATAAGCCGGCGCGATAAGAGT
>DKER01000193.1 GCA_002452555.1 Fidelibacterota bacterium UBA6817 | reverse complement strand
TGTTACGGTTCAGATGGAAAATGAATTTTGAGGAGTTAACTTAAGGTGAAAAATGAGAAAGGGAAGTCATGGAAAAAAGAAAGCATCTGAGTCCTCAACAAAAAGTCATTATCCTGAGAGAACATCTGGAAAATCAGGTTCCGTTAAGTCAATTAAGTGAACGGTATCAGGTTCATGTCAATCTGCTGTACAAGTGGAAGAAGCAGTTATTTGAGTCTGCATCCGATATATTTAGCCAGGTGCAGGTTCATGAATCACAAGGACTGCAGGGAAAAGTTGTCCCGACGCTTCGGGACCGGTTAAAAGATAAAGATCAGTTGATTTCCGAACTGGTAGAGGAAAATATCGCTTTAAAAAAAAGTCTGCATGGGGTGATTTGAATGGTCACTGGATTAAACCGGAAGTAAGGGATCAGGTCGTGGATTATATCGAGAAAACGAGTCTAAGAACAGAGATCGATAAACAGACGATTCTTTCCTGGTTGGGAATTCATCCCGGTAAATATTACGCATGGAAAAAGCGCATCGGTATAGATAATCACCACAACGGATTGCTTCCCAAAAGTCACTGGATTTTGCCGGAGGAATACCAAACCTTATTGGAGTACGCCAAACAGTGCTATACCGGAGGCTACCGGCGTTTTGCTTATGAGATGTTGGACAATGACATCGTGGCGTTCAGTCCTTCGACTCTCTATCGGATTCTGAAAGTAGAGGGACTTTTACGTTCATGGGAAGTGTCCGGTGGGTCGCTTAAGGGAACTGGTTTTGATCAGCCAACTCGAATTCATCAGCATTGGCATACCGATCCCGCATATGCGGGACGTCAATTTCCACAGCGCTTTCCTATTCCTCATCTCGGTGTTTGACGGATTTTCCCGATATAACCTTCACCATGAACTATGCACGCAAATGGAAGAATATCACGTCGAATTGACAATCCAAAGAGCGCTGGAGAAATTTCCCGGTTACAATCCCAGAATTATATCGGATAACGGCTCTCAGTTCATCTCCGGCGATTTCAGGAAGTTCCTGAGGGAAATCGGCTTGTGTCATGTCCGTACATCTGTCAGATACCCTCAGAGCAACGGCAAAATAGAACGCTTTCACCGTACCCTGAAAGATGAGTGTTTATCTAAACAAAGTCTGATCGACCTGAACGATGCCAGACAACAAATCGACCGCTATATCGAAAAATACAATACTAAAAGACTTCATAGCGCCCTAAATTACCTCACCCCGGAAGATTATCTTCTGGGCAGAGTTGAGTCACGTTTGAATGAAAGAAATCTTAAACTAAATCAGGCTGTCAAAAACCGCAAAAACTATGCAAAATTACACCTTAACTAAAATCGCATTTTGTCATGTTTCCTCTGAACCAAGACACGGTCATTTCCAGGGCATCGAACACTTCCTGCAGGGCAAGCCGGACTCCGCCTTCTCGGCAATCAACATGCTGGGCTGGACCCTCTTCCTGGGACTCTCATCTCTCATGCTTGCGCCTGTGTTTCAAAGAGCGATCCGATTCCTCTTCATTGTCAACGGCGTCTGTTGCCTGCTCGCCGGACTCGGTTACGTCTTTGAAAACACGTTGCTGGTGTTTCTGACGATCAATCTCGGAATGGGCGGTTGTGTGACCATGCTGGGCTTTTTCCTGACCTTTCACTACCGGAAGATTCTCCGGCAATTCTGAACCGATGGTTCCGGTTCCGGCATTGGCATTTTTGATAATTTTTTGTATAATCCCTATGTGAAAATCAAGAGATTACCAATAAAGAACAGTCCATCATGATTGATATCTTTAAAGCCTCGCGCAGCTCCTTTTTCCGAAAACGTTCGCCTGTGAGTCGGTCGCTGCCGATCATCACCATCGGATTCACCTTGCTGATTGTCGGATTTGTGAACTCCAACGCGGCGGGAATGTCCCGCTGCCCGGACACGAAGGAAACCAATTAAACAGTCATTGAGAGCGGTCATATTAAGAAACAGAACGTTGTTAATTTTCTTGACTAAGAAGGGGAATTTGATTATCGTTGCTTGGTAATCGGGATTAAAAAATAAACGCTTCGTAATTGGTGAGCAGAAATGATATTTAAACAAACGTCTGACAGAGCGGGAAGAATAAAATGAAAGTAAATTATTTTCTTATTCTTGTGATATTTCTGTCTGTTTCACACACGTCCTGTAACCAAAAGAAGCAGATAAATACCTTGCAATCAAGTCTATCGCATGATGTAAAACCAAGGATTATTGCTATGCCCGACTTTGGTGCAGACCCCGACGATAAGCAATCAATGGTTCGTCTTTTAGTAAGTTCGAACGGGTTTGAAATCGAAGGATTAATAAATGTTACCAGTTGCTGGAGGACAACCCAGACTTCAACCGACGCTTTCGATCCATTCATGGATGCATATGAGCAGGTGTATCCCAATCTCGTCAAACATGCCAGTGGATATCCAACTGTTGAACACCTCAGGTCGGTTATCAGACTAGGTCAGCAAAAATACGGCATGGATGACGTCGGAGAAGGCAAAGACAGTCCCGGTTCTGAACTTATTATTACTGTGGTTGATAAACCAGATCCTCGTCCGGTTTGGGTACTCTTTTGGGGCGGTGGAAATACTTTGGCACAAGCAATTTGGAAAGTGAGAGAAACGCGTACATCTGAGCAGTTATCAGAATTCTTGAGTAAAATACGGGTGTATGACATCTTAGGTCAGGATGATACTGGCGCCTGGATTGCAAAAAATTTCCCCGGTCTTTTTTACATGCGGGCTAAGGACCAGGTTTATAGTTGGCAACTTGGCAAAGAAAAAGATAATGAATGGTTACGCGAAAACATTCAACCCAAAGGACCGCTTGGCGCTGTATACCCGGAAGTTATTTGGGCGCTGGAAGGTGATACACCATCCTTTCTACATGTATTTCCGAATGGACTTAACGACCCTGAGCAAGTAGATCAAGGTGGTTGGGGTGGTCGTTTTAGTACTGAAAAGAAGGCTGGAATTCGGGGTATGACCGAAAGTGAAATACTTGATAACGAGGGCGATTATGATCCTTATTTCATGTATACCGATGCTGCTGAAGGTGGTGCAGCAACCAGGCGCTGGCGTGAAGCCATACAAAACGATTTTCTTGCCCGGATGATTTGGAGTATCAATGATAACTATTCCGATGCCAACCACCATCCCGTAGCAGTTGTAAATGGCAATCAAACCAGACAGATAATGGAAATGTCGGTTGCCCCGGGTACAAGCGTAACACTTGATGCTACGGGATCATTTGATCCTGACGGCGATTCGTTGGAATATTCATGGTTTTACTATAAAGAACCTAGCTCCTACGAAGGTGAAGTGGTTATTCAAAATAAAACTTCTCCAGTTGTTACTGTGCAAATCCCGTCAGATGCCAAAAGCCACCACATACATGTGATTCTGGAATTGCATGATAACGGTATTCCCCGACTCTACGTATATCATCGTGTTATCCTAAATGTCCAGGAATAGTTACAGTAAACGGAAAAAATAAAATATCCTCAACTTGAATCAGAGGCAGTGAACACTTCCGCTAACACCGCATATAGCAATTGCGTTGACAACCTCGTAAAAAGGCAAAA
>DKER01000156.1 GCA_002452555.1 Fidelibacterota bacterium UBA6817 | reverse complement strand
TGAACAAAAAATTTCCGTGTAAAGGTTTCCCGGATAACCATATACCCTGATTGTCCCATGGCTTTGCACTTTTCCCGGTTATCAGCGAGTTCACTCAGGACCCGGGCAAGTTCTTCGGCATCATGATCGGGCGACAGAACGATACCACACTGGTTCCTCCGGATAAAGTCTGCAGCTTCACCCGGTATGTTGGTTACGAGAGGGACTTTCCGAGCCAGATACTCAAACATTTTGCTGGGGAGGGCATTTGTAAAAAGGTCCACGTTTTTCAGCGGAACAAGTCCAACATGGGCGGCACTGATGATGGACGGCATTTCAGACCGAGCCTGAGACTCCACAAAGTGGATATTTTTCATCGCTGCTTTGGCTGCTTCTTTTTCCAGTTCGGCCTTTTTAACCCCGTCTCCCACAAAAACAAACATGATATCCTGCCGCGCACTCAGCAATTTTGCCGCATCAATGATACGGTCCAAACCCTGGGCAATGCCCATATTTCCGCTGAAAAGAACGACAAATTTTCCTTCAATAGTATTTTGATAAAATACAGGTCTGGCATATTCATCCAGCATAAAATCCGGGACTCCGTTTGGGAGATCAACAAAATCCGGAGTTCTTTTAATCTTGCCGGATATCCGTTCTCTAAAACCGGGCACAGCCAAAGAAATCACCTTAGCACCTTTGTAAACCCACTGTTCAAGTCCTTCCAGTATCCGGATAAAAAACCTGTTTTTCATGGCATCCAGTTCGATCACTGAATCGGGCCACAAATCCCGTACATCCAGAATATAGGGTACGCGCCTGAGCCGGGAAATAATTCTTCCTGCCACTGCTGTTGTCAGCGGCGGCGACGTTACCCAGATAACATTCGGTTTATCAATCAGTAAAGAGCGGATAATTCCGGACAGCATAAAAGAAAGATAAAAAAAGGACCGATCTTTATTGGTAGACCGTTTATTCACAATTACCCAGGACCGGTAAACCTGGATTCCGTTCCATGTTTCCACATTACTGCTTTTTACGTTTCTGCGGACAAAATAAGCCGGGCGTTCGCATACCACACTCACCTTAAAACCTGCTTCTTTCAATAAAAGGGCATAATCGCTCATCCGGGATGCTGCTGCACCGGCTTCAGGCGTAAAATATTGGGTAAGAATTAATACATGGGGGGATGAATTCATGAAAGACGGATCACTTTATTTTCAGTAAGATGATAGATTTTACCGCATTTTGCACAGATTGCCTTTCCCTCTTCATCAAATGTGAGACGGTCGGCACATTCACATACCCAGCCGATGCGCCGTGCAGGCACGCCCACCATGAGGGCATGATCGGGAACATCTTTGGTAATCACCGATCCGGCACCGATAAAAGCATAGCGCCCAATGGTAATACCGCAGACTATGGTGGCATTGGCCCCGATTGAGGCGGATTTTTTAACCAGGGTTTTATGGTAAAACTCCGAACCCCGCTGGGGAAATTCACTTCGGGGATTCAGAACATTGGTAAATACCATGGACGGTCCGCAAAAAACATAATCTTCCAGTTCTACGCCTTCGTAAATGCTTACATTATTCTGAATTTTTACATTCTTGCCGATAACCACATTATTGGCAACATTCACATTTTGTCCCAGAGTGCATCCCGGACCGATTTTCGCTCCTTTCTGCACATGTGAAAAGTGCCAGATCTTTGTCCCTTCGCCGATGTCGGCCCCCTCATCCACATAGGATGACTCATGAACAAAATAATTTTTCTCTACAGGCATAATTGCTCCGGATTTACAGGGGAAGGCTGACCCGTTTCCCGGTTTTGGCGGATTGATAAATAGCCAGGATCAGTTCAAGGGACTTTCGTCCGCTCCTGCCGTCCGTATTGGGTTCGCTCTCGCCTTTCAAAACCTTGATCACATTTTCATAATAGGGAATATGTCCATATCCGTACACATTCGGCGGATTATAATTGCTTTTTTCAATTATGGCATCATCATCGTCATATTCGGCAAATTCCCATTTCTCGATTTTATTAATGGCCACACCCCCTACTTTCACCGTACCCTTTTCACCGATAATCGTAATGGATCCTTCAAAATTCTTCGGATAGGTCAGCATCGTCACATTCATATTTCCGATCACACCATTTCTGAAACGGAGAATGGCAGAACCTGTGTCTTCCGCCTCGATGTGGCGGGCCAGAGTAGCCGTTTCAGCCATTACATGGTCAACAGGACCGATTAGCCACTGGAGTGCATCCACATAGTGAGAGGCCTGGTTCATAAAAGCACCGCCGTCAAATTCCCAGGTCCCGCGCCATTTTGCCATATCATAATATTCCTGGGGGCGCATCCAGAAGACATTGCTTTGAACCATATAGATCTGTCCGAACCGGTCCTTGTCCAGAGCCCGTTTAAGCAGCTGCATCGTCGTATTCAGGCGGTTTTGTTTTACAACAAAAAGATGGACGCCGGATTCATCGCAGATGCGGATCAATTCATCCACGGTAGGCAGCGTTATCCCCATGGGTTTTTCCGTAATTACATGGCAGCCAGCCTTTGCAGCCAATATACCGTGAGCCGGATGGAGTCCGCTGGGTGTACAGATAGAAACCACATCAATATCACCGCGGCCGAGCATGTCGGAATAATCCGTATACCAGTCCACCCCCTGCTCATTTCCAGCCGTCTTTGCGCGTTCTTTTACACTGTCGCACACAGCAACAAGTTTTAAATCATCCGTAAAATGCTTAATGGACTCAAAATGGTTTTTAGAAATTCGTCCACATCCGATAAGAGCAATATTCAACATGATTCAACCTTTTCTTTCTACACGCTTCAATCTCATTCCTCTGCCGATTTAACGGGTTAATTTAATGAATATGACGGGTATTAGACAGAATTCTTTCGAGGGGACGGGGAGCGAACAAATACGGTGTAAGTCAATCCGTTGAGAGAATCCTTCCCGCTGTTTTTTTGCCGGGACACAGGGAATGAGCAGATACAAAACCTAATGTTAAATCAAAACACCTTCAAATTGTAAAAGAACATTTTTTCTTTGTTTACCGGGTAAAACCGGCATCATTCATCATCTAAATCAACGAAGAAGCAGGATTTTCCTGTTGTACACTTTTATATCAGAACCGATTTGAATCAGGTAAAGGCCTGAAGAATAACCGGCTTCAGGGAAAGTCATGGAAATTTTGTTAAAACCGGCTTTGCAAGCATAAGACATAGCGCCTAATTCCACCCCCAAGATGTTAAATATCTTTACATTGACAGACATTGGCTTGTTTAATCTTAATTCAGCCGTAATCGATGAATTAAACGGGTTTGGATAGAGTCCGATTAATTCAAATCGTTCAGGATGCAGCGATATAACTTCAACATCTTTGTCATCGATGAGCAGTGTGTACAGCATATCTTTCTTAAACGCGTATTCTATGTCGATCAATTCATTTTGAGGAATGGAAATCACATCCTCAATCCCCCCTTCTTTTTTTATAACACATCTGTTGAACACACCGTTTTCCGGTAACGCGATCGTTATTTTATCCAAATCTTTCAGCACCCAGATTTTAAACAAATAATACGGATTAGAATCACGATTATGATTTTCTGACAAAACGACAAAATCTACAGATGTTTCTACCGGAGGCGCATCGGCATAGATTGTTTCGAAATAATTTTTGTATTGACGATCATCAAATAATTCTTTCCCGCCGGAAGGCGTAAGTGTAAAAGAAAATGAGATGTCGTTATTATTTTGATCGCCATTATTCAGGTGTAAATAAGCTAATTGTTTAAAAATTGTTACCGTATCAATTCCGGTAAAAGCAGAGAAATCTATCTTTATACTGTCGAGAATATCATCTTCAGCAAGGACTGTCAGGTGTTCTCTATGATCGGAGCGGAAACGGTAAATTCTGCGGGAACCGGACAATTCTACAGCATACGATGCATGTGTACCGGTTTTGATATGCCCGGTAACATTGACAGATCTGATATCCGGAAACGCCGTATAATTCAAACTGCTTGTATCTCCGTCAACAACCCAGGTAAAACCTCCGGTTTTTTCAGAAGTCTCATTGATATGCAGAAAATCCTTAAACATATTCTCAAGAGGTGACCAAGGCGTAAGTTCCGTACGGGTACCGTCGGGATTCTTACGAATCAGATTCAATGAAAACATATAACAGCTGAATTGACCGTCCTGGGAGCGGGGTATGGAAAACGCCTTATACATTCCCATTTCCGGCGCACAGATAAAATCGTTACTGACCTGGGGATATCGCCACGTATAACGCTGGGTTGAAACACTGCCTCCCGGACTTGCAGAGTAATGATATTCATAGTTTTCGGGAGAATATATCTGACTTAACATCGTTTCATTAAAATGCCACAACGAATCCACATGCGCCTGGTTTTGATAATAGAGTAATTCAACACTCATGGTTGTTCCGGCTTCAAGCCACAAACATTCACTGTCTCCTTTGCCGAACCAGTTTATTTGTGCCTCAACAAAGTGGGGATGAATGGATTGACCGTCACCGCCTCCATGGTATGATATCGTATGACGTTGGTTAGCTGACGATGCCGTTATAATCATTCCCACTGTTGTATTGCTTTCCGCATCATACCAGGCAATTGTCGGCCAGAACCGCGGGGTTCCATAATCAAATACGGTCCAT
>DKER01000077.1 GCA_002452555.1 Fidelibacterota bacterium UBA6817 | reverse complement strand
ATCCCGGACATTCCCGCTGGTTCTGAAACTTGCATGTGTTGATGCACCGGACCCATCCACAGTGGTAACAAAGTAATTGTTTGTATACGTGTAATGAAATACGCCATTTCCACCATAGCGAAAATTACCCAGTGCCCTGTCTGTACGGACTTCGCCGAAATCAGAACGTGTGCCGTCGGGTGTTACTTTAACAATAAATTTCCCGGTGACGATATAAAGATTACCGTCGGCATCCATATCCATAACACTCATATTGTCGAGCAGACCAAAAGCAGGAACACCAACGGTTGAAACCGGATTTAAGAGTTTGTAATAGTGCCATGTCCCGTCAGTATTTTTATAATCCCCGAACAGAAAAGCGCCTATTGCATCCACTCTAATGCGTAATCCGTCTTTAAAATTTGCCGGAGGTTCAACCAGAAGCCGAGTTGTGCTGGCCTCAAGAACAACGGCTTTTTTATCCCCGAAATAGACAAGATTGTCTGTTGTGGAGGGGTTGAAGTTTTCTCCAACAATTTCAACGGTTTTCTTGCTTCCGATTGAACCGTATGTTGAATCCGGAGGCGTTACCGAAGCAATAACCGGCACGGGTTTTCCCTGATCATCCGGATCCCATATGGTGTCCGGATAATCCGGCTCAAGACAACCGGACAATGACAGGAAGATTATCATCATCAGCAGGTTCAATATACTTAGCGTTTTAATTTTCATTGTTGCAATCCTTTCAAATTTCACATCATTTTATATGCAGCAATTAATGATTTAATCATCACTGCGATGCAATTTTACATCTCAAATAGCAAACTTTATTGAAATCCTCTGAACCGTTCCGATATTTCCAAACGGTGTGCTGGCATAATCTATGGCCAGACCGAACTTGGATATACCGAAACCGAAAGTGACATCATCTTCGTCATTACTGCTTCGGAAGCCGCCGCGGAAATAAAACATATCCAGATATGAGAACTCAAGACCTACGTTAATTTGTTCAGCATGAGAACGGTAATGAACCGCATCAACTGTGGTAAAAAGTTTCATACCTTTGGGTTTATTGGATAATAAGTCAAGCAGATCCATTGAGATACCCATGGTAAAGGTCAACGGAAGCTGAAACCCTTCATCCTCATATTTGATCTCATTGGAAAAATTGCGGACAGACATACCAAAAGCAAGACTCTTAAACCCTGTATAATAGAGCGTTCCAAAATCATAGCTCTGTCCGGTTACGACATTATTTTTCACAATCAAACTGTCCTTGCCAAACGGAACAACACTTCGTCCCAGTTGCTGTCCCACAACACTGATATGACCACCGACAGAAAACTTGTCTGTCAGATCTTTGGCATAACCGACTCCGGCGGCAAAGGCTGTAGGATTCATAATCTCTGTATCCACATATCCCTGATCGCTGGCCCGGACCATGGTACCTTCAACTTCACCGTAATCAATATTGCGGAATGTGGCACCCAAAACACCATAGGTCCCTTTGGCCGGACGCAAAGCAAAAGAAAAAGCATTGTGTTTAATGTCAAAAATCCAATTGTTCTGACTTGCGGCAAATTCAATGAAATTATCCATTTTTGCCATAGCAGCCGGATTATAAAACATGGATTCTGAATTATTATCCAAAGACGTCATTGCCTGTCCCAATGCACCTCCCCGTCCGTCCGGACCGACACTGAGGAATTGCAGCCCGGTTTGTGCAATCTTCTGTTGTCCAAAACTGACAGATGCAAGCATCAGGAGGAGGGCAATAATTTTAATTGGTTTACATTTATGCATTATGAAACTCCTTATATCTTTCATTAGCCAATTATTTCACAACCATGTTAAACCGGGTTATGCCCTGTTCAGGTAATGCATAAACCAGATAGCTGTTTCCCTTATTCAGTTCAAACTGATAGTGAGAAACCAAACCGCATCCGGCAGCTTCATTCATGGTAACACCCATTTCTTTGACAGGCACGGCAACACCGTCCGTGTCCAGGGCAAATAAAGAAAATGTCACAGGTTTGTCGGCATAGAAAGAGGTAAGTGCATTGCTGTTTACCAGAAAGTATCCATCAAGGGCATCTTTGGATAAGCTGACAAAGTACCGTTTATTCTTCTGGGCAGTATTAAACCCGCCGGCTGCAATGGCACGTGCACTGGCATCGGCAAGAAAAGCCGCATTAATAACAGCGCCAAACCAGTTGGTATCAACCTCTCCGGGAGTTAAAGCCGCCAGTGCCGTTGATTTCTGAGCAAATGTGTTGCATACATCGGCTGTTCCTGCATAATCAGCAGCCGTAAAAACCAATCCCACATTCACGGCACCTTTTGATGCTTCAGTCTTTTTCAGAACAACCAAATATTTACTGTTTCCCAGGGTTACTTCAACGCGTTCCTTAACATTTACAGTTAGGGCTAACAGTTCCAACGGCATTTTATTATCCTGTTCAACGGCTGAAAGACTATTATTCAGGTCCAGAAAATCGACGAGCATATATTTGTCGATATAAAGAATATAATCTTTGGGAGCAACCGTACTTAAATCTAAAAGGGCCATAACAACTGATTCATTAACCGGAAACAATCTGCGATTCGCTGAAGGTTCAAGCAGATTGTCCTCTTTTTCCATTTTTCTTATCAGTGAATCACGGGCTGTTGTGATATTCACCAGGATTGAATCATAATTAAGAACCGTCATGGATGAATCAATCGATAAAAAGTCCGAGAAAAAACTTCCCGCTTCGGTAACGGCATACTGAGAATAGTCCAACAATGTGTGAACACCGGCATTATAATTGTCTATCTCGTATGTCTTATCTTCATATTTACTACAGCCGATAGCCAGCAGAAGCGCAACTGCCATCGTTCTAATCAGTAATTTTTTCATATCATACCTCATGTATTCATGTCTTTATCATTACCGGATCACGATAAACTTTTTATAAACTGATTCACCTTCCGGTGTTTCAAAAAAAGCGATATAGAGTCCGCTGACAATCGTTTGCCGGGCATCTGTCAATGAGTTCCAGGATTCATCACCGCTGTTATCTGTATGCTCGATGGTTTTAACCAGATCGCCTC
>DKER01000059.1 GCA_002452555.1 Fidelibacterota bacterium UBA6817 | reverse complement strand
CGAAAGATAAGTCTATCCGTTGACCCGAATTTGCCACCTGAATATAGTGATTGGTAATCGTATAAATATAATCTTTCATGTCTATATGTGAAAAATCTTCCGATTTGTACAGTTTTTCGTGAACAAGACTCATGGAAAAAATGCGATTTCTGGTTTCATTAAAAGCATCAATGGCCTGATCCTTATTTTGAATCATTCTGCTTTGGAGATTTAAAAGACTGATGATGATATTCAGATTATTTTTTACCCGATGATGGACCTCTTTCAACAGAATTTCTTTTTCATCCAGATTCTTTTTTAATTCGATTCTTGAAAGGATTGCCTGTGTGATGTCATGACTGACGCCGTTTATTGTAACAACATGATCATTTTTAACAATCGGCACAACTCTGTTATGAATATAGCGTAATTCGTCTGACATCGTAATTATTCTGCACTCAACGTCTACAGGAACTTTATCATTGATTATTCTCTCAATGGTTTCTGTAATCAAATGACGATCATCCTTATGAACACGGTCTGTAAAATCCTTATAGACAATATTCTCTTTCAATGGATTGATGCCAAAAACGATGGGCATATTGGAGGACCAGGCGGGAATATTGGTTTTAAGGTCATACTCCCAGCTTCCCATAAGAACAATTTCCTGTGCCACATTTAACGAGTTTTTACTTTCATTCAATTGATTTTTTATTACAATCTGCCTTTCAGCATTACCAAGAAGCAACCCCATTAACATAGTTGCAGCAGGAAAAACCAACATAACAGGAAGCCAGATCTGGCTGATGGTTTCAAGAGACACAGACCATGGGAGGAGTAATTGGCTGGCAAGCATCAGTAAATGTGCAATAATACCTAAGGCATACAATTCCTGCGGTTTCAGTTTATGCGGTTCATTATTCCAAAGTCTTCGAAAAACAAGCCCGGCAGATGCGCAGCTTACGATAGTCATTAGTCCGGCCCATACTCCGTCACCGCCAATATTCAACCGGTACAATCCGGCAATAACTACGGATATAATGGAAGCTGTTCCACCGCCGAACAGCCCGGCTAAAACCATGACTATGGAACGGCCATCATATATGATTCCTTCTACAAAACGCATGGGAAGGGTCATCCCGGCTATAGCAATAACACCAAACAGGATGCCGGACAAGACTTTAAACCATATTATTCTCTGTTCTTTTAGCTGAATCAATAAACCATAGATTGAGGATAATGCAATTAAAATTGCCACATTATATATCAATTGAACAATCATTGAGTGCATATTATGAATACCTGATTTTTGTTAGAATATAAAGTATTTTTAACTATCAGTGATCATTCTTTTTAAAATTCATTTAAAGAGCTGTCAATTCACCTTTATCCGGTAACGAAACAGATTCAAGATGATAAGATAAATATCCATCCGAACTGCTGCTGTCCAGAATAAAATTAAATGATTTTAATAACTCTATTCTCTCAATATTATCCTTGTAAACATACCCTGATCTCAGGACCGGGATATGTCTGAGATTGTTCAAAACACAGGCAAACAATGTTTTTCTTATCTCAAATGTATTCTTTTGGGGGTGCCAGATCAGAACTTCGGGAAAATGGGTTTCAAAAATTGCTGTCCCGATTTTAATCAATGTCCCTTTATCGATTGTAGTCACTGTTCTGATATTCAAATCATAGGGTAATGAACAAAGATAATCAGCCAGTGATTGTCTGCTGTTCACTTCTCTCGTTTCACGTTTGCCGGGAAATCCGCTTGCCATACTTTTAAAATCTGCCGGGGCAAAATCCGTATCCAGCAACTTAAAGGGAATGAACTGATAGTTTTTCCAGAGGATCTTTTTGATATTCCCGTATTTATGGATGAGGTGATCTGCTTCAACTTCATATGAAGCCATTAATCCTCCGGGGAAATATTCTCTCGCCGGGACATGGCGGGCTGATATAAATCTCACGTGCATTGTTCCCAGAAATTTTTCCAGGACAGTATCGGGCCTTAAAACCGTGAAACGGATACTATGGATTCTAAACTGCCTGGCCATAATTTCCACAAAGGGAGTTATGACATGTTTTGCCAGATCAAGGTTCAACAATTCCTTATAATAAATTATCAATTCCAGATAAATATGACTGCCGGGTGTGTAGGATTTCCATCCGATTTCCCCATATATTCTTCCATTTATACAAATTGTCCAACGTGACGGTATGCCGTTGTCGATCCACTTGGTTTGATACTGCTGCCGTAACTGTTCACGGTTCATAACATGCCAGGCTGAATGATTCCGGCGAAGCAGGTACAAATCGTCAAGAACACGTTCATTTACCGGATTAAGGATTATAGATTTTGATAAATGATACGTTTTCATGAACTTTTTTTATATGCTTTTTTAATATAAACACCTGCATCCAGAACAGATCGCGTAGTTTCTTTTGAATTGATCACGTGTTGATAATACATCCGGGCTTTTTTCCGATCACCCTGCAAATCAGCCATTTGCCCAAGTTTCAGAAGAGACAGATTTTTTTGCCATTGATACTCAAAACAATAATTTTCCAAAACATGATTAAATTTAATTTTTGCCGTATCAAAGTCATTCTTCTCCATAGCCAGCACCGCTTCCACATAAGTTTTTCTCAGAGACCACATATTTTTTCCGTTATCATCGAGCCAGTGTGTATAATCATGAAAATCATGTAAAATCTCTTCAGCCCGTTCAAAATCTCCACGCAGAATAAGGGTTTCAGCATACAGTGCTCTGTTTTCCAGGTTCCCCGGGAATTTTTCCAATAATATGCCTCCCATCCCGGATGCCGTTTCAAAATCCTGAATTTCATAAAGATTGATCAGGAGGAGTAAATATCCCGCTTCTGCTTGAGAAAGGGCGCGGCTGTCCCATGTTTTCTGAATATAATCAATGCCTTTCCGGATGGATTCTTCTGCATTGATAACACTGCCGATAATCGAATAATGCTGAGCCATAATACCCGTATAAAAAGCAGATGTGCCCATTGCCAGCAATGCATCTGTCAGATCCGGATTCATATTGTAAGCTGTCTCAACTTTTTTAAGGCCTGTCAGTCCGCTGTAATATCCCTGAAGATATTTACTTTCTGCCATAAAAACCTGAGCCTGAAGCCCCAGCAATGCCCCATAGTACATGAGTAATTCCGCATAATCCGGGTCATCCGGGTTCAGGGATTCCTCAAAAAGTGCTTTGTTTTTGTTAACACCTTCAATTAAATACGTATTTGCATCTTTATAATGTCCGTTAATTTTCAACTTTTTATACTGTGCATTCATGATATAGAAAGCCCTTACCGGTTCTCGAAGCGGAGCTTGCATAAAAATCTCCCGGGCTTTATCAAATTCATAATTCTGGTCTGCAGCTATACCTGCTATCAGACAGGAATCCGCGGCAGCTTTTAAAAGGAAAGGAAAACAGGACAGGATGAATGCAAGAGAAATGATTAAACGTTTCATGGATAACGACGGTTCGTATTGGCAACATTTATATCACTGGGAACAATCCACGAACTGGGATATCCCTTTTGTCTTGCCTGTAGCTCAAGATTCCTGGCGTCCAGATCGTTTGTAAAATTTCCTAGTCGTACCTTATAATACGGTGATTCGAAAACTACATAAACCGGTTCATTAAAAACCTGTTCAGCACGTTTTCTGGCTGCTTCGGCTTCAAAAAAATCCTGCGTAGCCAGTATTTGGACGCGATAACCTTTACGGACCGATAAGGAATCCTGCAGGTTTACGCTAATCGTATCTTTAATATATGTGAGAATCGATTTATCTGTTGATCGGACAGCATTAAAACTTATATTATCTTCGTCACGCAACAGGGAAGGATCAATCCATTCATCCTGCTCAACTTGTGCAAGCAATACAGACATGAGAAGTACTCCGGATAAAAAACACAACCGTTTCATATTTCTCCCAAATCTTTTGATTTTATCCATCCCACTTTATCATCAAAATAGGATATTTCCAGCCAGTCTGTGCCACTTTTGTTCAAAATACGAACTTTTGATCCTTCATGAAGCATAAATAATGTATTTGATTCATTTCGGGGAGCACTTTTAACTTCTATCTGCTTTTTAAGAAGAATTCCATATTGATGGGTCCGGTTATATCGTCTGCTGTCAATGGCTAACGATATAAAGATAACAAAACCGAGAAAAGCCGCGATAATTATGGGGGTCAGCCGTTTTCTTACGGCAGGNNTGAACAGTAAATAGCCCGACCATCTGAAGGACGTGGCCGTACCCAGGCCATCCCGCATGTCCCACCAGATTTGAAACGGTAAAAACGCTTTCGGCATGACTATTTTATCCGTAATCTGAAGACGGGCAATATCCAGGTTGTGATTCACGCTTGAATTTCGGGGCTCCAGCCTGCGTGCTTTTTCCCAATACCGGATAGCTGAACCAATCTGTCCCATTCTGTAATAACTGTTACCCATATTATAATAGAGGTCAAAACTGACTGTTCCGGATGCAGCAATTTCTTCGTATAAATCGAGTGCCAGAGAATACTGGTTGGAGGAGTAATACGAATTAGCCTTCACAAAAAGTCTTTCCCGCTCCGGATTGTCTCCATACAAACCGGACATTATCAGCAGCAGAATGGGNNAGTACCTTTAAAAATCGGCTCATCCCTTTTTCTCCAGAACTCTCAATAATGTAATCATGTCATTTTTAAGGTGTTCAACATGGTTTTCATCAATTTGTGACGGCAGATAATTAAGAGCCTCAACCTGATTCCACCATTCTTTGATCTTATTGCGTGTTTCCTCATTGATTTTATGCCTTTGGCAATAATTCAACACATCCGACTTATTTATCGTCTGTCTGTCCACACCCATTTTATCAGAAATATACCGGGAAAAAATTTTCGGTAAGTCTGCCATATCCGTTTTGGGATCACCGCTCAGTTTATCAATCCTGGCCTGCATATTCCTGAAAGCCATTACTTTTTTCATGTAAGCCGGGTTTCTCGCAAGAAAATATCGGACAATGAGAATAATAAACCACGCAAGGCATGCAAAAAAAGTAAGAATATACCCTATTGCATCCCGGTTGTGAACAGTACGATTGCGGTTTTCATTTAGGATATTTCGTTCTTTTAATTGAATAAAGCGAATATCCTGCGATAAGAGTTCCACTTCCTGCCGGCTGAGTCCCCTCTGTTGTTCACGGATCAAACGGGTATTGGGTCTGACATTTAGAATAAGATCAGATATTTGAAGAACTTTAAATTTTTTCTCTTTCGGGGAGAAATAGGCAAATTCAATGGGATCAAAATAATACGATCCCTGGTAGTTTGGTATAATCACGTATTCCCAGCTTTTTGATCCGGAAAATCCATTGGGACCTAATGATACATTTTCTTTGTGTTCCGGTTCAAAAACCATGAATTGTTCGGGAAATTCAGGTTTGGGGAACGTGAAGTTTTTCAGGTTTCCGGTTCCNNTTAACTTCAATTTTCAACGTAACTGCCTGATTTTCTTCTGTTGTCGATGAATCAAAGCCTGCAGTCATCGTAAATTCACCAACAGCTCCCGTAAAGGATGCGGGACGTTTATCCGGCAAAGGCAGAACGTTTATAGGCACTTCCGGAGATATAACATCCACATTTCTAAGCTGTATTCCCATGCCGAAGGGATCATCAAAAATAGATCGTCTGCCGCTGGTTGGGCTCTCCACTTCCAGCCGGACGACTTGAGACGGAATGACGTAATCGCCGCTTCGTGTAGGCGTTAAAATAAGTTCCTGAATGATTGCCGTCTGATAAGCAATACCATCGATAACGTCCGACAGAACTTTCGGACTTCTCGGAATGGGAAGATACTCTGTCAAAAATCCTGTAAATAACGCATTCCGGTCTACGTGAAAATTTCTGATATTCTGTCTGAAATAAATTTTATATGTAACAATTATCGGTTCACCGTTATAGGGATTTTTATTGGATACCAGCAATTCAAGATAGAAAGGTTTCAGTTCACTGCCCGGGCTTCTTTGATCGGGTGCTGCCTGAGGGTCATGAACAGTGATTGTAACCGGTTCGGTTGAATAATTTGTCCGCTTATCTCTGAATGTAAAAGAAGGAATTGTTATCTGCCCTGTTTTCAGGGGCGCCAT
>DKER01000090.1 GCA_002452555.1 Fidelibacterota bacterium UBA6817 | reverse complement strand
GAAAGTCCGACGGCTGTTACCCAATATTCATGCTCCGGTGAAGGTATTTCATGGAATGAACGATACACTGACACCACCTGAAAATATTGGGTTTCTGTCAAGGAATATTGCCTCCACACACATTGAAATTGAAAAGCTTGAGAACAGTCATCACCGTATTCTGGCAGGTCCCGATCAGGACTTTGTCATACAGAAAAGCGGAGATTTTATCGAAAAGCTTCTGAATAAAAAATTATAAAGGAATAGTATGTATCGCAGAATGCAATTTGGTCCCGGCAGACATCTGACGGATGGAATAAAAAAACTGATCATCATCAGCGTAACTGTATTTTTAGTTCAGATGATCAGCTCATCAAATACATGGCATTATATCATCTACAATTTTGGAATTGTACCGGCAGATTTCTGGCAAAAATTACATATCTGGCAACCCTTGACATATATATTTCTTCACGGAAATCTGGCACATCTGGCTTTAAACATGCTGGCTTTATGGATGTTCGGAACGGAATTGGAGATGATCTGGGGACGGAAAGGATTTATTCAATACTTCCTTATAACGGGAGCAGGGGCCGGTCTTGTAACAATTCTGTTTCAATTAAATTCAACCATACCGGTAATCGGGGCATCGGGTGCTGTTTATGCCATCCTTCTTGCGTATGGACTCCGGTTTCCTGAACGGGAAGTATTTATATTCCCTCTGCCGGTTCCCATCAAAATGAAATATTTCGTCATCATTTTCGGATTAATAGAATTTTTCTCAACCATATCAGGCGCCAATGATGGCATTGCACATTTTACGCATCTGTCCGGTATGCTGATCGGATACATATATTTGAGGAAAAAAGGAACGTTTCGCAGATTCCGTACCTACAGAAATAACAGCCGGTCTGCAAACATTGACGAAACATTAAACAGTATCCGTCAAATTCTCAACAGGTTCAAATATGAGCATCCTTCAAAAAAGGGACCGGATACCCGATCGGAAGACCGTAAAGAAGTGGACAGGATTCTGGATAAAATCAGCAGAGTTGGTTATGAAGGATTAACTCCGGAAGAAAAACAAACTCTTTTGGATTCAAGCAGCAGACTGAGTAAAAAAGAACCGAAAGATTGAATCAGTTGTGAATTAAAATGTTTTTAAAAAAGTAATTTAATTCATACCCGGCTTCTTCCAGGATAAAACGGTTTCCCGCAAGAAAGCGCTGAATGGATTCGATCGATGTTGTATTGGTAATTCCATAGCTTATCATGCTTTTTTCCATGGCGTAAACATCGCCCGTATAAGGGAGATAAGAGTCCAGATCGCTTTTTGAATAATTTCTGGAAGGCGTTAAAATCATATCATAGTCAGCAGATACGGATTTTGCAATCCCGACCAGTTCAAAATTGGGCACACCGTCTTTCACGGCAAGGATCAAACCGCCGCTGAATCCCTTGTTGAAAAGAGCATCAACGAGAAATGAATGGTCCTCCTTATTTCTGTTGGGACTGCTGACAATACCCCGCGTGATCATCTTATTTCCTTTCGGATATCCCAGAAGATAGACAAAAGAACCCCATTCAAGTTTTTTTGCTTCGCCCAGGGGATAGGAAAAGACTGGAATATATCCTCCCATCTCCTTTTTTCGGCCGATCAGCGCAAGATCCTGTTGTTTATCAGAAATGATAATTTCAAGATCTGATCCGTCGGGAATACCATTCACATAATTGGACTGGCGTCTTAGAACGGCAACGCTTCGAATTCTGTTGGAATTGTGATAATAGGCAACAACTGTATCGGGAAAAAAAACAATATGTTCACACGTGAGCAGAGCCAGATGATCTTTGTAGTTATATATAATCGTAGCTGTGCCGGCAGCTGTTTCATTAAAATAGAAAATATGCGTAGCTTTTTTCATGGTTTCATCCGTTATTTCAGTAATCCGGTCAGACTCGGAAAAATTATAGCCGGAATAATACGCAATACTATTAATCATTTTAACGGATTCAAGAATATCTTCCAGTTGTTTCGCCCCGTGTCTGTGGGGAAATTCACTGTCATACTTCCCATCCCTGATAAAAATGGGTTCACTGTCATATACAACTTTTGTGCATCCGGCAAAAAAAAGCAGGACTGCAATAAGAAGAAAACATTTTCGAGGTTCACGGAATATCATAATATCCCTTTACATACCTGTTTAAAATAAGACGATCTGTCATTTTATAAAAGAGAATCATGCATGAATACATATTGACATAAAACCTGTTTTTGTGTAATATTCTTGGCTTTTTGAACATGGTGGACGTAGCTCAGTTGGCAGAGCGCTTGGTTGTGGCCCAAGTGGTCGTGGGTTCAAGTCCCATCGTTCACCCTACAGGGAGTTATAAGTGCCGAGTGTTAAGGTGCAATATACCGGCTACCGGCTACCGGCTACTTATATTATCGGGGCGTAGCGCAGCCCGGTTAGCGCGCCTGCTTTGGGAGCAGGAAGTCGGAAGTTCAAATCTTCTCGCCCCGACAACGGCCCCGATAGCTCAACTGGATAGAGCAACGGTCTTCTAAACCGTAGGTTACAGGTTCAAGTCCTGTTCGGGGTACATGGAGTAATTCTGGATTATGAATTCTGAGTTTTGAATTAGGG
>DKER01000215.1 GCA_002452555.1 Fidelibacterota bacterium UBA6817 | reverse complement strand
ACTCAAATAAAGCCGGTAAGAATCCACTGAAGGATCGGGTTTGATCAAAATCTTCACCGAGCCGTCATGTTCTGTCTTCACTCCGAATGATTTCGGTTTGGCAGGAAGGGTTGTATCCGCAATGTAGGTCGGTTGAGACATGACTCCTGTTTCATCACTCAGTACTTTATATAATACCGGATCTCTGAGAGCATCTCTTACATTCTTTTCCTGACCGTCAATCATGAACTTAACATTGAGCAAACGGATACCATGACTGTAATCTACATAGGAAGCAATATGACCATTATAGAGGGGCTGCCACGGCGTGCCATCCAGTTTGTGCCAACCGTAAATCACGACATTATTTGGAAGTTCTGCTATCTTATTGCTGATCACTACATCCTTTTTCAAGCCACCCATCAACTGTCCCGGAATGCCGCCTGCCGCCAATCGCAATGCTTCAATATCTGCATTGTGCTGTATAAAACGGGGGACTTTTGTACTTTCTTCAGACCACGGGTATGTTACCGGTTCGAGTTTGATGTCAGAATTCACGTAAATATGATTGACCAATTTTCTTGTTGGCATCGTAGCGCCGAACAGATCTGCAATTTTCTGGGCT
This sequence comes from Fidelibacterota bacterium UBA6817, assembly GCA_002452555.1. Classification (GTDB taxonomy): domain Bacteria; phylum Fidelibacterota; class Fidelibacteria; order Fidelibacterales; family Fidelibacteraceae; genus Fidelibacter. The sequence continues at coordinate 3,672 of DKER01000215.1, read as the reverse complement.
GTAAACGGTCCCATGGGAATACGGCAATAATCACTATCCGAGCCAATGGCCAGATAATCGGGCATAACTTCATATGAGATCTGATGTGAATACCCGTTTGCATCTAAAAACGACGTTTCCAGAGTTTTTATTTCCCGGAGAAAATTGGGAATGTTTCCCGCAGAAATTTCATTGAAAATAGCGGCTTCCCGGTTATCAAAATTCATATCCATAACAGACTGCATAAATTCCGATCCGCTCACGGCACCGGATGACCGGGGAGGGATCATCATACCATTGTGCACATAGATACCTGTCTGAATTAAATCGGTGTAAATTCTATCTCCGTAATAGGTATATGTCAGATTTTCCCGTTCTGTGCCGGTTAACAGTCCATGAATAAAACCGTTCCTTTCAACCTGTACCGTATGGAGTATCTTTTTTTCAGGATTTTTTTTCAATTCAAACCGGATTCGTCCGTTTAAAGCTGAATGCCTGATAAACGCATCGTTCTCTTCATGTGTAAATGTAAAGTTGTTTGAAAAATACCGCTGCATGATTCGGCTTCGGTACCAGGTTCCGCCTGTTGCGGAAACGATAGGCTGACCATTATACAGCGCTACACTGTCATTATAAGCGATAACAGACAAATAGTGATCAGGCGATGCATTCAGCCATCGGATCATTTTATCACCGTAACTGTGTTCATACCCGTAATTGCTGTCTAAGAAACAAATCCTGTCAACATAATCCGGAATATCACTGAAGGCATCCATAAATGAAAATGTAAACCGTCCGCCGCCGCTGTGTCCTGTGAGAATAATAAACGGATCATAAGCACTAAACGTTGATTTGAGATATTCCACAAGAGATTTTACTATAGATGCATGGTTGGTATGCTGACCTTTCCAGGACGGCCAGCTTTTCTGAGTTGTTTCAAGATAAACGACCACAAGATTGTAATCGGAAACTTCACCTCTTAAAAAGCGAGTTTGTGCTCCAATGTGCTGAATATCAAAATGCCAGTCGTCACCGGCTTCCAGGACCTTACCTATCGTTTGCTCTGTCGTATTTCCATTGGGTAAAGCATACAAAGCAAGACCTACCGGTTTATTGCCATCAAATTTATCTGCTGACGGTGCATTGATATGGATTAATATATCCGAAGAATATTTAAACGTGATAACCTGTTCATCATAATACGGACTGACTGCATACCCGGGAAGTCCACCGGAAACCTTTTCAGAAGGAATCCCATAAGCAAAGGATGCAATAAAAAACCAAATGAAAAAAATAAGCATATTCCATTTAGATTCCATACATAGTACCTTTTTATTTTGTGAATGACGGTTACGGATCACCTTTTAATTATGTGTATATTGAAACAATTTAATTTAGCCAATTAATTCTTCATCTCCACTTCCCTTTTACTTATCAGAAGCACCATATCCTTATTTTAAAATCTGAAACTATTTTTATAAATACTTGAATATTTAAACTTAATCACTTACTATAAATTATCAGATAAAAAAACTTTGAATAAGGAGAAAGATCATAAGGAATCGGTTTATTATTTTAATTATGGCTACCGTTATGCTGGTTGGATTTTCTTTCATGGGATTTATTCCGCCAAAATATTCCCTGGCAACCACTGACTATGTAAACAATGCAGTCGGTGCAAACCTTCAGACAGCGTTAGTAGATTACAAGGAAAGTTCTGATAAAATAATGAATGAGATTAACCAACAGATTAAAGCGTTGAATTCTGATATTGAAAGCCAGAAAAAAAGCATGGAAGAGGCAAAAGCCAGTATTGTTCAAATCCAGAATTTATCTGATCAGGTCAGGATTATGACAGCTGATTCAAAAAATGAATTAAAGCTGGTAAAGGAGGATTTATTAACAAACCTGGACAAAATCAAAGAGAACGCAGTATCATTAAACAAGGCATTGAATGAATTACAGGAAAAAGATAAGGTCATTGAAGCCAAGGCACTGGAAATAGAGCAAAGAATCCTGGACATTCATAAAGAAACACTGATAGAGTTAAGTAAAGCAATTGAAACATATTACAACGAGTAAAGAACTATAAATATTTTCTGCTGTTTAATTAGTTTTACTATAAAATTTCAAACTCTTACACAAACTATTCCCTTACACCTGAAACAGACTTTTGGATTGCCAGCAGACACTCAATCGTTGATTCAGCGCCGGAGTTATAATTAACACGTCCGTCGTCATCAATCCCGTCAAAACAGCGACCGGTTGTCGGGTCATACATGGATATGCCGGATACGTTGCTTCCCATAAACCACGCATAAATTTCATCAGAAATTTTTTGATATTTTTTACTTTTTGTTTCATAGGCAAGAGCTGAAATACCCTGAAATATCGAATTAATACCGTAAGCAATCTGAGGAAAGGATTTTAGTGAATATAAGGAATCTGACAATAATGTGATTTCCCAGGGGAAATTATTTGAAAGCAAAAAGGGAACAAAGTTATCTGCCCAGAGTCGGACACTTTCAATGTATTCAGGATTATGAGTCAACCGGTATGCTGCCATAAGTGATGCTGCCTGTGTATTTCCCCAGTTGTGCCAGATTGACTGCCAGCAAAAATACATGCCATGAAGATCACTTTCCGGATTTTTATACTGGTAATGCATCAAACCTTCTGCAATTTTTTCTATTTCCCATCGATAATTAAAATCTCCCGATTCTGTCAGGCGGATGAGCACCGTTAGAAGTTCTGCATTCATATCGGGAGCATTTCTCACCAGCCATAAGGGAAGCATGCCGAAAGGGGTTTCTTCTTTTTCGGGATAATGTGATAAAGCATCTGAAAGATGCGGTTCCATTGAAAAGATGCGATTCTTCACGTTTTCGATCAAATCAGCAAATTCCGGCTTATTCCCAAAAATATTGTATGCAGCAGTTAATCCCCGCAGACCTCTTATTGCCCACCATTGAAATTCTGCAGTGCTGGTTTGGTATGTTGTATTAATTGAGCCATCTTCGTTCATAAAATTATACCACAGTCCGTCATCCCGGCTCATATAGAGAAGAAAGCGGGTCATACCGGCAGCAACCGGCAGCAGGTTATTTCTGTTATTCTGAACAATTTCCGTTTCCAGAACCTCAAGAAAACGACCCACATCATCCACACATGTTATCCCTTCACCGGGAGCAATGACCGGTTCATAAGAAGGTGCATCAGCATAAATATAGATAAATGCGAGTGATTCACCATTTACTGTCAAACTGTCTGTCAGGCTTAAGGCATGGTTCAGGTTTACGAAAGAATTGATAGTACCGTCACGAGGTCCACATTCCAGAAATAATAAAACAAAACATAGAATAGTGATTCTTTTTCTCATGATATAATCCGGTCATTGTCATCAAAGACAAGCTCCGATTTATCCACAAAAGCCGCCCCTATAACCGTATCAGCACCGGCATAAATCACAACATACTGATTTTCTGTTTCCATTGTGGCACAACTAAAGATCACATTGGGAACAAAACCATTGATTTCCCAATCCAATTCCGGTTCTATGACCGGACGGGACTGACGGGCCAGTATCCTTGTGGGATCCTTATAATCCAGTAATGACACACCAAGGCGATACGCATTAATCTCGTCTACGGCATGATAGAAAAGAAGCCAGCCTTCCGGGTGTCTCACCGGCGG
>DKER01000234.1 GCA_002452555.1 Fidelibacterota bacterium UBA6817 | reverse complement strand
CCCCTTCACATATCTCCAAAAATGGGTTTTCAAATCGAAGGTGATAATACCTTTCTTATAAATCAATGGAAAATGAAGGTTACAGATGAAAATGATGTCACTGAAGAATATCCGTCTTTTGGGTTTAATGACAAAGACTGGTATACAGTAACACCCGGTTCATGGGAATTACAGCTGCCCTATGAGAGAGACGAAGAGGTTTACCACCAAACGGTATGGTACCGGGCAAGGTTCACAATTGAGGATATGCCGTCAAGGACCGGTCTTTTAATTGATGGGTTTAGTTGCAGTGCGTATCAATTGTTTATTAATGGGAATGAAATAACAGATAAAGGGAAACGCAGTGCTCTGGATGCCGAAATTAAAGAAGTTGATATTCATCCTTATATCAAAACGGGCGAGAATATCATAGCCGTCAAACTATCGGTTCAACGCCGGACAGACGGTCTTCTTGATCTGTTAAAGATTACGGGTGATTTTGCATTAAAAGAGCTGGATGGACACTATGTAATCGTTTCAGCGGCAACAGAACTTGAGGCGGGAGACTGGTGCAAACAGGGTTATCCGTTTTACTCAGGGACCGGTATCTATTCAGCAACGTTTGATATTCCTGAAGACATGTGTCAGTGTAAAATCTTTTTAAATGCGGAATGTGGCGAAGATGTACTTGAGCTGGACATGAATGACGGCGGATCAACCATTGTTCCGTGGCATCCCTATCATATTGATATTTCATCCATGGTTAAGCCGGGTTTAAACCGGTTACGGTTAAAGGTTACAAACACACTAATCAATATGCTGGAAGGTGTACAGAAGCCATCGGGTTTATTAAAAACGCCGTTTATTCAATTTTTCAATACTTATAAAATCGTAATAAAGAACGACTAACAGACAGGATTTGATCATGAAATCGGTATTGGTTGTGGGAAGTGCGAATATGGATATGGTTGTCCGGGTTGACAAATATCCGCTCCCCGGTGAAACAGTTTTTGGAAGTCAGTTCGGAATGTATCCGGGCGGCAAGGGGGCAAATCAGGCCGTTGCCTGCGCCAAACTCGGAATGAAAACAGTGTTCGTCGGAAAAATGGGTGACGATATCTTTCACGAACGTTTGATCAAGAATATGAAGATGAACGGAGTTATCGTAAAGGATGTTCTCATTGATCCGGATTCGCCAACCGGCGTTGCTCTCATTTATGTTGATTCCACAGGGCAGAATGAAATTGTGGTTGTTTCCGGCAGCAATATGTCCATGAAACCTGAAGATGTTCATAAGAAAAACCAACTGTTCTCCCGAGCTTCAGTTGTTCTGACCCAACTTGAGATACCCGTTGAAACCGTGTCATCTGTGGCTGAATTAGCAAAAAAGAATGAAGCTGTTTTCATTCTGAATCCGGCTCCAGCGTGTATTATTCCTGAGAATATTTTAAATAAAGTGGATTATTTAACACCAAACGAAACAGAATTATCCTTACTAAGCGGACAGGACGTTAATGACAGGAACAGCGTTGTGTCAGCTGCTCGTTCCCTGTTGGATAAAGGTGTTAAAAATGTAATAGTAACTCAGGGCTCGCGCGGATCTTTACTGGTCAATGCCAACATTGTACAGGAATTCCCAGCCTATGTTGTCAAAACGGTGGATACTACAGGGGCGGGAGATGCCTTTAACGGAGCTTTTGCGTATGGGCTAGCTTCCGGAAAGGCCGTGCATGACGCCATACCGTTTGCTAATAAAGTTGCCGCGTTTTCCGTAACCCGGCATGGGGCTCAAACATCCATGCCAACCCTGCATGAAGTGAATCGTAATAATTTTAAATAAAACAGGAGATATTCATATGAAAAAGAAAGGAATTTTGAATTCACATCTCTCTATGGTTATTGCTTCATTGGGTCATACGGATCAAATGGTCATTGGAGATGCCGGATTGCCTCTGCCTCGTGATGCTGAAATAGTTGATCTTGCCGTGATAGAAAATATTCCCCGCTTTATTGATGTCCTGAAAGCAGTTCTTGAAGAACTCGTCGTTGAAAAAGCTGTTCTTGCGACAGAAATAGAATCAATCAACCATGGCGTTTTAGACGAAATAAAAAAGCTTCTGAACGGTGTGGAATTGCAATTTGTCCCTCACGCAGAATTTAAACGGCTTTACAGGGAATCTGATAGTACAGTTTTTGTCAGGACAGGCGAATCAACGCCTTATGCGAATATCATTCTCGTGTCCGGCGTTAATTTTTCATAAAAAAATAAGGAGAAAAAAATGAAACGGTTACTACAACTGAGCTTTATATGTCTGGTTTCATTCATGTTTACGATGTGTGTTCAAAAAAACGGACCGGATTACTCACGATTGATCAAACCCGGGGACGTTGAATTTTATCATGTGCCGGTAGGGCTTTGTGAAGATTATCCTGAAGAAACGACTACTCTGGAAATCATAAAGAAAGATATGGAGCTGCTTAAGCGAACCAATGTAGACCTTCTTCGAATATCATTTGGATGGGATGCCATTGAAGCTGAAAAAGATTCGTATGATTGGTTGTTTTGGGATGATTATGTAAAAATGGCGGCAGACGAATACGGGATTACTTTAATTCCTTATGTGTGCTATACACCTCTTTGGAATTCCCGGGGAGATACTCTCTGGTTCTGGAATGATCAGCCGTTGGATTTCAATGAATTCGGTGAATTTATGTTTGATCTCGTAACGCGATATAAAGATTACATCAAAACCTGGGAACTCTGGAATGAACCGGATCTGGATATTTACTGGGATACGGGTGATGTCGGTGCGTTTGCCGAATTTATTAAAATTGGTGCAGATGCGGTTCGCAGAGCAGATCCTGAGGCAAAAGTCGTTCTCGGAGGAATGGCTTATCATACCCATTTTCTGGAAGAGTTGTTCAAAGTCCATGGACTGAGTCCCTATATCGATATCGTAAATATTCATAATTATTTTGAGACCTGGAGTGAAAAACCGGTTGAAGATATTGGACAGAATATCAATGATATGTATGCGGTTATTGAGAAATATGGAAATAATCAGGCGCTGTGGATGGCTGAAGTGGGTTACTCGACATTTCGCCAGGGGACATATGTTTCAGAAGTCTATCATGCATATTATGATTATGAACATACACCGGAATACCAGGCCGTAGACCTTTTTAAACGCCTGATGCTTTCCGTGGCAGAGGAAAAATTGTCTGCAATTGCCTGGTATGAAATAAAAGATTTACAGCCTGCGGATGAAGTGATCGGAGATAATTATAATAACAGGCATCTGGGTATCGCTTATGCCGATTTTTCTCCAAAACCTGCTGAAAGTGCCCTGGTTTTCTTTAATAAACTTTTCAATGTCCCCTATAAAAACGTTACTGATAAAATTTCTGTAGTTAAGAAAGACGATTCAGATGTGGTTTATCGTGCATTTCAAAAAGAAGACGGTTCAGTTATTTTGGGGATATGGATTGCCGTTAATGTCCCGGAGAAACGTCCGCTTCAACCCTCAGAACTGCGGCCCGATACCCGGGAAGAGGTTGTCACCGTTACGGTTCCCGGCAATTTGAAAGGAACAGTGATTCAGTATAATGAATTAGGGGAATCTGCTCTTTTTACCGGGTTTGAAAAAGGAAATGGAAAGGTCCTTCTAAAGGATATTTCGCTGAAAGGCGGGGAAATTAAAATTTATGAACTGCGTTAATATTCCATTGGTTCAGATCCAAGCCCTGACACCGGAAAATGTGATTGCCTACGGGGAAATGGTAAAACTCCCCCAGTCCCGTCCGACATCTGAAGGAGATACGTATGTTTTTTGGTCGGATATTGCGAATTATCAAATTGACGGTAAAACGGAAATCGGACTTTGTACCGTAACAGCACCGGCAAATAATATCTTATCCGGCATGGAACGGCATCTGCACACTCCGGAAATTCTCATTCCGGTTGACGCTCCTTTTGGTGTGCCTCTTTTACGGGAAGGGGACGATGACGGGAAATTACAGGTTTTTCGGGTAAATGTAGGAGAAGCTATTGTCATTCATGAAGGCATCTGGCATGGAGCTTGTATCCCTCTTGAAAAGCCAAAGGGAACGTACTTTGTTATTTTTAAACACCAAACGCCTTATGAGGACGTAGAGAAAAAAGCCATATCACGGACAGCTGTAAACGTATGACA
>DKER01000117.1 GCA_002452555.1 Fidelibacterota bacterium UBA6817 | reverse complement strand
CGGACCAGTTCTGCCAGTGTTTTCCGTTTTTCAACTGTAGCTGTTATATCAAGAAAAACCAGCTCATCTGCACCCTGATCTGAATAAGCCTGTGCAAGCTCCACCGCATCACCGGCATCCTGAAGGTTTATGAAATTTACTCCCTTCACCGTCCGCCCGTCTTTAATATCCAGACAGGGAATTATTCTTTTTTTCAGCATAACCACCCCGCCAGCTCATCGATTTTCAGTTTTCCTTCCAACAGGGCTTTCCCTGTAATGACGCCATAAACACCCAGCCGGTCCAGCTTGAAAATATCCTCTGCGCCGGATACACCCCCGCTGGCAATCAGGCGGATATGCGGAAATGAATCCAGAATTCTTTGATAAAATTCTTTTGAAACACCGCTGAGCATGCCATCCCGGCTGATATCCGTCATGACAAAGGTTTGTGCCCCGCCATCAATGAGCGATTTCATAAGATCCCGCCATTTAACCGGTGCCTTTTCCTGCCATCCATGAATTCGTATATCATCTTCTATAAGATCCAGACTGATATAAATCCTGTCATTTCCGAATATCCGGATTAGATCTGCCGTTTTTTTCGGGTTTTTCACTGCCAAACTGCCGACATTCACGGCTGAAATACCTTTCTCAAGGTACGTGGCAAAATCATCCGCATCTTTCAACCCGCCGCCAACATCCACGACTAATCCGCATTGACGGGCAATTTCGATGATCAATGACCGGTTGACCGGTTTTCCGGTCTTTGCTCCATCCAAATCAACAACATGCAGATGTGTAAATCCTGCTTGTTGATAATGCTTTGCCAAAGTAACGGGATCCATGGAATAATTTTTTCGATGGACAAATTTCCCCTGCTTCAGACGAACAACCTGTCCATCCATAATGTCTATTGCCGGAATGATTATCATGTTCTCTCCAGAAAGTTTTGAATGATTTTCGAACCGGTTTCACCGCTTTTTTCCGGATGAAACTGAACACCAAAAAAATTATTTTTTTCCAGGGAGGCGGAAAAATCTTTGCCATAAAAACACCGGGAAGATGTTTCGCCGGACAATTCGGCATAATAACTGTGGACAAAGTAAACATCGGATCCTTCCGGGATTTTCTGAAACAAAACCGAATTCATATTATGCAGTGTATTCCATCCCATGTGCGGGGTTTTCAGATTGCCCGGAAATTTTCGGACCTTTGGACTGAAAATCTCCAATCCACCTGCATTGTTTTCTTCCGTATTCCTGCACAGCAACTGCATCCCCAGACATATTCCTAAAAATGGTCGTTCGTAACATTTAATAAACTCTGTAAGTCCCTTTGATTCAAGGTCTTTCAAGGCCGATGCCGCTTCCCCCACACCGGGAAAAATAAGCCGGTCACAGGTGTGTAACACAACCGGATCATCACTCACAAGATAGGATACTCCCACTCTTTCAAGAGCCATGGCAACGGAATAGATATTTCCGGCTGAATAACGTATGATACCGGTTTTCACAAGACTCCTTTCGTGCTGGCCGTGTCGGCGTTTTCAGCGTTTCGTTCCGATGCCCGGCGCAGAGTTTTTCCAAACGCTTTAAAAATTGATTCGGCAATGTGGTGTTCATTCTCCCCTTCTGCTTTGATATTCAGCGTGCACCCTGCATGTCGCACAAAACTTTCAAAAAAGTGCTTAAACAGTTCTGTGGGCATATCACCGATTTTCTCACGGGTGAATGTCACATTCCACACAAGGTAAGATCTGCCGGAAAAATCAAGGGCTACCTGTGCCAACGATTCATCCATGGGCAGTAAAAAACCGTACCGGTTGATCTGTTTTTTATCCCCAAGTGCTTTGGAAAAGGCCTGTCCCAGTGATATGGCAGTATCTTCAACTGTGTGGTGTTCATCCACCTGAAGATCGCCCTGAACCGTGAGTTCGAGATCACTTCTGCTGTGAAAGGCCACTTGTTCCAACATGTGATCGAAAAAACCGATGCCTGTTTTGATGTTCGTTTTTCCGCTGCCGTCAAGTTTGAGGATCAGATTAATATCTGTTTCACGGGTTTTTCGACGGATTTCAGCTTGACGCGGTTCAAAACACAGGATTTGCGATATCTCATTCCAGGATGTTACTGTAAAATCGGTATTAAGATCCTGACGATCAGTGATCAGAATGCTTTTAGCGCCCAGATTCTTTGCCAGTTCGGCATCGCTCTGCCGGTCGCCGATAACAAACGATTGTCTCAGATCATAATCTCTGCTCATATATTTTGTCAGCATGGCTATTCCCGGTTTACGCGTCTTTGAATTGTCTTCAGGGAAACTCCGGTCAATAAAGATGTCGTCAAAGACGATCCCCTCTCCTTTTAAAATCTGCAGCATTTTATTCTGGACAGGCCAAAATGTCTCTTCAGGAAAACTGTCAGTCCCCAAACCGTCCTGATTGGTTACCATCACCAGTTCATAATTTGTATTTTCTGCAATTTTTCCCAGATTTCGTATGACACCCGGAAGAAATTCAAATTTATCCCAGGAATCTACCTGTTCATCTTCCGGTTCTTGAATCAGGGTTCCGTCCCGGTCAATAAAGAGAACTTTTTTCATGAGAGGATCTCCTTCATGTTGTTCAAAAGGTGTTCATTGTCTTCCGGCCGCCCGATGGTTATTCTGACACAGTTTTCACACCGTGGCAGATTACTCCGGTTACGAATAATAATTCCCCGGCTTGCCAGTTCTTTTACAAGACTGTCCGCAGAATTTTTCACCCGAATCATTAAAAAATTCGCTTCTGAGGGAAAAACGGTTTCAATCCCCGGCATATCTGTCAAATACTGATGCATTTTTTCCCTTTCTTTCTGAATCAGGATTCGTCTTTCTTTGTATAAATCGTTTCCCTCTAACATTGAAAGTGCTTTTTCTGCCGTGAGGCGATTGATATTGTAGGGATATTTGACAGCATTCAGGAAATTTATGAGCTTCGGGCTTCCTATTGCTACACCAAGGCGTATACCTGCCGCAGCCCAGGCTTTGGAAAATGTGCGTAAAACGACTAACCGGTCTTCATTCCGAAGATATCCGATCATGCTTTCTGAATCGGAAAAATCAATATACGCCTCATCCACAACAATTATACCGGATGACGCTTTGAGCAGCGCAATAATATCCCTGATTTCAAAACAATTTCCTGTGGGATTGTTGGGAGTGCATACAAATGTGAGCTTATCCTGTAGATTCACCTGGTTTTGGTATGCTTTCACAGGTAATGAAAAATCTACATTCAGAAGGATGTTTTTCACGCCTGCATTCTGAATTCGCGCCTGAACCTCATACATACCGTATGTAGGCGGAAACTGGATAATTCTGTCAATACCCGGTTCACAGGTTACACGAATCAACAGATCAATAGCTTCATCACTGCCGTTTCCAATAAAAAGAGAATCTTCACTCACCCCGAAGTATTCGGCAATTTTTTTTCGCAATTTTCTCTGCATGGGATCAGGATAACGGTTAAGCTGAGATCCGTCATCCCAGGGAGATTCATTGGCGTCCAGGTAAAGGTCTGCTTTTCCTTTGAATTCATCCCGGGCTGATGAATAGGGTTTCAATGTGAGGATATTTTTCCGGATAATTTTATCCATTGTCATTCCCTTTCAGTCTGTTCAATCGGATCCGGACTGCTTTTGCATGAGCATCCAGTTTTTCTGCTTCAGCCATCGTAATAACCCTGGGACCCAGACCTAAAAGTCCTTCTTTTGTGATCGTTTGTGCAGTCATTGTCTTCATGAAGGTTTTAACCGTAACGCCGCCTGTATTGCCTGCATTACCGGATGTCGGGAGTGTATGGTTTGTCCCGGAGGCATAATCTCCGGCAGATTCCGGTGTCCACGGGCCTATAAAAACAGATCCTGCGTTTATAATCTTTTGTGAAATTTCTTCCGGTTTTACCGTCTGGATAATCAGGTGTTCCGGTGCATAAAGATTGATCAGTTTAAGCGCTTCATTCATATCAGAAACATAGATCAGCCAGCTGTTCTCTAACGATTGTTCGGCCATTTCACAGCGTGAAAGACCGGTTTTCTGAGCATTAATTTCCGCTGTCAGATTATGATAAATTCTTTCGGATGTCGTCACGACCAACACCTGACTGTCATATCCGTGTTCGGCCTGGGAAAGGCAATCCGCCGCTACAAAGGAAATGTCGGCAGAATCATCGGCAAGAACGGCCACTTCGGAAGGACCTGCCGGAAGGTCGATGCCAGTCCCATTCAGAAAGGCCACTTGTTTGGCAAGTGTAACCCATGTATTACCGGGACCGGTGATTTTATCTGCTCTGGGGATGGACTCTGTCCCGTATGTCATGGCTGCTACGGCTTGTGCACCGCCTACAGTGTAAACCTTTTCAATTCCCAGATAAGCCAATGTATAACCGATAACAGGATTTATTGATCCGTTTTTATCCGGCGGTGTGCAACATATAATGTTTTTACACCCTGCCAGTTGAGCGGGAATCACCAGCATTAAAACACTGGAAAAAAGAGGTGCCGTGCCGCCGGGGATATAGATGCCTGCCGATTCAACAGGGATGTACTGCAGACCGCAGAAAACGCCCGGGCGAATCTGGAGATTATAACTCTCATCATTGGAAGGAACCTGCTTCGAATGAAAGGTTTGGATGTTAGTGGCAGCATATGCAATAGCTTCTTTCAGGGAATTGTCAATTTTACTTTCAAAATCTTTTAAATGCAGTGCAACTGCCGGACTTATCGACTCAACCCCGTCAAATTTAAGTGTGTATTTTTTTACTGCTTGATCACCGTTTCGTTTCACATCATCAAACAGTTTTATGATTGTTTGGAGTTTTTCAGGATCGGGGGATACTTTCCGGTCAAACAGTTGCTGTATGAAATCACTACCAGGTTGATAGAATTTTTGCATCGTTTACCCTCCCTTATCGAACCATCTTTTCTATGGGAATTACGAGAATACCTTCGGCTCCGGTCTTTTTTAACTGTTCGATATTCTCCCAGAAATCATCTTCACTGATCACAGAGTGGACCGAACACCAGCCCTTCCTTGCCAGGGGTATAACGCTGGGACTCTTCATTCCGGGGATGATAGCTGTAATATCGGCCAGTTTATCATTGGGGGCATTCAGGAGGATATACTTGTTCCGCTCTGCTTCCCGGACGGCTTTAATACGAAAAACCAGCTGGTCCAGAATACGCTGTTTTTCTGCTTCCAGTTCTTTGCCGGCAAGAACGGCTTCGGATGTCATAACGGTTATCACTTCTTTCAAACCGTTGCTTAAAAGTGTACTGCCGCTGCTGACGATATCGAAAATTGCATCTGCCAGACCGATGCCGGGACTGATTTCCACTGAACCGCTGATTTCATAAATGGAAGCCCGGATATTTTGAGAATCCAGGTAATCTTTCAGTATACCGGGATAGGATGTGGCAATACTGAGTCCATTCAGATCGTCAGGCTTTACCACATTCATATTTTTCGGAACCGCGACACATAATCGGCATTGGGCAAATCCCAGCTTTTTAATGATTCTCAGGTCTTTCTTTTTTTCCCGGATAACATTTTCTCCTACAACGCCAATATCAGCAGCACCGTCATTGATACATTCGGGAATATCATCATCCCGAAGATAGAGGACACGAACAGGGAAATTGTCCGAATCGGCAATCAGTCCCTCCTTTCCTCCGTTGCTCAATCGGATTCCGCAGTCCTTCAGAAGGGACATGGTATTATCATGGAGTCTCCCCTTTTTTTGAATCGCAAGTGTCAGCATAATTTCTCCTTTAATTTGTCAACATAATCAAAAAAGCCCGACTCAGAGGAATCGGGCTTAGAAAATTTATGGGATATACACGAGATCTACCCGGCTCCTCCGTCGGTTGTAAGAAGATGATGATGGTGATGTCGCTGTATTTTTTTCATTTCTTTGGAATCTAAATCAAATTGATGATGAAATGCAAATGAAAAAGGTTTAGAAGTTGAGACTCGCTTCGCTCGCTGTTCAAGAGTTCAAGGGTTCATGGGCTCAAGAGTTCA
>DKER01000099.1 GCA_002452555.1 Fidelibacterota bacterium UBA6817 | reverse complement strand
TTGTTGACGGGTTCACCCGGACCGGTTCCGGGGCAAGTTACGTCCTTCCTTATCACAATTTTGCCTTAACCCCTGCCGAGGCATTGTCACAGTGGAATTTATCATATAATACATGCGCAGCGAAGACAGTTGCGAGCGGTTCGATAGATTTGAATGTATATCCGGCAGTTTTCTGGAATGCAGGGGATGAAAGTACGATTGACGAATCATTCTCTGATGCAGAACAGGCATTGATAAAAACCTATTTGAAACAAGGCGGACGTTTTGCCGCTACCGGTTCTGAAATCGGTTGGGATCTTGACAACAAAGGGTCTGCTTCAGATAAAGATTTTATTCAGAATTATCTGAAAGCAGCTTATCTGGTGGATGATGCAGGCAGTGTTCCCGTAAAAATTCTGTCAGGTCCGTTTGCCGGTGATTATGTTCAATATGACGATGGTTCCCATGGTGTTTATCAGGAAGATTATCCGGACGGATTTACACCGGTTAACGGCGGAACGGCTTTTCTGGAATACCAGTCAAACCCGCGCTATGTTGCCGGCGTAACGTTCAATGGAACCGTCCCCGGGGGATCTTCGGAATGCTATACCGCATTGATTGGCTTTCCAATTGAAACTGTTTGGGATAAAGAAGAACAATTGGTCCTGATGAGAACCCTTTTGTATGTTTTAGGTTATGATGAACTTGTCACCGGGAATACTTCGCCGCCAATTCCGGACGAATTCCGTTTGGAAGGAAATTATCCCAATCCCTTTAATGCCGCGACAGTAATTCGATTTAATCTGCCTGAACCGTCGGACATATCGCTGACAGTCTTTGATCTTGCAGGACGACAAATCTATACAGAATTTCATTCTGGTATTAGAGCCGGCAAAAATTCCCTGACATTAAATTTCCCCCACCTCTCCAGCGGGATATACATTTATACCTTATCCGATGCTAACAGCAGGAAAAACCTTTACGGAAAAATGACATTATTGAAGTAGTGGGCAGTGGGCAGTCGAAAGTCGAAAGNNGTTCAAAAGTTCAAAGGTTGAGACGTTGAGGCTCGCTGCACTCGCAGTGGGCAGTCGAAAGTCGAAAGTCGAAAGTCGGTAGTTGACAGTTGACAGTCGACAGTGGACAGTCCGGTAGCCGGTAGCCGGTAGTCAGTGTAGGGGTGGACCCATGTGTCCACCCAGTCGGCAGTCATCAGTGGTCAGTCAACAGGCAATCAGTCCCCTTGAACCCATGAGCCCATGAACCCTTGAACCCTTAAACAGCGAGCGCAGCGAGCCTTAACGTCTCAACGTCTCAACCTCTCAACGTCTGAACTCTTGAACCCTTAAACAGCGAGCGCAGCGAGCCTTAACGTCTCAACCTCTCAACCTCTCAACCTCTCAAATAAGTCATTTGTTGCGTAAGATCGTCAGATTATCAGCGGCTTCTAATATATTCTCAGGTTTTTTCGGTGTAAATGACAACTTTTATGTCCGTACAAATACAGTGAAAAAAATATTTGCACAACTGTCAAGAAGTTGTTATAATATTGTCAAGTTAATGAGGTGATACGATGTACAATATTGAAACATTGGGCAAACTTTGCGGCTTAAGTCGTCGGGCTATCCGTTACTACATTCAGCGGGAATTGTTGCCTCCCCCTGAAGGCTTCGGCCGCGGATCCTATTATACGGATGATCATCTGTCCCGGCTTAAACGGATTAAGCAATGGTCTGAGCAAGGCATGCCACTTTTTCATATGAAAGCAATCTTGGATGGAAAGATCGCTGAATCCGAAGCTGACGATTATAACACACCGGTCGTATATCCTGAAATGTTTCTGTATAAACATATCAATATCGACGAGGGATTGATACTTGTGGCAAGAGAAGGCAAGCTGAGCAATTCTCAAATTAAAAGAATAGATGATGCCATCAAAAACATAATTCATAAGGAGTCATTGTGATGCAGGAGCAAAAAGACGGGAATCCCCTTGGCCAGCTTTATTGGATCAATGAAAACAAAACGCATCAGGCTATCCCCCTGAAACACATGCACATTGGGGGTAAAATTCTGGATTTTAGTTCTGAATTGTACCTGGAATATGAATTTATCAATAATCTTGATCACAGTATTGAATCTGTTTTTTGTTTCCCTGTTGAAGCCGGCACGACGGTAACGGGATTTATTGTTGAAACCGACGGTAAGATTATTCAGGGAAAAATTGAGGAGCGGGATAAAGCGTTTATTAACTATGATGATGAAATTGGAAAAGGAAATACTGCTTATCTCCTTGATTGGGTATCGGATGACATTCTCTATTTTTCTCTTGGAAATCTTGCTCCCGGACAACATGTAAATATTCGAATTAATACGGTTAAAGCCTTGGAATGTCGGGATGATGTTATACGTATGATTATTCCCCTGACTGTCAGCCCGCGCTATGCCCCGAAAAATACAGATCCCCTGAAACGAGACAGGCTGTCTCATGAAATTATGCCCGATGTTCCCTGGAGAGCTTCCCTGGAAATCCAGGTCCTGTCCCATGGAATACTTAATATTTCCTCACCGTCCCATACGCTTAACATCAGAAAGAATGGTGAATTTAATCTGATACGTATTGAAAATGATGAAATTGTCCCGGATAGAGATATCTTAATTGACCTTAAAACAAAACAAAGTAACGGGCAGTGTCTCATTTCGAAACATAGTAACGGTGATTCAGCTGCCTTGATCCGGTTTAATCCCACATTCCCGGAATCATTTAAAACAGATAGTCAGGATTTGGAACTCTATTTTGTTCTTGATTGCTCCGGCTCAATGGGCGGATTCTCAATAAAATCTGCAAAAGAAACACTGGAATTGTGCTTACGGCAGCTTTCACAAAATGATGTCTATAATATATATTGCTTTGGTTCCGATTATAAAAAATTAAATTCCGCCCTGCTTGCCAATAATAAAGAAAATTTTGAAAAGACGCTGGAAAATATTCGTAATCAGGAAGCAGATATGGGCGGTACTGAATTATTGTCTCCACTATCAGATATCGTGAACAGTCCAACTGATCCGGGGAAACAAAAAGCAATTATAATTATTACAGACGGTCAGGTAATGAATGATATTGAGATACGGGATCTATTTCTTGAAAATGAACAAAACATACAAGTCTTTACATTTGCAATAGGATTTGGGGCTGCCCATGGTCTCTTGAAAGATCTGTCAAACATGACAAGAGCTGCTTATGAGTCCATTCATCCCGAGGAACATAGTGCTCCTGCCGTGCTTCGCCAGTTTTCAAGACTGGTCCATCCTCAAGTCAGGGATATTAAACTTCAATTCGATTCAACAGATAAACCGATTGATATTACAAACACGAGTTTTTTTGAAGGTGATGTTTGGTTGAAATTATTAAGCATACCCTCAGATAAAAAATATGAAAACGTAACCATCAGCGGAATCTGTTCGGGAAAAAAGGTTGAGTGGACATTACCCGTACATGATTTGGGGATAGATAACCTCATCCCTGTTCTATGGGCAGATCAGAGTGTTAAAAGTAAAGAATCTCATGTTTTACAAAATGAACTCGTACAAGCAAAAGGAAGAAAACGAGATCAGCCGGATTATCATTTAAAACTAGCCTTAAAGTTTTCTCTGCTAACGGATCGTACGAGTTTTGTAGGTATACAGAAACGTAAAACAGGCGATAAACTTAATTCAAATCCTGAATATGTCCGTATTCCTGTCCAGCTTACCTATGGTTGGGGCGGATTTCCTAAAATAAATCAAAATTTTTCATTGAAAAACGAGCATCATTTTAAAAAAGATGTAGGTTATGCTTCGGCAGTTTTCTTTAATAAAAGGAAATTTTCAAAAATGGACTGTATCACAGAAAATTATATCGAAATTCTCAAGACACAAGAAATTGAAGGGTATTTCAGTGATGTAAAGACGCTTCTTCCCTACGCTTTTTTCGCAATTAAAGAAATTAAGAAAATTGATACATTCCTGATTAACTGTCCGGAGCCTTTAAAGACTCACATAACAGCTACGCTGTATGCACTCATATTGGCTGAAAAAGATAAAGAATTTGCCCGGATGGCATTGGCTGCAATCCAAAAAGCCCGGAAATGGCTTAAGAAAGTGTGCAGGGAAGAAGGTCTGGATTATAATCTTCTTGAAAAGATGATCAAAAACAAAACCGTATAGAATAAAAAGATAAACCGGGACTGATACTCTTCTTTTGTATATAAAACATCTCATTCCTCATTTCAAGTCATCAATCTTTTTATTGATAATAACTATAAATTCTGGTTAAAATTAATTGACTGACCGGTCAGTCATAAACGTGAGGAGAATTTATGTCTGCGATGCTAAAAGACAGCAACAAGAAATCCCGGATTATCAAAGCTGCTTTGGATGTGTTTGCCCAGGAAGGGCTGCAGAAAGGAACCGTCGACATAATTGCCCGGAAAGCCGGTGTTGCCAAAGGAACAGTCTATGGATATTTCCCCAGCAAAGAAGCCCTGTTTGAAGGTGTTCTCTATGATTTTTTTCTCAGCGTTTCCCAAAATATGAAAAAAGCACTTGAACAGGAAACCGATCCTGTTCGCCGATTCGATTTAATGGTTGATTTGATGTTTGATCAGTGGGATTATATTATTGCCCACCCCGGTGAATATGAATGGATTATCCTGTATGAAATTTTTCTGTATATCCTCAGAAAGGAAAGACAGGGAGGCTCTCAATCACTTGTTGACGAAATAATGGATCAGATTTTTATTTCGTTTGAGCCGTTGTTTGAAACCATTCCGGGGCAAAAAGATGATTCACAAGCAGATTTAAAAATGAAAAGTTATCTCCTTTTTTCTGCCCTTGACGGTATAACGATTTATTATTTTCTTTTACATAGCCGGTACGAACCGGAGCAAATGCGGAAGATAACAAAGGATTTTGTTAAACGGGGACTGGGAATTGCTCCTGCTCCGGCGGAGGAATCATAATGGAAAAAATACGCAGCGGTTTATTCGGGATATTATTCGTTTCTCTCTTATTGGCTCAGGACATGTCCGGACCGGATATACTGGATAAAATGATGGATGTGCTGAATCCTGAATTTGCCTATGCAAAAATGAAACAAACCATCATTACAACAACCGGACAAACCCGCACGCTGGAATATGAGCCGTTTTCCGGCCAAAACGGGAAAAATGCCATAATGCGCTATCTGGAACCGGCCCGTGTCCGGGGAAATGCTATGCTGATGACTGATTTTTCAGACAATATTTGGATGTACAATCAGCGCACAAACCGTATCCGCAAACTGGCATCCCATGCACGGAAACAAAAGTTTGAAGGGTCCGATTTTACATACGAGGATATGGGTAGCGGCGACACCTGGAAAGATGATTATATTACAAAACTGGCAGGGACAGATAAACAAGACGGTGTTAATTGTTTCATTTTGGAAATGACGGCTAAATCCAAAGATCAAACATATCAGAAAATTATCTGTTATGTGGGACAGGACGATTTTTGTCCCCGGCGCCTTGATTATTACGAAGATCCGGCGATTAATCACAAGTCTCTGATTCTCAGTAACATTCAAATTATTCAGGGAATTCCCACTCCCATGAAAATGACGATGAAAAACCATCTTGAATCCACCGAGACCACTATGGAATATACGGAAGTTACATACGATGTTAATTATCCCGAATCCTTTTTCAGTGAACGGAATTTGGTGAAGTAAATTGACAGACAGGGTTTTCTTAATTCTGAATTAAGTGACGTATCACGTGCGACGAGAGGGAAAAGGGCGTTATGTCTCAGTACGGACGTCCAACCATCAGCCGGCTCTCGGTGAGCATGGATAAGCTCATTCCCCGCTCCTGTCTGTTGACAGTTGATCCATATTAAAGGATATATGCATGAAAATATTAAAGATACTTTTATTTCTTATCCTGACAGGCAGTATGACAAATGCGGGAGTGAACTGGTTTGGCTATTTCGAAAGTCAGGCAGACGAGGGATGGCTGAAGAAAGAATCCATTCTGTTTTGATACAACAAACTGCACCTCGATCTGGAAGCAAAGCCCGGGGATAATGTCCGGATAGCATCCAATGTGAATGTTCGCCAATTTTGGGGGCAAACCACATTTAACCTTGTCAATTATCTGCCGGAACATCTCATACCGCTTGTTCCCGTATCAGAAGATGCGCCCCTTCAGCCGTTGAATCATTTCCCATATGTTGTTCAGGACACTTTTTATATCGATAACATGTATCTCCAGCTCTATGGAAAGACGTTCAGACTGACCCTGGGAAAACAACCCATATCACCCGGAACCGGTTATGTTTGGAATCCGACGGATATTTTCAATGTAAAAGATATTATGGACCCTTCTTATGAACAAACATGCGTGAAAGCTGTCGGTCTGGATCTTTATCCCGCGAACGGCAACAGCGTGTTTCTGGCAGTCCAACCCCAAAATACCCTGGAATCCACAATGTTGTATACCCGTATTCGGCAAACGATGGCTGCCATGGATTTGAGTTTAAGTATTGCACGATTTACATGGTCAGAATCAGGATTTGCTCCGGTTACATTTATTCCATGGGAACTGTCATTTAAACGCTTTATGACCGGTGCTGCCTTATCTGCCGATATTGCCTGAGCAGGTCTGCACGGCGAATTTGCCTATAATCGCCTGACACGGTTGGATTTTATGTACGATCGTCAATCGGGTATAAATTTGTTGCCGGAAAATGTTTCCCGGTATCAGACCGGAAAACAGTATGTTGAATATGTTTTGGGTGTTGATTATACATTTGAAAACTCCTTGTTTATCATGGCTGAATATTTCCACAGTGATTTCGGGAAGCAAAAGGAGGATCAAATATTTAATGATTTTGTTCAATATTTTTCCGGAAATACCCGAAGCCTGGGGCAGGACTATCTTTTTCTGCAAGCCATGTACCCTTTAACCAACCTGATCTCGGCCGGAGCTTTTACCATTACAAATCTGGAGGATAAAAGTACGGCTATGAGCCTACAATTTTCCACAACGCTGGGTGATAACGTCGAAACAGATATACTTGGATCTGTATTTTTTGGTGATCCTGATACGGAATTCGGAATACAGAAAGGCGCAGTAAGACTTCGTCTTAAAGTGTTTTTTTAATGTACCCTTTACGATAAAAAAAGGAGACAATCCATGGTGACGCGTCTGTTACGAGCAGTGGGACATTTTGCCGCCTACCATACCCGGGTTCTGTTTGGCGCTATAATTCTTATAACCATCTTTTTCGGGATATTGTCCACCAGGATCCGGTTGAATATGAATATGAATAATCTCCTGCCGGAAGATGAACCGATTGTGAAAGAATACAATCTGATCCTGGAAGAATTCGAAGGGACATCCAATATTATCATCGTGGCACAGGGAGAACCGGATGATCTGATTGCGTACATGGAGTATATTGTGCCCCTTATTCGGGATTTTGATACATGGATAGAAAATGAATCCTCCGATTATGTCCGAAAATTCCATGAAGATGTTAAAAAAAATGTAGAAAAAGGACTCTCCGAATCAAAAGCGGATGGTTATTTTCGCCGTGTCGATTATTAAGTTCCGCCGGATTTTATCCGGAATCACGGTCTTATGCTTATGAAACCGAAGAACATGGAAAACAGCAGAGAAATTTTTCTTGAACCCGGTTTAAAAGAGTTTCTGATTAATCTGAATAATTCTCTGGAGAAAGAATACATTCAAGATGAAGAGAAAATCTCCACAACCCAACGTGAACTTCAGGCGGTTCAATTTTTTGACGGGATTGAACTCTTTTCACAGGCTCTTGAAAACGGCCTTTTCGAAGATGACCCTGAAGGTCAGGCAATAAAAGCCGTTGATGCTGTAACGATCGGCTCCCCGTACCTTTTTTCTCCGGAACGCGATCTGATGCTTTTTATGGTAATCCCTTCTTTCAATGTCATGGAAGCAGACTGGCTTGTGGCTGCTGTCAACGGGCTGGAAGAATTACTGGTTAGTGAAAGTCATGCTTTTAACGTGGATGTTGGTCTGACCGGCACTATTACTCTTCAGCGGGTTGAAATGGATGCGGTTATGGAAGATTCCATGATATTAACCTTGCTTGCCATCCTTGGTGTTTTATTGCTTTTTATGGTATCCTTTAGAATGGTAAGTGCTCCGGTTCTTGCTGTAATTAACCTTATGATTGGCGTTATATGGGCAATGGGATTTTCCTACATATTGGTTGGGGTTCTGAATATGGCAACAGCTTTGTTTGCCGTTATTCTGATTGGTCTGGGAATTGATTTTTCTGTGCACATAATCAGTGTTTATACCGAACTTAAAAATCTGGGAGTCAAGGCTGAAGAAGCCGTCATCAGTACAATGGAGAAAGTGGGTAAGGGAATTATTACAGGCGGATTAACTACAGCAGCAGCATTTCTTACGCTGATGATCGGAAGAAGCCGGATATTTACTGAATTTGGCCTGGTTTGCGGGACCGGTCTCATAATTATTATGATATCTACGCTGCTTTTACTGCCGACACTTCTTATAATCCAGCATAAATTGTGGGTGTTTAAAAAGAATGACGACACGATTTCAAAAGACATTTCTTATGGATTTATGGGTCATATTGCAGAAAAAATTCATATCCACAACCGTCTTGGAATATCTGCTCTCATCGTTATTACCGGATTTTTTGCCTGGCAGACAAGCCGTTTGAAAATGGATTATCATTACCTCAATATGGAACCGGAAGGATTGAAATCCATTGTCCTGCAGGATACGCTTATTACCAAATTCAATATGAGTATGGATATGGCCAATATTACGGCAACCAGCCTGGCGGAGAACGAACAGCTTACAGAAAAAGCAAGAGAAGCGAATAGTGTCAGTTTTGTGGAATCTTTGACGGATTATCTGCCTCCCCGGGCTGAACAGATAGCCAGAGCTTCCGGTGTGGCGGAGATTCGTGATCTGATGAAACAGCAATCTCCGGAAGGGTCTTTAGATCCTAGGGAATATGATGATTTTCTTCAGGAATTGATCCGTCTTGAAATGAATATCATGGAAATGCAGGATATGGCTTTTGTGGGAGGTCAGGATCTGGTTGACCGCAAAGCTGTGCGCCTGGTTGGACATCCGGAAAATGATCTTTTTGTCGGAGGTTTATCCCGGGTGATCTCCAAACTTGAAAATTTTGAAGATATGCCTGAAAAAATTATCCCTTTTTCCCGCACGTTTAGACGTGAATACCGGGAGCGCGTTATATCTATGGCAAATCCTGAGATGATATCTTTGGATATGATACCGTTCATGATTCGGGATAAGTATGTAAATAGAGAAGAAAATTTGTTTCTTATTACGATTTATCCAAAAGGGAATATCTGGGATATGAACAACATGAAAAACTTTTCCAATGAACTTTTTTCAATTTCACCCCGGGTATCAGGTATGCCGCCGTTAATGGATAAGTTGATGGTAATGATGGGGCAGGACGGAAGACGTGCAGTATTCTTAACCTTGTCCGTTGTTTTTCTATTACTCCTTATGGATTTCAGACGCTTTCGTTACGCTCTTCTCGGTATGGCACCCATGGTTTTCGGCATGCTATGGATGACCGGAATCATGGGACTTTTTGGGTTAAAATTGAATATTCTGAATATCATGGCCATCCCCCTTATTGTTGGTATTGGTATTGATGACGGAGTACATCTTCTCCACCGCTGGCATATAGAAAAGGATATCCGACATGTTTTTTCCAGTACAGGAAAAGCGGTAACCATTACCAGCCTGACAACCATGCTCAGTTTTGGAAGTCTTGTTTTTGCAACGTATCGCGGTTTCGGTAGTTTTGGATTGGCGCTATTTATCGGAACCGGGATGTGTCTTCTGGCATCCATTCTCATATTACCGGCTTTTATTAAGAAGAAACAATAGTCAGTAGCCGGTAGCCGGTAGTCAGTAGCCGGTAGCCAGTAG
>DKER01000016.1:1423-6033 GCA_002452555.1 Fidelibacterota bacterium UBA6817 | reverse complement strand
ATGTGCGAATTCAAGGCCGGTTCCGGAGAATCCTTTGTGGCTGCTGTTATCCATTTCCCCTCGAAACGGGGCGGATCACACATAGCGGAAATTGACAGGCTGGCCTGTGCAAGACAACTTGTCACAGTCCTGCAAAAGGAATTTCCCGATAAAAAGCACCTCATTATGGGCGATTTCAATGCCGGTCCCGGTGAAGAGGCCATGCAAATCCTGAGGATGTTTTATTATACACTGATTCAGGAAGAAAACGGGTGGACATACGTTTATCGCGGCGTAAAAGATCAGCTAGATCATTTTTTGGTAAACGGGAAATTTTTTATGGGATATCCCAGGATAAATCCTTCTTCCGGGTACGTAATCAGATCGTCTCACATGCGTGATGAATTTGGTTTTCCTGAACCGTTTATTCTGGACAGGAAGGTTTATGGCGGCGTTTCCGATCACTTCCCGATAGCCGCCTCCTTAATCCTTTATTAGTTCGTTTCTTGTGCTATTATTCTTGAGATTATCCCCCGGAATCTTTAAAATCAACGTCTAAAAACAAGGAGTTTTTCATGCCTTATTTGTATGCCCTGATTATTGTACCTTTGGGCTCTATTGCAGCTCTAATCGTTGCCCTTATTATGTATCAATGGATATCCCGCCAAAACCCCGGAAATGAAAGGATACAGACGATTGCAGGATATATCCGGGAAGGTGCTGTTGCATACCTGAAACAGCAATACCGTACATCAGGAATTTTCTTTTTGGTTGCGTTTGTCCTGCTGTTGATTTTTTCGTTTGGAATTGGTGCTTTATCCGGATTTGTACCCTTTGCCTTTTTAACCGGTGCATTCTTTTCCGGTCTAAGCGGCTTTATCGGTATGATGACATCAACAAAAACATCAAACCGTACAGCTCATGCTGCAGGCACATCTTTGAATGATGCATTAAAAATTTCTTTCAGAGGCGGATCAGTCCTTGGTTTGGTTGTTGTCGGATTAGGTCTTCTGGATATTATAGTCTGGTTTGTGATTCTTGACTGGGCTGTCAATATTCCCAATCCGGTTGAAAAACTCCAGATTATTACAACGACAATGCTCAGTTTCGGATTTGGTGCTTCAGCCCAGGCTCTGTTTGCTCGTGTGGGAGGAGGTATTTTTACCAAAGCCGCCGATATGGGAGCAGATCTTGTGGGTAAAGTGGAAGCGGGTATTCCTGAGGATGACCCCAGGAATCCTGCCGTTATTGCCGATAATGTGGGGGATAATGTAGGTGACGTTGCCGGTATGGGAGCAGACCTTTATGAATCTTATGTCGGTTCAACTCTGGGAGCAGCCGCTTTGGCAGTCAGTGCCTTTGCCGGAACAGATTATCTCTACAAAGCTGTAACACTGCCTATGATTATTGCCGCCATAGGGACACTGGCCTCCATCCTTGGGATTTATATAGTTCGGACAAAAGAAGAATCGGAACAAATCGGGCTTTTAAATGCCATAAACAGAGGTATTAATTTCTCGTCAATTTTAACGCTTGTTCTCAGTGCAATTCTTATCAAGGTTATGCTCCCCGGTTATTTCCTGCAGCTTTTTATTCCGATTGTAGCCGGTTTGATTGTAGGTGTTGCCATCGGTTATTCTACCGATTNNACTATACAAATGCTGCATTTGCTCCGGTTAAACGCATTGCAAAACAGGCACGAACTGGCCATGCAACGGTTATAACGTCCGGTTTGTCTGTTGGTTTTATCTCAACGGCGCCAACCTTTATCTTTATACTTATCGGTATGTTTATTGCATTTTGGACCGGCGGAGGGTTTCAGAATTTTCCGTCAGGACTTTTTGCCATCGGACTGGCTTCCGTGGGTATGTTGTCTACTCTGGGTATCAATCTGGCAACAGATGGTTTTGGTCCAATTGCCGATAATGCAGGAGGATTGGCTGAGATGGCCGAGATGCCCAGTCAAACCCGGAAACGGACAGATGCCCTGGATGAACTGGGAAACTCTACGGCTGCCCGGGGAAAGGGACTGTGTGTGGGAGCTGCTGCACTGACCGCTATTACTCTCATTGCTGCTTTTATTGAAACAATCCGTACTGCACTTATGAGTATGAATGTTGATCTGATTGTTCTTGATAATGTCCAGATTCATATCAAAGATGCCAATGTTCTCCAGATTCTGGATTATCTGGGCGGGTCTATCATGGATATCCGATTTATTATCGGCCTTTTTATCGGGGGAATTCTCTGTACCTCATTTATCAGCAAAACCATAGATGCCGTTTCCCGCGCTGCCGGTGAAATGATCGATGAAGTGCGTCGCCAATTCCATGAAATAAAAGGTGTCATGACCGGCGAAACAACCCCTGATTACAGCAGTTGTGTGCGTATTTCAACCTATGCTGCTCAGAAAAAAATGGTTTCTCCTGCGATGATTGTTATTCTCACACCAATTCTCACCGGACTCTTTCTGGGGCCCATTGCCGTGATAGGACTTTTGATTGGCAATTTGCTGGTGGGTATTATCCTGGCGATATTTATGGCCAATGCAGGCGGTGCATGGGATAATGCGAAAAAATATATTGAGCGCTCCAAATCTGAACTCAGATTTCAGATCGAGGACGGTATAAAATCGATTTCACGCCGGGGACTATGGCCATTCTATCTGACACATGAAACAAACCGCTTCCTCTATGAACTGGTTAATTTAAATCCGTTGGCTTTTTCCATCGATGAAGAAGTCTCTGATTATATGGGGCATATTATTGAGTATGTCCAGGATGAATATATTAAGAAGGGAAAAGATATTACTCCGCTGATCGAATCTTATGATTCACGGAAAGTGAGTCCGGGTGCCGATGAAACATTGCATGAACTCTGGGAAAAGCTGAACAGGGATGACAAATTCATGTTCAGGGAATTTGTCAAACTTGCAAATGAAGACCAGACGCTCCTTCTGACAATGCGGGATACAAATACCAAATTCAGAACGGTCATCGAAAGTTACCATGCTGCCGTAACCGGCGATACCGTAGGTGATCCCCTGAAGGATACCAGCGGACCGTCTCTGGATATTGCTATCAAACTGGCAACGATGGTGAGTATTATTACAATCGGAATTATACTCCGGTATAACCTGGCTCAGTATTTTTAAAAGTAATGTGAATTAATCATGTCAAACGCTAGGGCAGTATAAAAACTGCCCTTTTTATTATTGAAAACTAATTGATTAATAATAGGATCGTCTTAAATTCATTGTCGTTATTGTAACGAAATTGATATATGACCACTTAACACACATCACATTTTCATATCAGAAAAAATTGTATTTTTTGATATGAAGCAATGAAAATCGGAGGTCTCATGAAAATAATAAAGCTGACAGTTCTATTCACAGCATTCCTGTTGCTGTATAGTTGTATGGAGGTGAACACCAATCCCAAACTCCCCCAATGGGAGGTTGCGATTGATGCTCCCGTTACAAAAGTAGTCGTAAAAGCGGAGGATATTATCCCGGAAGATTCTTTGATCTATAAGGAAGCTGTTCCGGGAGAGGATGGATTCCAATATGTGTTTAAAGATACGGTGGAAATTGAAGAACAGGAAGTTGGTGATCAGTTAAAGCTTGATGCCGTCAGTCCTCAGAAGATCACACAAAGTGTGGATGACGTTAAAGTAGACGGAAGCGAAAAGAATTTCACATCTGAATTTGACACGGTTGGCGTAAGCCCAATAACAAACAGTACTGTATCAGAATTGGGAGAAATTTCTCTGGATGATACGGATCCGACTGTGACACCGCAAATTACAATGACAGATGTTTATCCCGGTTTGCCGGATGACGGTCAGATCTACACAATTCCTCAGGGGACTGATTTTGGTCCTATTGATCGTGATATTGAGTTTACTGATTTTTCCAATGCAACGTTTATCAGCGGAGAACTGGAAATAAAAATTATCAATGATCTTGTTGTTGAACTGGGCTTTCCCGTTCAGGTAGAACTTCTTAAAAGAGATCTTTCCCCAATCGGATCAGGACTGTCGGCAATCTGGAATAAAGGAATTAATCCCGGTTCTAACAGCAGCCGAATAATTGATCTGACCGGTGAAACACTGCCCGGACTGATTACTGTCCGTATTACCGGAAAGATGGCCGGAAGCGGAGATGCCACAGGAACCGTGGATGATAATGTGAGAAATTCCTACTTTGTTGTTGAAACAATAGCCAGGAATCTTTTGGTGTCCCATGCCGTAGCTGTTGTTCCCGAACAGGTTGTTGAGGAAACAAGTTTTATTGAGTTATCAGCTGAAGAAGAAAACAAAATTCAAAGAGCGGTTATCGAAGAAGGAAATCTGGGAATTACGATTCAAAATGATTTGCCGGTCGATGCTGTTATTGATCTGCAGGTTTCATCACTGGATACGGATTTGAATCAACCCGGGACGCAACCCTTTACCAAAACCATCAATGTGCCCAGTAATCAGAACACGGATGTTGTCTACGATATAAACGATATGGCACTTGTCATGGATTTGTCTGATCAGAAAGTCAATTATTCATATGAAATAAGAACGACAGACACATCTCCCAATAAAGTCCAACTGGCTCAGACAGATGATTTTGTTGTGGA
>DKER01000016.1:0-1403 GCA_002452555.1 Fidelibacterota bacterium UBA6817 | reverse complement strand
CTGAAACGGGTGAGATTGATGTTTCTTCTGATTCGGAAATACATGAGGCCCATATATCCCAGGGATCCATTATTATTGAAGTTGATAACCGGGTAAACATAACAAATACAGCTCTTCCTCAGTTGGTTTTGGATTTACCGGAATTTTTTGATGAATTTGGTACGCCAATTCAGAAAATAAGTGATTTGGGACCGGGTATCACAACCCTTGTGATACCTCTGACGGATTACAAACTTGTTCCGCAATCAAGAAGTATTGGTTCTGACATTGAGCAATTTATTACGTATCAATCTCAGGTTACGACTCCCCAGGATCAGCTGGGATCCTATAATGTTAAAGATTCCATTCTGGTCAATATTAATGTTTCTGAATTGAAATTTGTCCAAGTGACGGGAAAATTTTCTCAGGAAGCGATGGTTACAGACAGTGTCATAACGCTTGATGATTCAAATAAACTGGATAGGGCAGTTCTCCAATATGGAACGCTCAGTCTGGTGTTTACAAATAATATCGGTGTTATTGCTGATGTGATTTTCAGGTTGCCAGAATTGCTTAGGGATGGTGTACCTTTCAGGGAACTGATACATTTAACTGAAGATTCCAATCCCCAGATTTTTGAAATTCCTCTTGACGGATATGTTCTGGATCTCCAGTATACGTCACCTGATCAGGATCAGGAAATTGCATATCGATCAACAATCAGTCTGCCGGATGATCAGATTATGACCTTATCTCTCGATCAGGAAATAAATGTGGATGTGGAATTAAAAGATCTGACATTCACGGAAGTGACCGGATATATTGATACGGTTACGGTTGATATTAATCCTATCGAACAATCAATAACAGCCCTGCCTGAAGAACTGAAAAATGTTGATTTTGCTGATGTGACGATTCAGATCGCTTTCGATTCGGATATTGAAGTCCCTGTTTATCTTGATCTGACGATCCGCGCTGAAAATGACGAAGGTGATTTTGTTGAAGTTTCTGTGTCACAGGACATTACGGATAATCCGCTGGTCGATATTCCCGATTCAAAAGATCTGATAAATATTTTTCCCAACAAAATCATAGCAACCGGACAGGCCAGAGTCGTCGGTGAAGGTACTGTCCGCCAGACGGATATCGTTAAAGGAAAACTGTTTTTAACGGCTCCCATTGCCTTTGAAATAGGGGATTCTGTTTTTGTGGATTTGGATATTGAAGAGCTCGATGAAAATGATATCCCTTCAGAATTCAAAGAGGCAGTCCTCAATGCCCGGGTAAATAATTACTTTAAATTTGGTGCCGAAGTAACTGTTCTGGGAAGCCCGGATTCGAATTTCCTGAAAATTCCTGACCACCCGGAAGTTATTCAAATTGCCCGTCTAGATATAAATGCTGCCGATACGTCACTTCAGGTT
>DKER01000146.1 GCA_002452555.1 Fidelibacterota bacterium UBA6817 | reverse complement strand
CCTGAATGTCAATAACATCCCTTAAAGTCCTGTTCATACTGTCTTTTTTGTTTAACCATTTTTCATAATGCGTTAAGTATTCCTTCAGCGATTCACCGGTTAAGTAGACTCCACCGTCTTTTTCCTGAAAATTTTCCGGCCCAAAAACTCTTAAATTAACCAGTCTTATTACAAAGCGGTCAACAATGGGTCTGAATTCTTCTATCATATCCATACTTAACGAAGCCCTCCCATATTGAATTCCATGATAAAACCCGATGTATGGATCAAATCCATGGGCATATAATCGATTGGAAATTTCATTTCCCAATAATACATATGTAAAACTCAATAATGCATTGACTTCATCACCGGGAGGATGTTTAATCCTTCCCTTGAATGTTAATGTGCTTCGTATCATGATACTGAAACAGGAAAAATACAATGCTGAAGCACTGCCCTCTATACCAAGTATTGTATTGGTTTTGTTTTTTTGGTGAATCTTATCAAACCATTTATTGAGCATATTTGATGTTTCTAACAAACGCTGATCAGGATGATTTTTATGGAATTCTTTTAATACACGGATCATGTTTCTGATTTTTGCGCGAATGATTTGTTTGCTGAATTCTACTCGGAAAAATTCATTCTGAACATTTTGATATTGTTTCATTCGTAATATTATGTTTTTTGAGTTCGTTCCTATCAATCGCCCATAAAGCTTTCCTTTCATTGAAAAAAAAGCAGTATCAATTCCCTTCAAAAGAAAAGCCGTTAATACATCATGCGAAATATGGACACGGCCGATGATCACAACAGCATCAATTTTAAATAAATGTAATTTGGATACAGTCTGATCATCTTTGCTGATAACCAGTAAATCACCTTGCCGTGTCACTTTCGCGCCTTGTTCTTTTAAGTAAATAATCATTATTCTGATCACCCGATTTTTCAAAGAGCGTTATATTCTAACAGTTTTCTTTCACTATCCGGGATATCTCGGCAAATACATTCAGCGGGTATTCTTTATCCAGTTCATTGATAATTCTGTTTAAGAGTTTTCGAACCGTCTCGCGCTTTGCCAGGGATACTTCTATGTTAGCCTCAGTAATTCCGTCGGTTCCGTGTGCTATGATTGATTTGTTTCTGTATGATTTCCACCCATCTATTTTATCTGTAAAATGAATGTAATTCCTGTACCGGCTTTTTATTTCTTCATCCCTTAAAGAGTAGTATCGAAGTATTTCCTTTAAATTATATGTATTAGGCTTACTGAAAGAAACCGGTGTTTTCGCATTATTATTGATGAAATCTTGTATTTCCTGTCCTTGCGGGGATTTGAGAAAATTATTAAAATCTACAGGCTCCTGCCTGGAATTGATCTCTGTTGAGTATCCGGTTATCTCTTCAAAAGCAAGTCTTAACATTCCCTCCTGTAAACGAAACATGCGTCCCAGAAAATCCGTGTACTGGCCTGTCTCATACTTGATCAGGGCATTTAATGCAATTTCACACAATATTTTTCTTTGAAACGTATACCATTCCTGCTTTTCCTCTTGTGTTTTATCTCCGTTAAATTCAATTTTTTTTCTAAGATTCTGTATCTGCTTATGAAACAATTTCACCAGTGTATTTCCGTTGGGAAAAATATAGGATAAGGATTCAGGTATTCTGATAAACGATCCATCCAAAGATAAAATGTCTTCCTCTGCTTTTTCAAAATCAAACAGCAGTCTGTAATGAGCATATCTGCACAATAAACCCAAATTTATTTTTACCGGATCCTTGGCATGCTGAGATAAAATATTCTCACACCCTTTGAAATTAAAGCTATCCAACATCCCCGTTATCAATGATTTCTCATAGGATTCAACAAGAATGTGGGCTAAACGGGTTTCTCCCGCTTCACCTTCGAGGGGCAATTCCAGAACGGATGATTTAAGACCGAAATGAATTGTGCCATGAAGTGTAAGACTCATATTACAGGCAGGAGTACCTCCGGCATTGGATATATATACGCGATCAATCCTGTCTAATGTCTTGCTGATAGCGGGCATTTTATTCTGATAGAATACATACATGTTTTCATAATTGCTGGGATTTTGATGTATTCTAAAACACTGTATTGAATCATCACATAACTTGTACAGATCCTTGATTTTTTTTTGAATAATGTCAGCCATGTAGACAGTATCACTGTGCCGGTATGCTTCATCGTTCTGATCGGTACAAAATAAGCAAATCGACAGGTGACACGTATTCTCTTTTTTCAAAATGTAATCAATTCCCTTTTGTATGATTGGAATTGAGAGATCACTAACCTTATTCTCATAATCATTAAGGAACAGTTTTGCGTAATCCCGCGTATTTTCCGGACCGATAATTTCATTTTTATATAAAACATCCCGTTGACCCACATTACTCAAATACAAAATATGTTTCATCTTTGTAACTCCAGCCTGATCCATCCTAAAAAGTCTTCTTTTTTCCTGTTCCTGGATGTTACTTTCCGGGTTTTGGGGAAAGGAGCCGTTCCGGGCGAATACTTACTCATGTTCTGATTTTGTCTAAATTTATCCAGCCAATTGCCGTTTTCAAGCAGATTACCCGTTAAACCGCCCCAGCCGCTTCCCCAGCCGACCCTCAATATCATCTCATCGTCAGAGGCATTTTTGATATCTCGTGTCAGCCCCCGATAAAGGGAACGTATGTGGTCATAGTCCCGGTTTAAATCGTCTTCTTCGTAATAATCCAGATCATATTGTGCCAGTGCCAGAGATGCTTTGTTGACTATTTTATGAAATGATTCAACATCTGCAGGAAATTCGTTTGCCCTTAATAAACCGCCATTTTGTATAAAATAATCATTCCACTTCACAATTAGTTCTGAAACAGAATTGGGTTTAATAACCTCAACAACCGATGACATGGGAAATGAAAAGCCATTTTTTAAATTCACCATTTTATCAAAAATATCGCCTTTCCCGCCCTTGTTGGCTATATGAACTTCTTCAAGACTCATATGATTTTGCTTAAATGAAACATCTGATACAATCAGGGATTTGAATATCTGTTCATACGGAGTGCCTAACATGTTTCTCTCTAAATGGTCACCCGGATTTCTCTCCCTCAAAACGGATTTTAACAATGCATTCTGTTCATCCAAATCTAAACCATAAAAGATATTTCGTATCATAGATGTGCGAAAACTTCCTTTAATACCTGATCCGGGTATCATGACAGTACCGTTTCCGTCACGGTATTGTTCACGAATACTCCTGCATAGCCGGTAATAGGAATAGACCCTGGAGCGCTTCAGTTGATTCAAAAACCGGTAGTTATTAAAGAAATCATTTAGTGTATAATTTTTACTGAGCGAACACAAATCATCGATTGCTTTACGGTTATTGCTAATATGTTCAAGAATTTCATGACGGTCCGGGATAATAATACGGTGTGAGCTTTCGTCAAATATATAATCAACAATCCCGTTAAGCTCTATACCATTGCCTGTATGAACCGGGGAAATAGTCGTCAGTTTGTAAACAAATGTTCTGTTCATAACATATCCTTCTTATTATACGGGATATCAAATGCCAAGCCGTATCGAAATAGCGGGTGCTCCAATGCCCGACCTGTTTCTGTTGGTTCCAAGACTTTAACAATATCACCTTTTAAACCGGGTTCAGGCAAAACGCTTCCTTCCACCAGCATTCTTACGGCCTTTCTTCGTAAACTGATACCCCGGCCTGACCATGCCCATCCTTTTCGTTCTGTCAGATCATACCCTGCATTCTTCAGCACAGTCACATCATCATCCGGACCAGGGTGAGTCAGTGATAACAAATATTTATGCGTGGGATTGTCCGGGATTTTCACGTGAAATTCCGGGACTTCTTCGGGAGTAAACAGACCATGACCAACAGACCGGTTACCGCCGATTCCCATATCGCCCAACAATCGCAATGCCGCATTAAATTTAGTCAGCAGTGATTCATCGTTCCATTCGACAAGAAAAAACAGGCCTGAATCCGGATGGAAAACAATCCTTGTAAAATGGAAAATGGATTGTCCCTGATTATTGCGGTTAATCATGAGCCTTGGCACATCATACGCTTTGCCGGGTTGTGATTCCAGAGGAGAGTCAGGTGAATAATAAGCCGGCACTGTCCGGTTTACATTCGGGTTATATGCCGATTTTATTCCGCTTAAAACAGATTCAAGAACCGTTTTTTCAATAAATCGGATTTTTTTCTGATTTTTATCCAAAGCCGGGGAGTTGTCGGAGTCTTCCTGCCATATTCTTGCATACGGTTTGGGGAAAAAAAATTGATTGCCGCTAAAGGGAAATGCCGATGATATTCGAAAAGGAAATTTTGTAACAGAATCTTTTTCAGGAGGAATGAGAGTTGTGACAAAGCCCGGATCCATTTGGTTCCATGCATTGATTATCGCACTGAAAAGGGTATCGGAATGAACAATATCTTCCGTGTGTTCAAATCCCGGCCGGTTAGAACCGATATGAAGCGTGCCCCGAAAATGAAGCCGGTATGCCCTGTATTTCATTTATGCCTCCAGCATTTTCTCTTGATTGTCCTTTTCATAGGCTTCACGGTCTTTGTA
>DKER01000003.1 GCA_002452555.1 Fidelibacterota bacterium UBA6817 | reverse complement strand
AAAGTAATCCGGTTTGCTGAAGCAGCATCCCGGCCAAACTGTAAATCCTGGGCGCGGATATGATAGGGATTGGGAACAATGCGGATCTGATCAAGACTTGTACCCGGCATTCTGCGCAGGTAAGCCGGTTCACTGGTCAGCGTATAAAACTTGCTGCTGTACAGCATTCGTCCGTCAGCATCATTGGTCCCATTATCATACGAAATCAGATAATAATAATAGTCAAAACCGCGCTGGGGACTGGTATCTTCGAAATAATTATAACCGTCAGCATTGACATCCAGGTCAGTAACCGGGATATCTGCAATCAGATGATACGTGGAATCAGACCGGTCATTTCTGGCACGGTACAATTTATATCCTGCAAGTCCCGGGTAGCTTTCTGCCGTTTTCGTCCAATTAATAACAATGCGGTCACCTCCGCTCTGAACAATAAATTCACTGGGAGCCGGCGGCGGTTCGGGAATGGTCATTCCGCTTTGATAATTTTCATAGGCATTCCAGAAAGTTTGCACCAGGCTGTCACGCCCGCTGTAAACGAGAAGATCTTTTTCGTTTTCCGTTATTGCACCGGATACAAATTCAGCTCCTATCCGATAGCTTTCCTTCCGGCTCAGACCGGCAGCAGCTTCGGCCCAAACGACACGGACCGATTGTGTGGGAGCCAGATCCCATGGACCGTATGTCATGGAATTGCTGAATCCGCCGGCAGAACCGGGAGCTTCATTATTCCACTGATCCGCATCTCCAATGGCTGAGGGATCCAGATTTTGCCAGTCATAACCCAAATCAAAAGCCTGTGAAGGGTTTGGGTGACCCATTCTCATCAGATTATACTGACCGGTCATCATATCCGGGTTCTGAGGATTGTTTTCATAGTTCAAAACCGGAATATCACTGGCATGATACATGGACGCAGAAGGTTGAAGAGGATCATCCGCAGGATCAGAGGGGGATTTATCGGCATGAAGTTTCAAATAACCGGCAAACATAACCGATGTTAAATGACCGTCACCGCTCCACCAGGCACCGCCGATACCGTTGTCATCCGTATGACCGCTGTGCTGCCCGCCAAATGAAAAAATTGCCGGAAGCGGGTTATATTTATCATTTTTATCAAATGTAGCCGTGCCGCCCATACCCATGATATCATTAACCGCATTTCTCCCCCATACGGCATTTTGGGGTAAAATACCGCGGCTATATGTGCTGGCTTCACGGTTAAAACCGGTTCTGAACTGCCACATGGCAACAAAATCGGTCAGAGTATTATTATGGGTAACCGATCCGTCTGAATTGCAGATACCGTTATTGGTAAATTTAAATTCATGAATGAAATAGTTTTGATGGTATGGGTTGGTAAATGCATGAATTTTTCGTTCGACCTGAACACCCATACCGGTTTGAACGATGTTATGCAGCATCCGGTCACCGGGTATGGAAGGGTCAATCTCAACGTTGATATCAAGAAAATCCAATTCGGTTGCAAGCATACCGTCCACCATAACCAACGGATGGGTTCGCTTACCGTAAAGCGTAAACTCTTTTGGCATCCAGTCAGCGGATTCACTGACCTTCCGCGGACCGGCAACCATTACTTTATGGTTAAAAGTCCGGCCAAACACGGGATCGTTGTAATTCGTTGAACCGATCCAAAAACCTTTGGCGGCCTGCAGATCCTGATCCACATACATCGCCGGATACCGTAATCCGTCCAACTGATCCTGTGTAGCACCCGTACGGCCTACTTCAATTTCACAACCAACGGACGAGAACCAGTTATGAAGATCACCGACGGCCAGCCAGCGGATCTCGGCAGCATAAAGCATACTCACACCTGACAGAAGGAAAATGAGCATTGCCCCGATTAATTTGTAAGATTTTTTATGTTGTATCATCTTCATTCCTCATTTTTAGAAGATTAACGGCATTTATTTACCCAGATTAAAACTCACATTCAAACCAAAGAATATATTTCTGGGATTCAGAGCTATCAAACTGGTCAGATTAGGCATATCGATATATGCTTTATTATCCAGGACTTCTTTGACATAGGCTTTGTCAGCTTCAACAAGAGTCGTTCCGTTAAATTCCAGGTATTCTCCATCAGACGGACGATAATAAATCACGCCTTGCTGAAGGGAACCGGTGCTGGTATAGTCCAGATTTCTCATAGGTTGAAATGCCACTCCTGTAGCTCTCATTTCTCCGGGACGGTCATCACCGGGAATATTTCCGTATGCCAGATCATCTCCCTGATCAGCAGGAAGGTGCAAAGAATACATATAATATTCATAGTCATAACGATCATAAAAGGACACGCCGGAAAATTGTTTCAGATTGAACATATTATTCACATCTGCAAAGACTTTAATATTCATATTATTGCCAACAGCAAACGATTTTGAAATTTTCAGATCAAAACCCCAGCTGTCTTTCCAGCGAACATTATTCCGGATAACGGCACCCCTTTGATTTTCAACCAACCGGGGATTCCATGTGAACCATGAGCCGGATGTCCATGAACTGATCAGCACAAAATGCCAGTCTGCAATAAGAGGATGGTAATCATAGGGTGTGTGGAAATCGATATAGGACTTTGCTCTTGGCCTTGGAAGGGGTTTGGTTTCCTGGGGATTCTGTTTTTCATATTCCCGTTGTTCCGAAGGATTTTCATAGTAGTATTTATAACCGAAATATCCGTATGAATTCACGCGATATTCAAAATTGACGTTACCTGCCAGCCAGCGACCGGTCCGTTTTGTCAATTCAATTTCGAATCCGCGGATATCTTCAAAACTGTTGTTCGTCAGTTTATAGTAATTCACATTTCCCTGGGAATTGATAAAGCGTGTATAATCCTGCTGGTCCTTTACATCTTTATAATATGCGGAAATATGAAGCAGATAATTGTCCAGAAATGCTTGTTCATAACCCAACTCATATGAAACTGTTCTCGCAAGATCCATTGAAGGATTACCAAAATAGTTTACCTGATTTGTAAATTTCTGATAATCGATCTGGAACAAGTCTTCAGCCATTGGCAGCTGATAATAATGCCCGTAATTGAAGAATAGTTTGGAATTTTCAGAGATGGGATGGCTGATACCCAATCGGGGGCTGACCATGAATTGTCCATCTGCTTTAATTTTTAAAGAATCCGGAACATTATCAATTTCTACCCACTCTTCAGGAAAAGCCCCGAAGAAATTCCCGTCATAGGCAGAAGCAGGTGTATACCAGTCTCCATTGGGCTGAATATAATCACCCACCAGCCCCAAATTGATT
This sequence comes from Fidelibacterota bacterium UBA6817, assembly GCA_002452555.1. GTDB lineage: Bacteria > Fidelibacterota > Fidelibacteria > Fidelibacterales > Fidelibacteraceae > Fidelibacter. Next base: position 421 of record DKER01000003.1, on the reverse strand, counting down.
ACAAGTCCTTCGAATTCAAGCTTGTCTTCAATATAGGTGCTGAGTCTGTACGGAGCACGAGTGAATTCTGTTCTGTAATTTCCGTCAGGAAGCGGGTTTACACCTCTGAGGAAAATATATAAGTCGTCATACGTAAAATCAAAACCAACCTTCAATTGATTGTTTCTGTTCAGCTGAGTACGATAGCTGGCTTTGAGATTCCAGGTAACAATCTGCGATGAATCCCTGGCAGCAGCGAAAGGACCGCCTGTTGCCATACCGGATATTCCGTTTTCATATTCAAATGAATAGCCTACCGGTGCTTCATCCACAAAATACCCCGGGAAGATTTCATAGGTAAATGTCGTATCACGCCGCTGGCCATATCCTTTGGTATAATCCCTCTGATTCCTGCTGAGGGTTACATCAAAATATGTATCGG
>DKER01000034.1:6192-6619 GCA_002452555.1 Fidelibacterota bacterium UBA6817 | reverse complement strand
GTGATGTGTTTGGCAGCTTTCAAACACTGGATGGCGTTCTGTTTGATGATGAGGTTGATTTACCTAAATGGGAAGATGAACAAAGACGGTACTATTCAAACATTGTCGGGAAATATGTAAAGCAAACTCAAAAAGCCCTGGAAAAGCTTAAAACGGTTTCTGTCAGCATGCTGGCTCCAACGCATGGGTTAATCTGGCGTACAAACTTAAATCATATTATACATTTATATGACCGATGGTCCAGAAATGATACAGAAAATGGAGTTGTAATTGTATACGGGTCCATGTACGGACGGACAGAACGGATGGCGGAGATCATAGCCCGCGGACTTATAAAAAACGGGATTAAAGATGTCATCATACATGATGCTTCAAAGTCACATCTTTCTTATATCCTGAGTGATATATGGAAATACCGCGGATTGAT
>DKER01000034.1:0-6177 GCA_002452555.1 Fidelibacterota bacterium UBA6817 | reverse complement strand
CTGGTAATCAAACTGGAGCAATTGCAGGTAAAAGATCGCATTTTAGGAATTTTCGGTTCAGCGACATGGAGCGGCGGAGGCGTAAAGAATCTGATTCGATTTGCAGAATCAATCGGCTGGCAAATGGTTGCCCATGCTCATGAAGCAAAATATAAACCACTCGAAGACGATTATCGGTCCTGTATGAAAATTGCTGAAGAGATGGCAAAATTAGTAGCCGGTAGCCGGTAGCNNGTAGCCGGTAGTCAGTGGTCAGTCGACAGTCGACAGTGGGCAGGCGGCAGGCAATCAGTCCTCTTGATCTCATGAACCCTTGAACTCTTGAACTCTTGTACAGCGAGCAAAGCGAGCCTCAACCTCTCAACGTCTCAACCTCTGAACCTCTCAACGTCTCAACGTCTCAACTTCTCAACCTCTGAACTTCTGAACTCATGAACCCATGAACCCATGAACCCTTGAACCCATGAACCCTTGAGCCCATGAACCACGAGCACCGTGAGGTGTTTGGCAGTTGTCAGGCATGGGGAGCAGGTTTGATTACCCGAATAATTTTGGTTGTTTTGTAATATGTTAAAATAAAAAAAAGGGAGAAAATCTCCCTTTTTTTAAACAATGTTAATAATGATCAGAATGACAGATCAAATCCTACACCAAAATTTACTGTCGTTTTTTTATATTCTTCGGTATAGGTGGTCGTTACTTTCTGTCCTTCACCATAAAACACATTCATAACACCCGCATTCAACACCAAATTGGGGGTCAGCTTTAAACCAATACCGCCGGCAATCGTGCTTGACGGCAGGCTATAGGTCAGGTCTGTTTGATAATCTTCCGTAACTTTTTGATCGCCATAGGAATATCCAACACTGACAAGGAATTTATCAGTTACGTCATATTGTACCGCAAAACCAAATTCAATTCCGTTATCTACCTTGTCTTCTTTACCGTCCCAATTCACGTCTTTGTTAAAGTAGTAATTGAAGTTTGCCTCGGTTTTGAGTTTGGGCATAACCTGATATGCAACACCCACAGCCAACATGGCAGGCATATCCGCATGCGTTTCTGCTCCATCTGTAAACATTCCTGATCCGTCAACTTTCGTATCGTTAACAAGCGTCAGCTCTGTTTTCATTTCATAGCGTAGAGCAATATCCAGGCCATCGAAAGGTGTGATAAAAGCGCTGAATATCGGACTGAAACCGGTAGCATCCTGAGCTGCATCTACTTCAACATCAGCCGTAGCAGCTTCAAGAACCGGGATTTGTGCTGAATATGCAGTGGCATAAGTACTATATGCTCCCTGGATCTGTGCAGCGGTTAATCCGGTAGGATCAACACCCAGTTGCTGCAAACCTCCTTCAAGCTGTGCTACCTGTACTGTAGTCAGTTGACCGGCTCCCTGCAGTTGGGCAAGCGTAAGTCCGCCGACACCGGCATCAATAAACGGTTGAAGACTGGCAGCAGTTGAAGTCAGGGTGTTTGCCACACCGGTTAGATATACAGCAGGTTTTACCCAGTTTGTACCATCTGTTGTAATTTCAATATTCTTCAGGAACCCGTCATACGTATTATTAACCACAACATAACGACCACCGACAGCCAATGACAGCATTTTGCTCAATTTGTAAGTCAATCCTGCCTGACCTGCAAAATAAACGGAAGTCCCTTCAAATTCTGTATCCAAACGGTAATCTTGAACACCGAGTTGAGGTTTTAAACCGGAAACGGGCATTTCAAAGGATGGTAAGCCGTTTTCGTACATAGCACTGCCGCCGCCGCCTATCGGTGTAAATCCTGCCGATACTGCAATATTACCAGTTTTATAAGCCAGATACAGATTTGGAAACAAAGGCGCATAAACATCACCTACGAATTCATTCCTGCTCAGAGAAGGCAGATTGTTGTTTACGGTTTTCGTCTGCCAGATCATTTGATTTCCCACATGAAGATGAAGTCCGTCATTCAATCTTGATAAACCTGCCGGATTATAATAGACAGCATCAAGATCAGTGGAAGCATTTCTGTTCATTGTCCGGGTATACTGAGCGCTTTGATTGGTATTTGTAACCAACCCACCGGCAAAAACCGTTGCAGTCACCAGACATAAAACAAGTACAGTCAGCAATTTAAGTGTTTTCAAAATTCCCTCCTTGTTTGTGTTACACTCTATTTTTTGCTTTTATGAAATTTCCAGTACCTTTTGTGAATTTGCAAGAAATTTTATTAAAACATGCATTCCCATATATTCAATATGATTCCCGGACTTTTTTTTTTATTTTTTATGGACATGTGAAAGGAGTTATCATGGACAATAGTCCCTTACAAAGGTCCAAACAGGACAAAATGATAGCCGGTGTATTGGCGGGACTGGCAGAATGGCTGGGGTGGGATGTTACAGCTCTCAGGGTTGCTTTTGCTATTATTTCTCTATTATCATCCGTCTTTCCAGGTATTCTGGTTTATGTTGTCCTTTGGATACTCATGCCTGAAGAAAAATAACGGTAGAAATTGACACAGTATGCAGAGGTAAAACATAATTACACCCATACTTTCTCTTCATAGATTCTCACCTTCATATATCAGTAAAGAGTGTGAATTAATACCGGATTTTATATTCAGAGTACATGTGTCCCTATCGAAAAATATAAATATAACTTCAAAAAATGATCATAAGAGGTTGGAATGACAAAAAAAGACTATCATTTTGAAACACTTCAACTGCATGCAGGGCATACACCTGATGATGTTACGTATGCCAGAGCCGTTCCAATTTACCAGACAACATCTTACACGTTCAGGGATTCAAAACACGGTGCAGACTTATTTGAACTGAAAGAGTTTGGAAACATTTACACGCGAATAATGAATCCTACAACAGATGTATTTGAGAAAAGGATGGCTGCCCTTGAACGTGGAACAGCAGCGGTAGCGACAGCCTCAGGCATGTCAGCTCAATTCTTAACCCTTGCTACGTTATTGGAAGCCGGAGACTCAATCGTTTCATCACCTTATTTATACGGCGGGACATATATTCAGTTTAAAGTTACATTAAAGCGACTTGGAATAAACGTCCGATTTGCAGAAAATGATACACCTGAAGCCATGTCGAAACTGATTGACAAATCAACAAAAGCGCTCTACACCGAAACAATCGGCAATCCGGAATTCAGTATTCCGGATTTTGAAAAACTAAGTGAACTGTCCCGTGCACATGATATTCCGCTCATAGTAGATAATACATTCGGAGCCGGCGGATATTTTTGCCAGCCCATTATCCATGGTGCTCATATTGTTACTGCATCTGCCACAAAATGGATTGGAGGGCATGGAACATCAATCGGCGGTATTTTAATTGATGGGGGAACATTCAATTGGGGAAACGGCAAATTCACTATGTTTTCTGAACCGTCTGAAGGCTATCACGGATTAAATTTCTGGGAAACATTCGGTGAAAAATCTCCTTTTGGCAATATTGCCTTTGCAATCCGTGCCCGTGTAGAGGGACTCCGGGATATAGGTCCAGCCATTTCTCCTTTTAATGCTTTTCTCATCCTTCAGGGATTGGAAACCCTGAGTCTTCGGGCTCAACGGCAAGGGGAGAATGCCATAGCGACTGCCCGATGGTTAAAAGACCATCCAAAAGTTGAATCGGTTAATTATCCCGGTCTCTCTGAAAATCCTTACCATGCATTGGCACAAAAATATCTTCGTCACGGCTTTGGCGGTGTATTGACATTCAGGATTAAAGGTGGAAAGGAAAAAGCATCAGAACTCATCAGTCATCTCGAATTGATAAGCCACTTGGCAAATGTGGGAGATGCCAAGACTCTGATCATTCACCCGGCCAGTACAACTCATCAACAGCTATCAGAAGAAGAACAAAAATCAGGCGGCATATACCCGGATCAACTCCGTTTATCCGTCGGTATCGAACATATCAATGATATTTTACAGGACCTTGATCAAGCCTTGAAAAAAATCTGACGGAGAAATCAATGCCAGTCAAGCTACCGGATAAACTTCCTGCCATTACAACTCTTTGCAAAGAAAATGTTTTTGTCATGACGGAAAGCCGGGCAATCCATCAGGATATTCGCCCTCTCCGCCTTCTCATCCTGAATCTGATGCCCCTTAAAATTGTAACGGAAACCGACTTGATACGTATGTTATCAAATACTCCTCTGCAAGTTGAACTGGATTTGCTCCACATGTCTACACACGAATCGAAAAACACACCCAGGGAACACATTGAACAGTTTTATCTAACTTTTGACAGCATAAAAACACACAAATATGACGGTATGATAATAACCGGTGCTCCGGTTGAAACACTTCCATTTCACGAAGTCCGATACTGGCAGGAATTGAAGCAAATAATGGACTGGACACAGAGGAATGTCACATCTACTCTTTTCCTTTGTTGGGCCGCCCAGGCTGGATTATATCATTTTTATAATGTTCCCAAATATCCACTTACTAAAAAATGTTTTGGGATCTTTTCACATACGGTATCCACTTCTATTCTCCCGCTTTTTCGAGGATTTGATGATTGTTTTATGATGCCTCACAGCCGGCACACAGAACTGCGGGAATCAGATATTCAAAAAATCCCCCAATTGGAGTTAATTGCTCAGTCAGAAAAAGCCGGTGTAGGTATAGTGCTTGCCCGGAAAGGACAGCAAATATTTATTACTGGTCATCCGGAATACAGCCCGGATACACTAAAAAATGAGTATCTGAGAGATAAGGCCGCCGGTTTGCCCATCGAAATACCTGAAAATTATTTTGCTGATAATGATCCAAAACGGGAACCGTATGTCAGCTGGAGAGCACACGCCAGCCTTCTTTTCTCAAACTGGCTGAATTATTATGTCTATCAGGAAACACCTTACCAGTGGGAATAAAGTTCACTCAAACAGTGAACAAAACATTTCAGAGAAAATATTTTTTAAAATTTAAATAAATGCTGTATGAAAGCCAGCAATGATGCAATTGCCTTCCATAACTATAAATAAAAAGTTCTTTGAACGTTCAGTAGAGATATGGCACATTATAGAATTGCACCTGCCACAAAGCAAAATTCATACATACAATCTAGTTATAACAATTGATGGAAAGTATTCTTTCATTTTTCAAACATGGTCTGGTTTGATTTATTTGGGTCACGTTATATAAGCGCATTTGATATATTATTTATAATATTAATTTGCATATTACCAAATCGCTCATTATCTTTCCCCCGGGGCGGGGGAAATCGGTATCACTAAACTTTTATGTAAATAATAGTTTTTCACTGTTATCGTTTATTTTTAATACCTAACATTTCGGATAGCATTTTGATTCACGCCAATAAAATAAACAAATACGCTAGCTAAATCAGAACTTAACGATAGATGAGGTTTAATTCTTCAATTTTTGCTGTCAATTGGGCTATTCCCAACTGTGTTGAGATATCCGGTTGAAATGTAGAATCAAAATACTGAATAAGAGTGAGAGACAGATTAAAATCACCTTTATTAAATGCAGCTGAAGACATGGTTACTCTGACACTTTCATGTGTCAGTCCTGAATATCTGACAAACACCCATGAACTGTCACGATATAGCAGTTCATTCCCTCTTGTCAAACAGGAATCCCACTGTCCGACGGCATGAAAAGAAAAAGTCAATCCAGCCAGCATCTGGGAATATTCAGATTCCAATGTGTCCGTTACATATAATCCCTGGCGGAAATAATAGAGACTATTGGCAACGGAATCCAGTTTACCCATTGTCCAGCCGGTACCATTCCAGCCGTCAGAGTACCCCGGACGCTCCATCACAGATTCAATAAACCAGCGTCTGGCCTGGGTATAATCCCCGGCAATATAAAAATCCCATCCGTACTCAGAATAATCTTCACCTGTTACCTCATAAGCTTTACGGCAGGCTGTCAATGCAATCAAGATGAGTAATGTGATGTATATTCTTTTCATAATAATCCGCATTACCTGATAAGTGTCATTTTATGGGTTTTAACATAACCTGAACTGCTCATAAGGCGTGTTATATAAACACCGCTGGCTACCGCTTTGCCAGCGTTATCATTGCCGCTCCAAACCCATTCATACCTGCCGATATCCAGTTTGTCATTCATGAGAGTTGTCACTTCCTGTCCCATAATATTATATATCTTACA
>DKER01000222.1 GCA_002452555.1 Fidelibacterota bacterium UBA6817 | reverse complement strand
GCTGCTTCACATAGGTTCCATTGTCGTTATCGACATTGCTGCCGCCGTCACCGACAGAGCTGTTGCCAATGAAACGAAGTTCCGTTTCATTGTAACCGTTGAGAGACAGTTTGTAGGCATAAGATACGCCTGTCATACAAACTATAATGAGAAAAATTCCTAACATTTTCCGGATCATGAAAACCTCCATAAAAAGAATGACCCTTAAAATGCAAGGCATGTGCCAATAGAGAAATTAAACGGGAGTTGAGAAGTATTATTTTATACTACAATGATTTGAACTGCTGATTGATCATAGAAATACTTAAAAGTGTTACACTCGAATCTTACATACTGCATGAACATTCTGTAACACTTATGTAACAGTTTCCGGATAAGAAAATATACAGGCTTAAACACAAAACAAACCGCAGAATTTAAGCTACAAATCCCGAAGCTATACTTTTGAAGAAGTCTTTTGACCAGACAGCGGTTTCGGAAGGATTTTTAAGAAAAGGGGCAACCTCTTTCCCTGCCTGCTCAATATCTGTTTTATCAACCGCATCCATGAAAAGAGATTGCAGGTCGTCCATTGAAAAAGGTTTGTCCGACTGCCAGTCGCCTGTCTGAACCATGCGCGCTTTCAGATGTTCAAGGCTGATTTCAGGATGATTTGCCAGATACCATACAAGATCGTACCAGTCACGGCCTTTCACCCTCTTCCCCCACCGCCTGAACAGCAGAGCGTGCATCTTGCCGGCGAACAGACACGGCAGAGTGTACACCCGCACACTGAATGGAACCGGATTGAGCAGATATCTGATCTCCGTGTCAAAATCTGCCGGCGGGTCAGTGTCCACCTCAATTTTAATTTTGATCTTCTGACCATGGGGAATCCGACCTATAAGGCTCTCCCCTGCCTCAATAACCAATAACTCGTTTGCCGTATCCGCTTTCAGAAATGCAGATTGAACCTGTGATTCAACCGCTTTGTTTTTGAGTTCCACTGAAACAGTAAACCCATATGCGGCAAGCTCCTTTTCAAGGTAACCGCCGTATTTATCCAGACTGAAACTGTCATCGGGTTTCAGAAGCGAAAAATCCAGATCTTCCGAAAATCTTTCAAGACCGTATATGATTCTAAGTGCTGTGCCGCCGTAAAACGCCGCATGTTCAAAAAACTTCCCTCTGTAAAGACCAAGCAGAGCAATTTCCTGCATAATCTCCCTGAGAGCCTGAATATATGCGTCCACCGTGTCACATTGATATTTTTCAAGCATCCTTAATACAGCCTTATTCATCCTTAATCCTCCTGACGGCATCCTCCAGCAGTTTAATCTTGGTCATACGGTATGCCTGCCCTATTCCCGCCAACTCTGACAAATCAATATCGGAAACATCAGCACGCAGACCCGCCTGCAAATAATCCGCCATGCCGGCAGCGGTTCTTATACCGAGGTTGCTGTCATATGCGACTTTATCCGCCAGAGCCTTTGCAGGGGTTGCGATATGGAATGATTCGACGATGTCAACACCGATGCTGAAAACATCCGCAGGCAGCATCCTGTAACTGAATACACCCAGAGGGGTGTCATAGGAACGGGTTCTGCCCAAAGCGGCGGATGTCACAACATTCACCCTTTCAGGAATAATACCGTAATAACTCAATGCGTATTCAAATGAAATGTATGAAGGACCGTAAATCATATTTGCTATGATTTCTCTGGACAGAGACTGCTTCCGGTATGCCTGATGAAAAATATACAGACCTTTACGGAGCTGGATAATTTCGCCTGATTTCAGCAGCCTTGTGATTTTGTCTCTCGGGCTGACATATTCTTTCAAAGCGTTCATCAGCATCTGATAATCAAAAATATCCTGCCCTATTGTTTCCCGCAAGTTCTGTTCCATAACCGGATTATGACATATTCTGCATGGAATGTCGAGGCATATGCGACTTACAGTGCAAAACAGGGAGACTCTGCCGGATTCAAACCGGAGTCAACTCCAAGTCAACCGGAGTTGACTCAACAGGTACACCATCTGCGTTGATACAACTTTTCAGTCAACCGTCAGTCAACGTGTGTCAACTCATGAGTGGAAGTTGATTCAACCATCCAGTCAACTTTGTGGAAACACAATAAATCTTTTTTTACAAAGGTTTAGTATATAGTTTTCCACTTATCCACAAAGAAGCATATAATAATAACTTATCTATAAACTAATATTAAGAATTGAACATTCCAAAGTTGAATCTAAGTTGACTTAACCTCTCCGGCATATTATCATCTGAATATGGGAACAGAAACAACATATAACATAATACAGGTAAGAAATCTCATAAAAAGCCTTTATCAGGACATTTGCGAAAATGAAGGCAGGTATGAAACTTTTACAAACAAAACCAGAGCATTTCTTGCTAACTGCTCCATTGAGGTAATCAACAGATCATCAAGAAATGAAATTGACAACGTTCTCATAGAATTTACCACAAGCCAGAAGTATATATTTGAAAGTCTGAAACTTGACAACACCATAGCTAATTTTATAAACCTTATCACGAAGGAATTCAAAAACAAAATCAAATTCAATCATAAGATAACACTGAAAACAGATGTCGCAAAACATGAAAGAAATATGATTTTCTATGACCCATCAAGCACTTCAATTTCAAATACATTCGACAACTTCATAGTGGACGACAGCAACAGAAGAGCTTTTAACATAGCATCTGAAATAGCGAACACCGATTTCAAACAGACGACGACAAAGGGAGTCATAGGTATTTACGGCGACAGAGGGCTTGGGAAATCACACCTTCAGGAATCAATAATAAATCACCTTATGGATAAAAACCAAAGCTATCAGATTTATTATTTTAAGAAGAACCTTTGGGAAAACTTTTTTAAAAAAGTTGCCTCAAACCGGAATTACAGCGAAACTATTGATAAGCTTTCAGATGCTGATCTGGTCATGTTCGATGATCTTTCCATTTTTCTAAGCACCACGACAATGTTTTTCCTCATAGCTCTATATGACCTGATGGATCTGCGGATATCAAAGAAAAAGATCACCCTGTATTCAATGCACGACAACCCTGAAAATTTAAGCTTCGTATTTGAACATGAAAGATGTACGAAAAAAGATTTCGACAGAATTTTCGATTATCAGGCTATTGATGAAACAAGAATAAAAGCAAAACTGAAAAAAGAGTTTGAATCAAGGCTCTGCAACAGAATAATTCCGGTTGATTACCCATCTCCCGAAGCAAAAATGAAATTTATCAAAAGAGTGCTGCTTGAAACAGGATACATAGACGTTGCGAACCTGAACAAAGAAGAAATAAATATGCTGGAACTCGCCGTAACCAAGCCGCCGGACGATTTCCGCAAGCTGGAAGGCAAAGCACACGACCTTGCCGATGAAATAACCGATAAAGGAACTTTTGTCGGGATAAACAGTTTTTGTCAGGAACTCACAGGAATCAGCTTTATTAACAAATTCAAT
>DKER01000057.1 GCA_002452555.1 Fidelibacterota bacterium UBA6817 | reverse complement strand
GTTTTGGACTTGTTTTATCTGTCTCGGAATTCTGCAATGGGGATTCCTGCGGACTTATAATACCGAACCTGGATACATTTTCTTCATTGTCAGTCATAAAACTGCTGTGAACAGCCTCGGGAAAAGAAATTAAAAAATAGCAGTTATCGTCAGAACCTTAATCAAAGAATTCATGTATCCTCTCCCCGGAATTGTCTGTTGCCGTATTTAGTTTGATTATTAAACATTATACATTATACCATAGTTTTTATCATAATTCAAAATACATCAATAAGCAGGATTTATCATACTTTGACAACAACTCTGTATCATCGGAAATTTTTTGGAATATTTGTTCTGCATTTAATTGGCTGAGAACTAACAGGAATTCTATCCTTGACATTTGAAAATTGCCTGTCTATTATTTCAATTATATGACTCATCAATGAATATTTTTTCGGCTGAGGATGAGAAAAACATGGTTTAAGCACAGACAATTTGCATTATCTGCTAAAATATTGCCCCTTATAAACTATTTTTATATATATTCACAAATTGAAAGAATTATTCACCTTATAAGAGATGAGGTGTTCAATGAAAACGCTCTTGTTACTCATAACATTATCTTTGTCTTCGAACATGTCTGTTTCTGCCCAGACTGCAATGATATCGTTGCCTGTGAACGTCCCTCAGGGAGAAGAATTATTGCAGGTTTCTGCCCAGAAAGATCGGTTTGCTGCGGTGCTGTGCAAATGCGAACGGACATAAAGAATAAACGATATTATATTCTGATTAATGATATCCGTAAAGGCCCGTATCATGAAGTTATTGATTTGCAAGCCACATCTGAATCCGGTGTTTTTGTCTATGCCGCACGGATTGATACGGTCTGGTATGTTTATGAAGGAAATCGTCAGTATGGACCTTTTTCGCATGTTTCAAAGGTTCGAACAGGCGATGCAAATCATCGCTGCATGTTTTTAGCTCAAAAGAATAAAGCCCGTCAGGGATTATATAACCGGGAACACGTTTTGGCCGGTCAGGAAATACTGAGCGATTGTTATGATTATGAGCTTTCTGCCAATGGCAGAAATACCATATTTTACATGAGCGGTTTAATGGCAGATTATATTTTACGAAAAGATGAAAAGACTTACGGATCCTATGGACAGGTTAATAATATGAAAATCAGCCATGATGGGAAAGATGTTGGTTTTTTTTGTGAGATTAATCCCATGGAACAAATTATGAAAGGCGGCAAAAATCGTTATACCGGATTTGCGGACTACCTGTATCCCTTCATTTCTGACAATTATTATGTAAAAGACAGCTTTGGTTTGTTTAAGACACCCGGGGATTGTGATTTTAGAAGGGATGAAGATTATCCGGTATATTTCTATTCGTTTCAAGATACAAACGGTGTCTGGAAATTGTTTCAGAAAGACCAGGATCTCGAGGTAAAAGAACGAGATATTATTTGTAAAAAAGCCCTTCCTGACGGAGGCGTTACCTATGTTGCCAAACCCGCCGGTTTTTCATCGAATATTGCGGATACTACACAATATTATGTTTATGTAGCCCATCATCCTGTTGGCGGACCATACCGGGATGTGCGTCAAATAATCCCGTCAGAAAATGCATCATCCCTGGCTGTCGAAGCACGTACCGATGCAGGCTGGTTCCTGATTCTGCCAATTGGTGGTATTGGGCCTTTTGAAGATATTCAACCGGCAACTTTTCTTGGAGAAAGTGCCGTTGCATTTAATGCAAAATCAGACGGCGAATGGAAGTCATTGCTTGTTAATCCGGCAGGAATGAATATCGGATGTATCCTGAAAGACGGTGAAAAAGCTGTTGGTGCCGCATTTGTTGCTCAGGGAAATATCAACATATATATGCAGTGAAACCGTTTGATTTTATCCTTACATGATTAGGACTAACACGTGAAAAATGACCGTTCAGACATTATTGAAAATTATATCGGGTCATTCTACAAAGCCGATGAATATCCTTGCCTCTTCAGGCAGATAAAGGCCTGGAGAAAAACAAAGCCCCTGAAAGGCATGAAAGTTTTAGATGCATCGCCGCTTTTTCGAAATACGCTGACGAAATACATTCCGCTGCTTGCCGGCGGTGCTGATTTGACCGTTGGCGTTTCAGATTTGATTCCCCGGGATCCTCACATTATGGATATCCTGAGCACATGGGAAATTCCCGTTGAAAATAACAGTTTCAGCGTCGGGGATTATGATCTGATTCTGGACTGTGCCGGAATACATGCCGGAAAGCCGGTTCGCTTCGGCTATTCTGAGTTGACACGTTCGGGAGCGGATCGTTACAGCATTAGTAAAAAGCCGGTTTTTATGACGGATGATTCAATGGCCAAGCTTCTGGAAGATACACTGGGAACCGGCGATGGTTTTATCCGTGCTATGAATCATCTGGGTTATACAAATTTCAATAATAAATCTATTGTTGTATTTGGTTGCGGAAAAGTAGGAAGGGGTATCAGTATCCGGTTGTATAAAGCAGGAGCCCGGGTTACGGCAGTGGATGATTTGACGGTTCATCATAACGTGTACCCTTTTTCTATCGAAGATTACAGAAATATTGAAAAGGTTTCACGGATTGTATCCAATGCCTGGTGTGTGGTAACGGCAACCGGCGTAAAACATGCCCTGGCAAAAAATTACACGGCGGAATTGTTCATTGACTCACCTGCTCTTCTTGTGAATATGGGTGTGGAAAATGAATTTGGACCGGGTGTCGGTCCGGATCGCGTTCTAAACAGAAATGCCCCGTTGAATTTTATTCTCGATGAACCGACACATCTTCGTTATATTGACGCGACTTTGGCTTTGCACAATGAAGGAGCTGCGTGGATTTTACGGAATGAATGTCCCCCCGGACTATTTTCACCGCCCTGTGAACTGGATATGGCCATGATCCGGCAGACGCGTGAAATGGGCGTAATTGGACAAGAATTGGACTATCTGACAGAGCTGGGGATTCTCCGTGATAATATTTAATGTTTAATAATTTGGAGTATTATGTCTGATCTTACGGTTAAACATGCGATCCTTGATAACAATCCGGTTACCATAGAGATCCGGAACGGGATCTTTACGAGTATTCAGCCGGAAAAAGAAAACCGGATAAAAATTACGAATGAAATCCCTGTTTTGGATGCAGGATGGAAAGCGGTCTTACCTGCATTTTATAATACCCATACTCACGCAGGCATGAGTCTGTTACGGGGATATGCCGACGATAAGGAATTATATGACTGGTTAAATAATTATATCTGGCCTTTGGAAGCAAAGTTGAAAGCAGAGGATATTTATGTCGGTACCCGTCTGGCTGCTTCAGAAATGATCCGGAGCGGTACCGTATTTTTTAATGATATGTACTGGCATCCCCGGGAAACCATTCGCGCCGCTGAATCCCTTGGAATGCGGGCGTGTGTCGGACAGGCAATTCTGGATGCTTTCGATTCGGAGCAGGGTGAACGGCAGTTCAAGGATGCAGAGGAACTCCTGCAGGATCGTCATACCTTCAGTTCAAAAATAACCTTAAATATTTCCCCTCATGCAATGTACACCGTTCGAAAGGAAGGATTGCAACGAGCTGCAGATTTTGCTGCCGACTATGATATTCCCGTGCATATTCATTTGTCTGAATCACAAAAAGAGGTGGCAGACTGTTTGAAAGAACATGGATGCCGGCCTGTAGAATGGCTGGAGCAATGCGGGGTATTTAAAGCCCGTGTCATTGCAGTCCATGGAATCCATGTTACGGACCGGGAACTGGATATTATGGCAAGCCATGATGTGGTCATTGCTCATAATCCTTCATCAAATCATAAACTGGTCTCCGGAGTCTTCCCGTATCATCGCTATAAAAAGTCCGGAATCAAGATTACCCTGGGGACCGACGGCAGTTCCTCCAACAATAATCTGAGTATGATGGAATCCATGAAAATGACGGCCCTCAATGCCAAAATGGCTTCCGGTGATCCGAAAGAATGTCCTGCCGAGGAAGCCTGGTATCTTGCAACGGAAGCCGGAGCAAAAACGTTTCGTATTAACGGCGGAAAAATTGAAGCAGGGGCCGTAGCAGATTTTATTCTTGTAAATACAGATCACCCAGCATTGGTACCCGGTTATAGTTTGATCTCGGATATGGTATACAGTGCTGATTCATCAGTGATAGATACAGTGGTATGCGGCGGGGATATTCTAATGCGTGACAGGAAAATCCCTGATGAAAAAGAAATTATTGAAGAAGCCCGGGATGCCGCAAGAAGATTAATGAGGAACGAGGTTTAGTCTCGCTGCGCTCGCTGTTTAAGAGTTCATGGGCTCAAGGGTTCATGAGCTCAAGAGCTCAGAAGTTCAAAGGTTGAGACGTTGAGAGGTTGAGATGTTGAGACGTTTAGGCTCGTTGTTCAAGCGTTCATGAGCTCAAGAGCTCAGAAGTTCAAAGGTTGAGACGTTGAGAAGTTTAGACGTTCAGAGGTTGAGAGGTAAAACGCCGCATTGAAATTCAATCCCCGCTTTGCGGGGTTC
>DKER01000037.1 GCA_002452555.1 Fidelibacterota bacterium UBA6817 | reverse complement strand
GCAGACCTAATTTTCTGATAATATCTCTGTACCGATTGAAATCGTTTTTCATGAGATAATTTAACAGCGCACGGCGCTGTCCGACGAGTTTCTGCAGTCCCCGTCTGTTGTGATGATCTTTTTTGTGAATTTTTACATGTTCGGTAAGGTCTTTAATCCGCTGAGTCAGCATGGCAATCTGAACTTCGGGACTGCCTGTATCCTGCTCATTCTTACCGAATTCAACAATCATTTTTTTCTTGTCTTCTGACGTTAATGTAGACATTAGTCCTCCAATTTTAAATCTCTACACATTATTTTATCTTTTTCCAGCTGTTTTTTCAATTCATCGACGTTTTCAAACCTTTTTTCTTCACGCATGAAATGAAAAAACTCCATACTCAGCTCACGTCCATACAGATTATTTAATTTCTGATCGACAACATGGACTTCGATGGTCAAATGATTCCCCTGAAATGTGGGTCTGTATCCAATGTTGCACATTCCTTTATAGACATTCCGCTGAATGTGGACTTTAACACAATATACTCCGACTTTAGGAATTATTTTTTTCGGAGAAGACGGGAGTATATTCAGTGTGGGAAAGTTTAGCGTCCTTCCCCGTTTTTCACCCGTAATGATTCTTCCCTTCATGTGAAAGGGTTTCTTCATGTATTTTTTTGCCGACTCCATGTCTCCGGTGGCTATGAGACGTCGGATGTTGGATGAATTTATGATAAAATCACCGTTTGTAACACGGGAAATAATCTCAACATCGAAATCATACTTCTTTTCACTCAGTTCTTTCAGTCTTTGAGCTGTACACTTTCTGTCTTTTCCGAATGTATGGCTCTCCCCGATGACAAAACCCTGTACATTAATCCTTTTAAGAATATACCTCTCCAAAAACGTTTCGCCGTCAAGATTGGAAATATACTGATTAAAAGGTTGGATTATGATAAAGTCCAAGCCGGTGACCGAAAGATTCTGAATCCTTTCCTCAAGACTATTGATAAACCGTATGGGTTCTTTTGTATTATCGGCAATTATCTCCCGGGGATGGGGAGCAAACGTGATGAGGATACTTTTTTTTCTGCTTTGTTCTGCTTTCTCTACCAAACGTGAAACGACTCGTTGATGACCAAGATGAAAACCATCAAACGTTCCGATGGTTATGTATGCTTCGGGGTATCCGGGTAAATTATCTATGCTGCTAACAATTTCCACTGTTCAATAAATTCCTCTATGGTCAGGCTGTTGTCAAGAGTATAGGATCCTGTTTTTGTTCTGATCAATTCTGCTGCAAGGGCTCCACATCCTAGGGATTCCCCGATCCGGCCTGCTAATGATCTGATATACGTGCCGCTTGAACAGGATACCTGAATCGTGAATTGATGTTCTGCAACATTCAGAAGTTTAATGGAGTAAATGTGAATTTTATTGGTTTTTCTCTGAATTATTTCCCCTTTCCGGGCACGTTTATACAGCGGTACTCCCCCTACTTTTTTTGCTGAATACATGGGAGGTTCCTGTTTCTGTTCTCCGATAAATGATTTCAGAAGAATTTCCAGTTTATCGGCCTGCAATGAAATCGTTTCATCAACAACCGTGATCTTCCCTGTTCTGTCAAGTGTATCAGATGTCATTCCTGCGGTAATCGTTACAACGTATGATTTGTCCGATTTCAGGAAGTCTGACAGTTTTTTTGTATGGCTGCCGAATCCCACGATCAATAAACCGGAAGCAAACGGGTCGAGCGTTCCTCCATGACCAACCTTTTTGAAACCGGTCACATTTCTCAGTTTTTTGACAACATCAAAGGAGGTCCATCCGGCCGGTTTATGAATTGGAACGGTCATTCCCGTAATTTTATTCTCCAAGATCTCGCAATATTTTATTAATTCTGTCGGCATATTCCATAGAATCGTCTTTATAAATTCTCAATTCGGGAACATAGCGTAAACGGACGTTTTGCGCGATGTAATGTCGTAACAGTTTAACATTTTCCTGAATAATCCTGAAAACGTCGTCCGCCTGATTGTTCTCATCATAAAAACTGATATAAATTTTAGCATTTCTCAAATCGGGAGACATTTCAACACGGGAAACAGAAGTCAAAACATTATTCAGCATTGCTTTCCCATCCTGTATGAAATATTCTCCTAAAACCTGCATTATTTCGGATGATACCTGCTTTTGCCGTTTATTTTGTTGCATCTTCCAGAGTCCTTTTGACGGATTTTTCAGTAAAGCATTCAATGACATCCCCTTCAAGAAATGTATCAAATCCGTCAATCGTTATCCCGCACTCATACCCTTCCTGAACTTCTTTTACATCATCTTTGAAACGCTTCAGTGATGACAGGTAACCCTGATATATCTCATCATTATTCCTGAGAATCCGGATCCGGGCATTTCTTACCATTTTACCTGACAAAACAAAGGAGCCGGCAATAGAACCGATACGCGAAATTTTAATAATCTGACGTACTTCCGCCTGTCCAATAATTTCCCGTATCTTTTCCGGTTCAAGAAGTCCTTCCAGTGCTGCCTTTACATCATCTACTGCATCATAAATAATTGTATAATTTCGTATTTCAACTTTTAGTTCTCTTGACACTTCAAGGGCTTTGGCTGTGGCATTCACATGGAATCCGATAATAACCGCTCTTGAAGCTGAAGCCAGGTTTATGTCTGTTTCATTGATCATACCGATACCTTTATAAATCACATTTACCGCAACTTCTTTGGTAGAGAGTTTCATAAAGGAATCCGCCAATGCTTCTATAGACCCGTCCACATCTCCTTTAATGATCAGCGCCAGTTCCTTGGTTCTTCCATCCCGTATCTGACGGCCGATTTCATCCAGAGTCTGAAGCGAATAGGACCGAAATTCCTGTTCGCGGTGTATACGTTGACGCTCAGCAGCGATTCGTTTAACCTCCCGTTCATCATCCATACTGATAAAATGGTCTCCGGCTTGGGGAACATCGTCAAATCCCTGAATCTGAACCGGATCAGCCGGGTAAGCTTCTTTAATACGGACACCCTGGTCATTAATCATAGCCCGGACACGTCCTGCAAAACGTCCGCAGATAAACGGATCACCAATATGAAGCGTGCCCCGTTGAATAAGCACCGTAGCGATGGGTCCCAGTCCTTTATCCAGACGGGATTCAATGACAACACCCCGCGCCATACCTTTAAGGGTTGACTTCAATTCCAGTACTTCCGCTTCCAGTAAAATGGATTCCAGCAATTTTTCAATATTCATTTTCTGTTTTGCAGACACACGGACACACTGGACTTTTCCGCCCCATTCTTCAACCAGAACCCCGTTTTCGGATAATTCACGGATCACTCTTTCCGGATTGGCTTCAGGTTTATCCATCTTGTTGATAGCAACAATCATGGGTACACCTGCCGCCTGGGCGTGACTGATAGCTTCTTTAGTCTGCGGCATAACACCGTCATCGGCTGCTACGACAATTACAACAATATCCGTTACCTGAGCTCCGCGTGCACGCATAGCCGTAAAGGCTTCATGACCGGGTGTATCCAGAAATGTTATTCTTTTTTTACCGTCAACTTCCACACTGTATGCCCCGATATGCTGGGTGATACCGCCGGCTTCAGAATCTACAACCTGTGAATCCCGTATCGTATCAAGGATTGATGTTTTACCATGGTCAACATGCCCCATGACCGTGACGACCGGAGCCCTTTCCATAAGGTCTTTTTTATCAATGTCGTCTTGTTCGGAATCTGTCAGTATTTCTTCTGTGTATTCTTCAAGCTTGTTGACTTCCATATCATATTCGGCACAAAGTAATTCAATTGTATCCCAGTCAAGGCGCTGATTTATTGTCATCATCAGCCCCATTCCCATACCTTTGGCAATAATATCCGTAAAAGGAACATCCAAATGTTTTGCAAGCTCCTGAACGCTGATAAATTCAGTGACTTCGATGACGTTGGAAACGCCTTGAATGACATCATCAGATGCACTTTGTGTATGTTTATATTTCCGTTTTGTCTTTCTTTCATCCATAGCGGCAAGGGTTGATTTTATGGATTTATTGACCTCATTCTGATCAACTTTTCTCCCTTTCTTTTTACCCTTTCCGCCTTTGTTCACAACAGGAGCCTGATCAACATTCTTTTGTTTTTTAAATTGATCCAGTCGGGATTCAACCTCGGAAACCTGATAACGTTTTGTAACCGTTTTATGACGTTTTTTAAGATCTTCAAGTTTTCTCTCGTATTCTTCATCTTCACTTGAGACCGGTCGTTTTTTATGCTTTTTCTTTTTCCTGCCTGTAGCTTCTATATCTGCTTCTTTTTCGGCAGGGGCTTCTTTTTTATCTTCGGCTTCTTCTGTTTTCTTCTTTTCCCCGGATTTCTGTTCGCTTTCTATGATTTTTTTTGCTTCGGCTTCTGCTTTTTCCCGTTCTTCCTTTTCCTTGCGGACTTTCTCTTCAATTTCTTTTGCTTTCCGTGCCTCTTCTTCAAGCCGCTGTTTTTCTTTTTCTTCTATTTCTGTCTCTTCTTTCAGAGCTTTGATTCGTGCTTTTTCGGCTTTTATCCGGGCTTCTTCTTCCGCTTTCTTCTGTTCTTCCTGCTTTTTTTTCTCTTCCAGCTCAGTTTTTCTATGATTTTGCTTTTCGTTTCTTTCCCCTTCTGCCGATAATAAATCAGCTGAGAAATGGGATAATACAAGGTTCAGATTCGTTTCATCCAAAACTGTATTGACATTGGAACTGATCCCATGTTTGTCCAGAAAAGAAACAATATCAGTATGAGATATGTTAAGACGCTTGGCAAGTTGAAATATTTTTGCGGGTTTTTCCGAGGTCATTCAGAAGTTCCTCTTATGTTTTTCTGTTCTTAATCCGGGTTTTCATCCAAGTCCAATTCATCCTGCTTATCTCTTTTAGACTGCAAGGCTTGTTGAATGATCGTTTCAATCTTTTCAAATGTCTTTTCACCGATACCTTTTATTTCAAGCAGTGATGCCGTTTCAGCATTGAGGAAATCAGCAATAGTTTCAATACCGGCTTCCTGAAGGGCAACGACCTGGGCTTTTGTTATACCGTCCAGATCTTCAATAAAAATATCGTCACCTTCCAAACGGTTGTATTCGGAACGGCGAATTGCATCGATGTCATATCCGGTTACCTGAGACGTGAGATTGATATTAATACCGCCTGTCCCAATGGCTGTGGCAATTTCACTGTCATCAAAGACGGCCAACGCAGTCCGTCTGTCTTCATCAATTTCAATAAATAGGGGTTTTGCAGGTGACAGGGC
>DKER01000225.1 GCA_002452555.1 Fidelibacterota bacterium UBA6817 | reverse complement strand
GGAGTCTTTTGCCCTGTTCCAGGCTTGTATCAGGCAAACTTTCCACAACCGGCGGTTGATTGGCCGGAGCTTGTCCCGGGGTCCGTTTCACTATTCGGATATCGTCAATCCAGATTGTCCCTGAAACGGCACTGCTGTCAGTCCTAGTCAGCTGAATGCTTTCCAGGCGGTAGGATGTTCCGTCCATCGTTCCTAATCCGACACCTCCCCATTCTCCGGTTTGGGACTGATCCCATAAATTCCATTCCATACGTTTCCAGCCAACCCAGTTCAGTGTATCCCAGAGAGACACTTCAGCAGTGGCATCACCGCCTGTTTCATACAAAGAGAACCGGATGAGATTCATACTGCTGTCGCCGTAAACATAAGCCTGGAATGTCCAGCTGGTATCTATGGAAACCTGTGTAGGAGGACCGCCGGCAATGTGTTGACGGAGAAACCAGCCTTCAGACGATTCCATATCCCAGGTATAAATCAGGCGTCCGCCCCGGCGTTTGGCAGGATCCATGGATGAGCCGGGAAGAAAATTATCGGAAACAGATTTCTCGAACGATGACAATGAACCCACAACACCTTTTGTGCTGCCGGAATATGTGAGGGCGCGCCAATCGCCTAATCCCATAAAATCCTCAATCATTGTCTGCTCATGGTAGTAATAATTTTTCGTTGTAAAACTGAATGTCAGGGGTTCATCAATTGTGTTACCGGCTGTATCGGCTACCCCTGCAGGAAGTGTAAGTGAAATTGCTGCTCCGGAAACCGGTCTGGAATAGGGACGGATATTCAGAACGGATTTATCGTTCCAGGTTGTCAGAAAGGCATCAGGCGTAATCGGCATACCGTCCGTTGTCATTACAATTCGATCCGGACCCACTGTTGTCGGATCCACCAATTCATTGAAACGAAGTGTAAAAGCTTCGGTGATATCAATTTCTGCAGGATCTCTATCCGGCATAACATCCACAAGGACAGGCGGATCTGCATCCCGATCATCGGTTGTAAAACTGACAGACCATGGATCGCCGCCGGTTCCATCACCGTTTCCGTCAAGAGCCAAGCCGATTTCATCCGTCAAATCACCCGGAAGAGTAAACGTATATGTGACACCATGAGCTAAATGTGTGTCAAAAGCAACGGTCACTTTACGTCCGCCCGATTTCCAGTTCAGTCTGTCCCACGTAATCACTTTTGCCGGTGTTTCCGGTTCAATAATCAACTTATCGGCAAAAACATCCGGATCCATCCGTTTAGAGAATTCCAGTTCGATTTTAACATTTACCCGGACAAAGGAGCCATCTTCAACGGAGCTGGATAAAACCACCGGAGGATAGGATACGATTTCATGGGTATATGCCCTGTCCGAGGCAACAGACGGATTCCAGGTGCGGGAGTAAAGGATGCCATAATACCCATAGATACCGGCAAAACTTTGAGTCCCGTCAAAGTACTCCGTAACAACCAGCGGATCGGTGCCGAAAGACATGGCGATAATATCATCCGTATCGGGATCTATGCTTTCAGCGCCTGTGCGGTATAAAACAATCCAATGAGGATCGGTTACCCCTTCGGGCGGGGATACCGTAATCCTATACAAGTTACCCTCGTTAACAATCGTTGTCTGAGGGACCATCGTCGGAGATTCGGAATTGATAAAAGTCATGGGTTTCATACGGGTTTGATGACTGAAAAATGTCTGACCCGCTTCATTCCAGTATTGCTGGTCAGCCCATGATCCATAGCTGAAAAACTGAAACCCGTCCACCCAGGGCAGGGTCCGAAGTGTATTCACAATAGAGGGATGATTTTTCCAGTTTGTACCAAAATTATAGCTTCCGGGTCCGACCGAATATACTCTTCCTGCTTCGCTACCTGTCTGAATATTGGGTTCCCAGTCGGTTGAAAGGGCATAATAAAATCCGGATGCATCTGTCCAGTGGTAATGCATGGGAGTGAGCTGATCAACCCATCCCTCATTGAACCATTTGGCTGCATCCTGAAAAACCGTATAGTAACCGGTCCATCCGCCGGTTTTATAATTCCCCAAAGCTGCAACCGAGACTCTTACCCACGGTTTGACTTTTTTCACGGAATCTGCCACCATTTCAACAAATGCATCTGTTGAGCCGCGCCAGAAATTTTCCCATGATGTATATCCGGAAGGAACCCCTCCGCTGTAGGGATGGTCAACATCATACAGATAACGACCCCCTTTATTTTCTGTTAAATCACGGAGGATATGTTCAGGCGGTCTGGTTCCGTCGGGCAGTTCATTTTCACGGACAATACGCATCCATTCTTCTCCGGATTTTGAACTTGAATACTCGTTCCAGCGGATATAATCAAAATGGAGTCCGTCAATATCATAGCGGTTTACGATATCCATCGCAACATTGCGTGTATACTCCCGAACGGCTTCCAATCCGGGAGAAAGGCAAAGATTGGATGTCATGGGATTGCCGTCCTGATCGCGGCAGATCCACTCCGAATATTCGGCTGCAGGGGTTCCCGGGCGTGTGCTGGATGTATGAAAAGCGTTGAACCAGGCGTGAATTTCCAGTCCCCGCTTATGGGCTTCTTCGATGGCATATTGCAACGGGTCATATCCCGGGTCTTTATATCCCAGATAAGATCCCCAGGGTTCATAGGGAGAATCATAGTAGGAGGAACCTTCCTGCCGGACCTGCCAGAGAACTGCATTCATATTTGCTTCTTTGTGACGATCCAGAATCTGGCGGGTTCTGGCTTTCAGCTGTTCGGTTGTCATGCTGCTGCTGTAAGCATTCCAGGTGATCACCCAAGTCGCCCTGAATTCTTCATTGGGCGGTTCCTGCGCAAAAAGAATCAGGGGGATAATAAGAGTAAAAAATATTTTTTTTACGGTTTTCATGATCGCACTCCATACGAATTAAGGTTGTAAATAGCTTTTGAAATTAACATAAAAAAAACAGAAAGACACATATTCATAAGAGATTATAAAAGAAAGTGTGTTAAACAGATTGGGTTTGATTTACTCATTTAAGATCGTTCGGGCCCTGAAACCTTCTCCCTGCAGAATAGCCACATTGGAAACGGTCATAAAGGCTTCCGGATCTTCCTGACGTACAATTCGCCGGATTTCCTCCACCTGCCGGGTGGCTACGACTGTCCATAACGTTTTTCGTTCTTTATTTGTGAACATGCCATGGGAATCCAGTCCGGTAACGCCTCTATGGACATCTTTCATAATCCGGTCGGAAATGGCTGACCATCGGTCGCTGATTATCATAATCGCTTTTTCCGTTGTGACGCCTTCCACCATAATATCCACGACTTTCGAACTGACAGCCAGTGATATCATACAAAACAGAACCAGCTCAACATCGCCAAAAACAATACCGGTGAGTACAATCACGCCTGTATCGACAATCATATATGACCAGCCAAGACTGATATGGGTAAACTTATTGATTATGCGGGCAACGATATCACTGCCGCCGGTTGTTCCCCGGCCTCTGAAAATAATACCCAATCCCACGCCAAGCAGAAGTCCTCCGTACACCGTTGCCAAGATCTTGTTGTCTGTCAACGCTCCCAGTCCCAATCCTTTATCGATAAGATCGGAAAACAGAGATGATGCAAGAATACCGGTAACGGTTTTGAGTCCGAATTTTTTCCCAAAAAAGTATATCCCCATAATAAAAAGGGGAACATTCATTAGAAGCATAGTAAGGCCGGCAGGGATATTCAACGTATGGTAAAAAATAGTTGCCACACCGGAGACTCCCCCGGCATTGACTTTATTGGGAATCAGAAAAAGCATAAAAGCCGATGCCATCATCAATGATCCAACCAGAATCATCAGATAGTCAAAGACGGCTTTGCGAATATTCATTTCTTTTTCTGTCATCATATCACCTCACATATATGTCATTCAAAGCCGCGTAATATAGGGAAAATTTGGCATGCTTCAAACAGCAGCCCATAGATTTTTATAAGGATTATATCAGGCGAAATATATCCGTAAACACAAACTTTTCAGGAAGTGAGATACAGGATAGAGAAGAAATGGAAGATTGTCCCGGCAAGGACAAAAAGGTGCCAGATCGGGTGACTCCAGGGGAGTTTATTCCATTTATAGAAAATATATCCTACAGAATAAAAAATACCGCCGATCAGGAGATAAATCAGACTTTTGAAGGGAAGTTGTCTGAAAAGATGAGGACCGGCAATAACGATAATCCATCCCATTGCCAGATAGATCCAGGTTGTTGCTTTATGATATTTTTCCAAGTAGATAGATTTCAGAACCACGCCAACCAGAGCAATACCCCACACAAGGCCGAAGATCACCCATCCCCAGGGACCTCTGAGAATAGTAAGCGTATAAGGTGTATATGTTCCGGCAATAAGAACAAAAATCGTGGCATGATCCAGCCGTCCAAAAACATTTCTGGCACCCTGCCACAGCAGACTGTGATAGAGTGTGGACATTAGATAAAGCAGGATCATACTGCTTCCAAAGATGGAATAACTTGTCACATGCCAGGCAGTGCCGGTCCGAACTGCTTTGATGACGAGTATCACCAGTGCTGCTATACTGAGCAACACGCCGATTCCGTGTGTTATGGCATTGGCAATTTCTTCGGGGACCGAATAATCCATGAGAAATTTGCGGGTTGATTCTTTCATATCAGCTCCTAGGGTTTTGGGCTCATGGGTTCATGAGTTCATGGGTTCAAGGGTTCAAAAGTTCAGACGTTGAGAGGTTGAGAAGTTGAGAGGTTCAGACGTTTAGAAGTTCAGAAGTTCAGAAGTTCAAGGGTTCATGGGCTCAAGAGGACTAATTGCCTGCCGACTGCCCACTGCCAACTGTCGACTGCCGACTGCCCACTGACGACTGACTACTGCCGACTGTCAACTGTCAACTGCCCACTGACGACTGACGACTGACGACTGTCCATTGAGCCACCTGCCGGATTCGAACCGGCGACAACCGCTTTACGAAAGCGGTGCTCTACCGACTGAGCTAAGGTGGCTTTGCCGTATTAGCGCGAAAAAATAGAATAAAAAAGAGTCATTTGCAAGTATTGAACCTTCTGCAGGCTATAGAGGATGAATTCTGAATTCTAAATTCTGAATTCTGAATTGAATGATGAATTATTGAACATGGGCTCAAGGTTGAGACGTTGAGGCTCGCTGTTCAAGAGTTCAAGGGTTCATGAGCTCAAGAGTTCAAGAGGACTGATTGCCTGTTGACTGTCCACTGCCCACTGCTTTCTACTGACTACCGGCTACTGGCTACCGGCTACCGGACTGCCGACTGTCAAGCTATGCATTTAATATAAACAGCATTATGGCAGATATGAGCGGGACGGTGAAATTGTCATTAATCCTGTATAAGAGTGTTTCTGCCAACGCTGTTATAACAACAACCAGACAGACTTTCCAGAAGATCAGTTGAGGATAACCAATGAGAAAAATCAATAAACCGGATACAATAAAGGCTGCAGTGCCGATCAGTGTGTGATCATTGAACCAATGCCGTTTTCCCCATTTTACTCCGACAAGTGCAGCAGCCGCATCGCTGATCGAAAGAAGCAAACAGGCAGGCACGGCATAATCCAGTTTAAAATACCAGATCACCAGCCAAAACGAGATAAACTGCCAACTGGCACCGGTCATTTTAAAGTGGACTTCCTCCTCATAGCGCATGGAATGACCGGCAATCCATTGAAAAACCGGACGAAAAGCATGAATATACCTGCGCCCCACATCAAGAATAATAAAAGGAACGGCGAATGTGCCGAGTATCATAAGAACAATTTGTCGGGTTGTGAACCCAAACCATGATGAAAACCCAAACCATTCCGGCATGATATAAAGACTCAGGGGAATCAATCCGGATATAATGTGCAATACTTTACGATCAGATTCTGTGACCATCATAGGCGTAGCTTAGTCGTGCCTTTCTTCCGGCAACTGACTGACGATGAGAGTAATTCCGTCAGGACGATCGAGAACGGTTCCGCCTTTTACAGACTGGGAAAGAACTGTATATGCCAGAAGATCATCACGAAAAACATAACGGATATCACGCACTTCAAGGCCGGCTTTTTCAATTTCACGTACTGCGGCAAACTGACTCATGCCCACAACATCCGGAACCTTCCAGGATTTGAGTCCGAGACTCACAAACAGCCCCACGCCGGTCCCGCGGATAACATACGTTCCGGGATCAATCGTCTGTTTAAAAACCACGCCGTAGGGCTTGTCGGAATAGTTCCAGATCAGGGTATCAATTTCCATCTGATATTCCCTGAGAATAATTTCTGCTCCCCTAAGCGTCTTTCCAATAAGATTGGGGAAGAGAATTTCTTTTTCTACTGTTGAGATATCCAGATAAACACGTCTGCCAAGACGAACTTTTGAACCGGGGCGGGGACGTTGATCCAAAACGGTAAACGGTGTGAGATCGCTCCGGGGTTTGGCTTCCCCGCGCATGGGAATAAACCCTTCCCGTCTAAGAAGTGACGCAGCCCTGTCCCATGTCATATTCCGAACATCCAAAAGAATACGGGTATCTTTTCTGCTTACGATATAGGGCATCAACACATAATCAAAAAGAAGATATGCTAAAAAGGACACACATCCCAAAACCAAAAAGAATCGAATCAGACGTTTGAGGATATTCATTGTATCTTCCGTTAATGTTGGGTGAATTTACTTCCTTTTAAGACAAGCTGCAAAAGAACCTTCACAATTATGACGGTGAGGAAGTGTTCGTAAAACGGGGAGAGCCGGATCTTTCCAGGCATCAGGAGCATGGACCGGCTGCACATCAAGCTCAAAATCAGAGTGTTCGTCTAAAAAAGAGGAGAGTGTCCCAAAATTTTCGTCACGATCAAAGGTACAGGTGCTGTAAATAATTCTGCCTGCCGGTTTCACAAAACGGCTCACATTGCTCAATATATCAAATTGAAGATCACGGAGTTCGTCAATTTCCTCCGGTTTTCTTCGCCATCGCAAATCACTTCTTTTCCGAATAACGCCAAACCCGCTGCACGGGGCATCAACCAAAAACAGATCTGATTGGGGATAAATAAATGTACGGGCATCGGCTTCTTCAAGTTCAAACCGGGTATGATTGAGACGTACAAGCGTATCTTTGGTCTGTTTAAGCCGCTCTTTGTCACTGTCATATGCACGAACTATGCTTTCAGGAGGAAGGTGTTTTAAAAGAGCAGCAGATTTCCCTCCGGGGGCACTGCACACGTCACAGGCCGTTAATACGCCCTTTTCAGGAAAAAAATATTCGGGCAGGGTTGCTGAAACATCCTGCACGGTTATATGACCTTTAATAAAATAGTCGCTTTCAAGAATTGACTGGATAGAATGAACGAAAACAAAATCATTTCGCCAAGGATTGATCCCTGCATAATTTCCTGATTCATTCAGATCTTTGAGAAATAAATCCCGGTTCTTGTCTGTCATCAGGCGGATCATACGTGTCGGGGGTTGGTTCAGAGTCTCCAGCAATGTTTCCGTTTCGTCGCCGAATTGTATTGACCACCGGTCTGTGAGCCAGTCGGGAAAACTGAAACGGATGCCGGGTTTGATGCTTTTATCGTTACAGAATCCGGAGAAGGATCCATTATCCCGGAATTGAATTATTTTACGAAGGATAGCATTAACAAATGCCCTGTGATGGCCGGCCAGCGAAACAACTGCATGAACGGTGCCATGATCTTTGGTTCCGGACATGTGCAGAATTTCAGTGGCACCCATGAGGAGTAAAATCCGGATATGTAAAGGGGGTTTTTTATTTTGCTTATACTGCTTGTCAATAATCGCCCCGGTCTGTCTTTGCCATTGAAGGGTTCTATGGATTAGGGCATCCCGGAACCGTCTGCCCTGCTGTGATAAATTCCCTTTACTCTCATTAATAATATGGTCAATATAATGATCCGTTTTAAACCAACGGAATAAAAGATCAAGTGCTTCTTTGCGACTATCCGGCGTTTTCATCTACATATCCGAATCCGGAGAGATCAAAGCCGTTCAGAAAATCACGGACAGCCATTCTTTTTTTCCCTTCTGTCTGGATTTCGTCAGGAATGATTAATCCGTCTGCACAATGTATGGCAAATTGAGATTTTGACAGGTGTTCCAATTTACCCGGATTTGTATTTTCCTGAGGTTGAAATCGGCATTTCAAAATTTTAATCATGTTTTTATTCAGAAAGAAACGAGCCCCGGGAACCGGTGAGAAAGCCCGTGCCGTATTTACAATATGTTCACCGCTTTCAGAAAAATCCAGAACAGCCATTTCGGGAAATATTTTGGGGGCGGGTGTGGCCAGTGCATGATCCTGACGGACCGGTTTCAGAGCACCTTTTTCAAGTCCGTCAAGTGTTTCCAGAAGGGTTTCTGCCGCTAAAACCTTCAACTGTTCATAGAGTGTGCCGGTTGTATCTTCCGGGGATATGGGGATTTTTTTCTGAAGAAGAATCCCTCCCGTATCCACCTTATCTTCAATTTGAAAGGTTGTAATGCCTGTTTCACGTTCTCCTTTTAAAACAGCCCAGTGGATAGGTGCAGCTCCCCGGTATTTTGGCAACAGCGAAGCATGGGCATTAACAGCTCCAAATCGGGCTATAGAATAGACTTCCCGCGGAAGGATTCGGAACGCCACAACGATCAAAATATCAGGATTGATTTTTTTTAATTCAGCAATAAACTCCGGGGCTTTCAGTTTAACCGGCTGAAGAAGAGGCAGCCCCAGCCGCAATGCGGTATTTTTTACGGGAGAACCCTGGATTTTGCGACCACGCCCGCCAGGCTTGTCCGGAGCTGTAACCACAGCCGCTACGGTGTGACCGGAAGCGTTTAACCTTTCCAGTGACGGTACAGCAAAATCAGGTGTTCCCATAAAAACAATTTTCATAAAAAATCCGTGAAAAAAATTGGAATTTATTGTCCCTGCATTAAAGCAATTTCAGCCAGTTTTCTTTTTAAAAGCATCCTGCGGACCGGCCTAATCCTGTCTGTAAAGAAAATGCCGTTCAAATGGTCGTTTTCATGTTGAATTACACGAGCCGGAAATCCGGTAAATGTCTCAACATGAACCTTCATTTCAGGATCATTAAAACGGATACGCACCGATGTCGGGCGAGTAACTTCTTCCCGGATATCCGGCACAGAAAGGCATCCCTCTTCCATCGTCTCCGTCTCTTCCGACATTTCCAGAATTTCCGGGTTGATAAAGACCATATCCGGCCGTTCTTCCTCAAAAGCACCTGTGCCGACTACAAACAAAGAAACAGATCGCCCTACCTGATTGGCCGACAGTCCGATCCCGTCATCTTCATACATCGTCAGGATCATATCATCAATCAACTGACGAACGTCATCCGTCATTCTTTCAACAGGCTGGACCTTATCCCGCAGGACCGGGGCTCCATACAGGTAAATATCTAATTTTTTTGGCGTGCAGGATTTCATCCTTTTTTATTGACGGCCTGAACTGTTTCAATTTTCGAGGCGACAGCGGATTTTCTGATTTCCAGTTTGACATCTTTACCAACTTTGATCACAACCGTATCGTCATCTTTGATGGAATCGATTTCACCGATAATTCCGCCTATCGTGACAATTTTATCACGTGCCTGGAGTGAACTGAGCATTTTTTGTGTTTCTTTTTGTTTTTTTGCCTGCGGTCGGATCATAAAAAACCATACAACAACCATAATCAGAATGAATGGAAGCAGCGTAACGAGTGTACTGGGTTGTTGCCCCTCTGCAGCCTGGGCAAATAGATTGAGTAACATATTTTTTTCTCCTGTTTTGAACGGATATTAAACATATTGAATCATCATGTCAAGCGTGATAGATTGGGCAGTCCGGTAGCCGGCAGTCCGGTAGCCAGTAGCCGGTAGCCAGTAGCCGGTAGCCAGTAGTCAGTAGGGTGTGTTGCTTTT
>DKER01000046.1 GCA_002452555.1 Fidelibacterota bacterium UBA6817 | reverse complement strand
CTGCATCTGGAGCATATTGTGTCGAAATTGGAAGAAATTGATGAAATCATCAATATTCATCATGTTCACATCTGGAATATTTCTGAATCCAACCGTGCTTTCAGTTGCGAAGCCCTCATTGATGACAGACTTTTATCCATGACGTCACAAATCCGTGAAAAAATGCTGTCCGTTTTAAAAGCATATCACATTAACCATCTTACGGTTCAGTTTGAGACAGAGTGTGATGATGAACAAGTCATACATCGTTAAATTATATGACGGAACGACGGTAATCACAGAATTCTGTCGCAGTAAAAAGGCAATGAATCACATAGAAGAAAGGTATAATCCAAAGACTGATTCTGTGATTTGATAAACAAGTAAAATCATTCAGATTGACAGGATATATGCAAATTAGAGAATAATCCTATATGGAAATTACTATATCCTTATCCCCCCGGGACTAAAATACCGATTCACGGAGCAGAGTTCAACATTATTCAATATAATAATTATATATTAATGACTATACGTCTGAACAAAATTGAAACCGGAGAAAAAAATGGATTACGTCTAAACCGGCATTATTTAAGTTTGATGGCATTAAAAGTCCGGAAAAATTCAGATGAGAATCAGGATTATAATTATTCAGGGATAAACAATGTTCTTTATAAATAAGTCAACAATGGCTTCCAATCCCTGTTGATCTTTTTCATTAAACCGGTTAGTTATGGGACTGTCAATATCCAAAACGCCGATACAATGGGATTTATATAACAGAGGAATGACAATTTCAGAGCGGGAATCGGGATCACAGAAGATATGTCCCTGAAACGAATAAACATCATCAACCCGGAGCGATTTCCGGGCAGTAAAAGCCGTTCCGCAAACGCCTTTACCGGGAGTAATCCGCACGCATGCCGGTTTTCCCTGAAAAGGACCCAGAACCAGTTCGTTATCTTGATCCTTGTAAAAATAAAAACCTGTCCAATTGACATTTGGCAATGAATGCCAAATCAATGAACACAGATTTGCAGATTGAGCGATGTAATCTGTTTCACCGTCTAACATCGCTGCTGCCTGGCGGAACAATTCCCGGTAAAAATCCTGTTTGTTTGTCTTTGCTATTTCCAATAATTCAAACATATCCGATCACGTCAATTCTTTTTGACCGTCTGCTGTGCGCATTTGCTGATCCTCTGGCGGAGAGGAGAGGATTCGAACCCCCGGTCCGCCTCAGGCGGACGCCGCATTTCGAGTGCGGTGCAATCAACCAACTCTGCCACCTCTCCGAATTTCAAATTTAATACGAACACTGCTTACTTAAAAGCTCCAATAAGCTAAGAAAATTTCTTTCTTGCAGTCTTATTAGTTTTTATTAAATTTCCCCGTGTTTCTTGAACTTTCAAATTTTTATAGCGTTTCAAGAGAGAAAGAAGTATTATTGTATCATCCCTGAAAGGTTAAAGGATGCTTTTACGACTCATACTCGCACCTCAGGTTCCCAATTATAGTATTCCGATTAACGTGAATACACAGGTCCGCCATTTGATACGGCTGGCTACCCGTTCATTTCACCGCTTTTGTGATGAAAATGTTATTAAAGAAAAAAAATGGCAATCTTTTGATGCTTATACATTTTCCCAGCTTCATATCCCTAATCGAAAAATCAATGAAAACCGGATTATGGGAGGAGAAGAGCCAACAACTCTCTTTATATCATCCCCGGATAATGTATTTATTCATTGTCTGGAAACTGTTTTTAAAGAATGGGAAGTGATACAGATTCAGACAACCCGATTCACGCTTGTGAGAACTGAAACGGAAGAAAGCCCGGACCTGGAGGACGTTCCCCACTTTACATGCCTTTCTCCCATTGCCTTATCCAGACCCCAACGGAGCAAAGCCTTTATGTTTGTTCTTCCGCAGGATTATGATCTGAATCAGCTTATGACTGCATCTATGACCCGACGTTATGAGGAATTTTATGGCAAAACACTTGCCAATCCCAAACTCTCTGTTGAGTTTGATCCGGACTATGTTCTTCGGAAAAAAAGTAAAATTACCAAACTGATCAATATCCATAAATATGAAGATATGGGCTTTCTCAAAGTGAAAAGCCTGTTTTCTCCCCTGGTTCTGCGTGGAACCCCCGAGCTGCTCCTCTTTGCATACGAAGCAGGCCTTGGCGAGTTTACGGACTATGGCTTTGGCATGCTCCAACATGTGATTCCTGATAAGTATATCCGGGGAAGACGTATAACGACGTAAAGCCGGCAGTGGGCAGTTGACAGTTGACAGTCGACAGTGGACAGTGGACAGTGTAGCTATAATGCTTTAAGCCTTTCACATCTCAATCCCTAAACATTTCAACAACTAAACGCATCATAAAAATTTCCAGTTGAATCAGGTCTGATTTTGCGGGGTTCATTCAATATTTTAATCTTAAACGTGTTCTCAGTTTTTATTTCATTAACTTTTCATGTGCGATTGTGTCAAACCCATGAGCAGAAAAGGACGGCAATGCGGAAAAAGGAACAATTTGAAACATGGCTCAGGGAGTATTATGATATGATCTACAATACCGTGATACGCATAACAGGCAACGAGGATGATGCGCTGGACTGTGTTCAGAATGTTTTTATAACTGCCTGGAAAAAGATGCATACTTTCCGCGGTGAATCCTCTCCCGGAACATGGCTGCGCCGCATTGCCATGAATAAAGCCTATAATTTTGTTCAACGGGATCAGTCCGGAAAATGGAATGATTTTGAAGAAAATGATTTTTCCAAAACACCGTCAACGGAAGAGGAATCATTGCCTGATTTTAAAAATGAGTGGCTGAATCACCTTTCACCTCTGGAAAAAAGTGTGATCAGTGCTCGTCTGGAAGGATTAAGCTACAAAGAAATTGCACATCTGTTTTCTACGAGTGAAAACAGTGCAAAAGTATCCTACCACAAAGGTATTCAAAAATTAAAAAAGGTGCTGGCATGAAAGATCAGGATCAGAATATTTTGAAAAATATTGACCAGTCTTTATCCCGGGCTTTTCCATGCCCTGGGAATCGCGATGAGCAGTGTTCACAGATATTATCCAAAATCCATAAAATGCAACGTCAGATGTTTTATAAACGTTTAAGCGCGGGAACACTGACGATTGCTGCCGTTCTGCTTCTATTACTGATCCAACCCTGGTCGTCCGGGTCTGAAGCAAATAATTTGTTATCTCAGGTTGCAGAATATTATTATCCTGAACAGACCAGGGTCATTGAATTTGATGTCACGGGAGATGCAATCCTTGATTATTTAGTCCGGACAGAAAATATATATCAGCTCGAAGAAATTATTAATGAATACACGATCAATTGAGGTATAAAATGAAAACATCAAAACGTATCAGCCTTCTTATTCTGCTTATTGCAGCGGCCGGATTCGCTCAGATGCATCAGCCCATGATGCCTTCAAATCCTCAGATGGAAGGTTTGATGATCTATCATATGACTGATTACCTGGAACTCACGCCGGAACAGGCAGAACAATTTTTCCCAAGGATGAGGAATCATCAGGAAAACATGAAAAATCTCTTTGAAAATATTCGGACGTTGTCAGACAAAACAAAACAGTGCTGCCGGGAAAGGCAGATTTCTGAAGAGGAGCTGGAGAAAATAATCAGCGAATATCGAATTCTTGAAAACAGCATCAGGGAAGAAAAGGAAAGATATTTGGAAGATTTGAAACCGGTTTTAAGTCCTTCTCAACGAGCCAAGTTAATATTTTTTGAGGATGAATTTCGTAAAGAATTGAGAATGAAACTAAAGCAACAACCTAACACAAAAGGGAGAAAAAAATGAAAAAGATAAGTCTTGCACTGATCATTCTGTTGGCTGCAGGCACTCTGTGGGCACAGGGTATGCGTGGCATGGGGAAAGGACCAGGCAGAATGGGTGATTGTCAGTATGCTGCCGAAAAGCTGAATTTGACTGATGAACAAAAAAACCAGCTTCAAGATCTCCGTTTAAAACATCAAAAAGAAGTGATTCCGCTGCAATCTGACCTGAAAGTCAAACGGATAGAGCTTCGAGAAATGATCGCTAAAGGAGAAAGCGAAAAAAATCTTTTGAAAAAGAACACCGAAATTGATCAAATTAAAGCCAAGCTCAGTGAACTTCGGTTGAAACATCAGCTTCAGGTAAAAAATGTAGTCGGAGAGGAAAATTTTAAACAAATGGGTTTTGGAATGCGCAATTATGGATTTGAACGTGACTGTATGTCTGGGGACCGTCCCATGAGTACAGGAAAAAGGTTCAAGTATAAAAAATAAGCCTTACCCCCTCCCAAAAGCGGTCTCTTATGAGGCCGCTTTTATTTTATGCGTCATTATTTTGATTCTACCGGTGTTTTTTCATGTGATAAGAATCGTTATATTTCCAAAAAGCAGGATTCTGTCATGAAAGAACAAACTGATGCTCCGCTTCTATTGGAAGCAATGATAGGTGATGCCCTGGCTGAAGATATTCAAAACGGGGACATCACTTGCGAAGCACTGGGAATACAAATACATGCAGCAGCAAAAATCGTATCAAAAGGATTTGGAATTCTTTCCGGAAATTCCATTGCAAAAAAAGTATTCCAAACGCTTAATTCGGAATTGAATGTAGTTCTGCATAAAAAGGATAAAGACATATTACAGCCCGGAGATATTGTACTTACAGTTGAGGGAGATGCTGCATCTATTTTATCTGCCGAGCGGACTGCTCTGAATTTTTTAGGACATATGTCCGGAATATCTACACTCACACAATCCTTCATGAAAGAGATTGCCCATACAAATTGTAAAATATTGGATACGCGAAAAACCACGCCTTTGTTAAGAAATCTTGATAAATATGCTGTATCGTGCGGAGGGGGAACGAACCACAGGGCCGGACTGTGGGATATGATCCTGATAAAGGAAAATCATATCCGGGCTGCCGGCGGAATAAACAATGCTCTGAATGCTGTTATGAACTGGAAAAAGAAACACGCACTGCATATTAAAACTGAAATTGAAGTCACAACACGAGAAGAGTTTAATCAAGCTTGCACATATCCGATTGATATGATTATGTTGGATCATTTTTCAATTGATGACATGAGAGAATGTGTCAAAATGTGTCCCGGTCATATCCGGCTGGAAGCATCAGGAAATATTACGCTGAAATCTGTCCGTGAATTCGCGGAAACCGGTGTGCATTATATTTCATCCGGTGCACTAACCCATTCTGCTTCACACTTTGATTTCAGTCTGCTATTTGATCCGTTGAAATAATTGCTTTCGGATTTATTCTTCTGTATATCATGACAATAATATATTATACCCAAGCCAATTAACCGGACTTAATCTCAACATTAATCTTTATGTTACTATAAAATTATTTAAGCAAAACCATAGTCCGGGTACCGGCCGAACGGCCGTCAATCCGCAAGCGATAGACATAGATGCCGGAAGGGACTATGTGTCCGTTTTCTGTTGTTCCATTCCAGATGAAGGTGTGTTCACCGGCAGAGAGTGACGCTGCGATATTATTTACATAACGTCCATCCAGAGTATAAATAGTAAGCTCTGCAACCCCGTTGTTATCCATGTGAAAAGGAATTGTTGTTGAAGCATTGAACGGATTGGGATAATTCTGTTGTAATTGATGGGTCACCGGCCTGAAATGATCCTGTGTTCCGGTGTATTGAACCGTGCTGTCGGGAGAGAATGTTACAGCGTATACATTTCCCGGTTCCGCATGTGAAAAATCCACAAATTGTTTGCCGAATGTAACCCACGATTCAAGATTTCTTTCTACATCGGTTATCCATAACCGATGAGGTTCAATTGCCAACGGGCGAAGGATTTGACGGGATAAGGCCGTCTCATGGGGCCTGTAATGAAGGACAACCGGTTGATGAAGATTAAAAAGGGACTGATATAAATAGACATAATATGCATTTTCAGCAGAATGGTATGCTCCTTTCCAGCCGCCGCCTTTACCGTCGTTGATGATGGTCTGTCCGTCACTGCTGACTTCATGAAAAACACCTCCATACTCATGGTCCACCAAAAACCGGGTATAAAAATGAAGTGTAGAGTCGGCCATCTGCAGATAAAAATCCTTCCCCGTAAGATCATATAGCTGGAGACCGGCCATAACGGCTTGCTGCTGTTCCCACCACGATTTATTCCGGTTCCAGTTTGGCTCATTGGTTGAACGATTGAATGCCCCCCACATGCCTCCGTGTGTTTTATCAAAGGCGTATTTGTACATATTCCCGGTAATTAATTCTGCCGCACTCAGATAATCGTCTTTGGGATCAAGTCTGTAAAGCCGTGCAAGACACCATGCGGTTTTATTCATATGACCGCTGTTTCCCCACGTTTCACGTCCCTGATCAGTGCTTCCATTTCCCCATGATGAACTGAAGTATTCTTTAAAAAATGGGGTGTCGTCTGTAATTGTCGGTACAAGTTTATCAAGCGTTAAATCAGCCAGCTCTTTCCATCGTTCCATATAACGGCTTTCGGGATCGTGCGAAGAAAGCGTTACCAGGTGAGTCGTAATGGCATCCATAATGCCATTGAAACTCTTATCCTTCGGATAAGACCAATTTGCGTTTGCATATTCAAAATAACCGTCTTGAAGCGTATCCCACATTTTATCTTCAAGAACATCAAATGTCTCATCAATCCAGCTCTTGATTTCCGGATCACGGGTGCATTCCCAATAGGCCGTTAATCCCAGCAGGGCATAAAGATTCTGAAAAATAGTTTTTTTATCATTGGAATAGGGAACAGTCCCATCCATCTTTACGACGGTATACCAGCCACCCCTTAATTCATCCCATGCATGTGCCCGCATAAAATGCAATGCTTTTTCTGCGATTGACAGATATGCGGTATCACCGCTCAGCATAAAGAAACGAACCATTGCGTAAGCATTTCTGCTTTGTGTAAGCGTCGTGGCATAGTCAGCCGTTCCCCATTTGGTTTCTATGTCGCCATTGCGTTTGATTTCTGTATAGAAAGCGCCGGTCTCCTTGTTAAATGTTCCTTCCCAGAATACGGCAAGACTATCCATGTGATAATAAATGGATTCGGGGTTGTTCAGCCAGGGGTGGGTGGGTTCATAGGCAAATAAAACAGCGGCAAAGATTGCCAGACAGGCGAATGTGCCTTTGAAAAACGACATGTAAACTCCTTTATAACAGATTGGATGCCAGCTCAGCCAGTTCGGACCGTTCGCCTTTTTCCAGATTAATATGTGCATACAGAGGTTGTCCCTTCATTCGGTCTATCAGGTAGCTGAGTCCGTTACTCTGACTGTCAAGATAGGGGTGGTCAATTTGATAGATATCCCCGGTAAAAACCAGTTTGGTTCCTTCTCCGGCACGGGTAATAATGGTTTTGATTTCATGAGGGGTGAGATTCTGGGCTTCATCAATAATAAAATAAATTTTCTGAAGACTTCGTCCCCGAATATACGGGAGAGGTGTAATAATCAGTTTTTCCAGTTCGAGCAGTTCCTTGATCTTTTCATTTCGCTTGTCCTTTTCGTCGAACTGATTCTGTATCACTTTCAAATTATCCCAGAGCGGTTGCATGTACGGATCCAGTTTAC
>DKER01000231.1:8277-13834 GCA_002452555.1 Fidelibacterota bacterium UBA6817 | reverse complement strand
ATTACAATCATGATTTTACGGTTCCCCTTCCGCCGCCGGCTCCTCCATTTACTATTGAACCGGATACGGCTGGCGGATCTGTGGCAAATGTGCTTCTGTTCGATGATTCGGTTGAGTCCATTCCCGATCCTCAGCAGAATGTTATTGATATCGCCGGATATCGAATTTATAAATCCAAACAATATCCGTTCGGTCCATGGGAAAAAATTGCCGATATTGCCATAAAAGATCCCTCATATTGGGATGACATTGACCAGGTTTACAAATTTAAAGACAGCCGAGTTGCCCTCGGTTACGGATACTATTATGCTGTAACTGCCTATGATACAGGGCATGATTCGTGGGTTGCCGATCCGTCAGTTTCTGTTCCGGAACTGGAATCGTCACTCTTTGCCAACAGGACCAGACATCCGTTTTATTCAACCCTGGTTCCGGTGACAGAATCCAAAGGCGCTCTTGACAATGTAGCCGTAGTACCCAACCCCTTTTACGTAACATCCGGATTTGAACGGGGCGGCGATCTGAAAAACATTCAGTTTGTAAACCTTCCGTCACCCTGCACAATCCGGATATTTACGGTTAAAGGTAATCTGGTTAAGGTTATCGAACATAATGATCCTTTGTCCGGAGTGGCATTCTGGAATCAGATCAGCGAGAATAAACAGTATATAAAAAGCGGTTTGTATTTTTATCATATTGAAGATTCAAATGGAAATACAACCCGCGGGAAGTTTGCTATTATCAATTAATTCGAATACAGGATGTATGTTGATATGAAAAATATTTTATACCGATCCGTCATAATCGTGTTGATATTCGTGACGGGAGGATTGGCGGAACAGAAGGAAAAAACCGGGACAACAGGATTTGTTTTCCTGAAAATACCGGCATCTGCCCGTCAAATTGCCATGGGTGAAACAGGCATTGCACTACCCAATGTCGGATCTGATGCAATTTTTGTCAATCCTGCTCTTGCTTCACTGATTCCCCAGCAAAACGGTATATCCTTTTCCTATGGGGACTGGTATCTGGATACACAGCACCAGACATTCTCATATACAAGAAATATGAATCTTTTTGGTACAGTCGGTTTTCATTTCCTGAACTACAACTTTGGTGACATGAATAAAACCCGTGTCTTTTCCTCCTATGAGGCGGAATTGATTCAGGAAGGGGATAACAATAAATATATGGATCTGGGTACATTTTCTGCCGGAGCTTATTCGGTGGGATTAACGTATGCCCGTCAATTGACAGACAAATTTTCCATCGGGACCAATCTTAAGTATGTGAGGGAAACCATTGACGTTCATTATGCCGATAATATAATTGCCGATATTGGGTTTATTTTTTTTACCGGCTATAAATCACTCAGGGTTGGCGCTTATCTTCAAAATTTTGGGTTGGAAACGGAATATGTTACCGAGACGTTTAAAATGCCACAGACAATGACACTTGGACTCTCAGGCGAACTGCTGGGCAGCTACGATTCGCCGAACCGTGTTTCATTTACTTTGGAAGCCAAACATCCTAATGATGAATCGGAAAAAGTCCATGCCGGACTTGAAGGAGTCTGGAACAATGTGATCAGTATGAGATGCGGATATAAACTCGGAAGTGAATATGAAAAGTTAACGCTGGGAATGGGGATCCGTTTTGTGTATAAAATGAAAAAATTCCAGCTTGATATGGCCTATATGGATCATGATTATTTGCAAACAACGATGCGATATACTCTGTCAATGGAGCTGTAAATGAACGTTATACGATATGTTTTTTGTGTTACATTCCTGTTAGCCGTGACAATTTCTTTATTGCCGGCTCAGGATCTTGCACCCTATAAAGTAAAACTTTTCACCGGTTATCAGGAACAGAGTTACGAAAAGCGTGCTTCTGAAGCCAGGGGTTTTCTTGTTGGCTTGCAGTTGAATCGTGAGCTTACGCGCCGTCTTGACTGGAATTTCAGGGTTGGGTATGATTACAGTTATCTGGATCAGGATACGGTTTTACTGGAATGGGAGTGGGATTATTGGGAACAATATATCGACTGGATGCTCATGGGAGCAACTCAGCAGGAAATCGATTCCATGAGTATTTATAAAGAATATTGGCGGACCGACTCTTCTTTTCACGGCGTTTTTAATCCTGTCCAGACTCTTGGCGAAATTATGCTGTCAACAGGCCTTGAGTTTAATGTCCCCATTGTTAAGCGCGTTTCGATGTACGGAGGTGTCAATGTAGGGGCAAATATTTACGAACGCCGGATTAAAATGGTCGAAGACTGGACAAAAAACTTCACTTTTAATTTTGACAGTACCAAACTTGCTGATAATCTTCTGGATGACTATGCACGGGAACGGTTTGATGTTTTTATGGATTTAAATGAAAAACATCCGGAAACCTACCCACTTGAATATCAATATAATGCAGATTCATCAAATGTAATTTACCGATTCAGGTACGCTTTTGATGTTCAGGTCACACATTTTTCTCCCGCCAAAACCGGAAGCCGCTTTTTTGCTTCACCGTTTTTGGGTGTGCGGTTTAATCTGAATCAGACTGTTGATCTTGATCTGGGTTACTATGGTGTATTCTATCTGAATAATGTGGAAAAAATGGAAGATTTATTCCGCTTTTCAAAAGAGAGTGATCGATGGTTCCCGTATAAATCCAAAAACACGTTCGTTTTGAGTTTAACGTTCAATTATTAAGTAAAGATATGATTATGATGAAAAAAATTGTTGTTCTTTTGATACTCATTTTGGGATTCTCACTCCTTCAGGCACAACAACCCGGATACTATGGCGTATCGGTCGGAGGATCCTATGCTGTGCCTGTGTCGGATCTGGGAGACTTATATAAACCTGCTTTTAACCTGAAAGTGGGTGCCGGAATGGTTTTGGAGAACAACTGGTATCTGGAAGGTCAGATTGATGCCAGCCGTTTCAATAACACAAAGCTGGAAGGATATGCCGGGGATAATGTTTCCATGTCGCTTGAATATGCCGGGATCATGTTTGTCGGAAATAAACCGCTTGCCAAACTCGGAGCAGTTAATCTCAATGTAATTATTGGAGCCGGTCCCTTTTATTGGAAAAATATCCGCAGCGAAATTGCCCGGAATGACTCTTTGGGAATTCCGTTTATTCCAAAAAAGACGCTTGAAGAATGGAATATGGCTTTCCAGGGCGGTGCCGGGATTCAATATTTTGTTACACCATCCATTGCTTTTGAATTATCCGGAGCTTACAGAATTCTTGTGGGTTCACTCTGGCCTGTTATGCAGGAGCATATTATGATTGAACAGGTGAACGGTTTCCAGGTGCTGCATATCAATGCAAAACTCCGTTATTATTTTTAAATCAATTTGTCGGAGGTATTCATTGTGAGAAAAATTTTCCCTCTTATTATTTTTGTTCTGTTATCTGCCCTGTGCCATGCACAGGATTATTCACTGGTCTGGGCAAGTTATGATTTTATAACCGGCGATGACGTTACCCGGAGTGTTGCATGGAATCCGGTTACGGACCATTTGCTGGTTCCAACCCGCTTTGGATATCCGCGTGTTCTGATTATGGATCCTGAAACCGGTGTTGTACTGGGAGAAATGGATTCAACCGGTCTGGGTAAAAGAGGAACCGCAGAAGAAGGTATTGAGCTGATAGATGTAGCTGATGACGGGAAAATTTATTTATGTAATCTGGGCTGGAAAGAATCGAACTGGAATTTTATTGTGTGGGAATTTGACGATGAAGACAGTCCGGCAAAGGTCGTTTTTGATCAGTTGGTGGACAGTCAGGACCCTACAGGCGGTTTTTACGACTGGTATGGTGCTTCCTTGGACGTTGCCGGTTCGGGAACAGAAAAATACTTGTATACATCCGGCTGGCAGAACAATAAGATATTGGTCTTAAAAATGGGTGCCAGAGGTGATTTTCAAATTCACCGCTTTATTGAATTGCCATCCATTAACAGTGCCAGACACGGTATTTCTGCTGTTTCGCCTGAAGGACGCCTTTGGATAAACGGTGCGGGAGATTCCACTCCGCCACCGCGTTTAATTGATTCTGACGGGACGGTTATTGCCCAGGTGCCCGATTCAATCATATCAGCCGGCGGGACCAGTACGATTAAACACTGGAGTGTCGGAGATTTTCATTTTGTTACCTGCGTTAACGGTTTTCTGAATAATACATTACGATCTGCCCGCTATTTTGAGGACGATCTGGGAACCGTAACTTTTTCCTATTTCGGAGGAGATTCGGACTCGTTGATGCTGGGTTATATGGGAACCTCGCTGAATATGAACCTGAACTGTTCGGCTGATCTTGAATATGATCCAACCCGGCACCGGATGTATGTTGTTATGGGTAACAACAGTGTTGCAGCAGTGGATCTTGATCCTTTTATCAAAGTCCGAACACCGCGTAATACCGGTCGTTTGGCTGTTCAGATTGACGGAAAGAAAAAGGAATATTGTGAATATGATTTTGTCGGATCTGTCAATGGGC
The DNA here is from genome assembly GCA_002452555.1 of Fidelibacterota bacterium UBA6817. GTDB lineage: Bacteria > Fidelibacterota > Fidelibacteria > Fidelibacterales > Fidelibacteraceae > Fidelibacter. The sequence continues at coordinate 9,323 of DKER01000231.1, read as the reverse complement.
GGGACCTGTATTTAACCTGGGGAACCAACGCCGTGTATTTTGGGATTACCGGTTCAACGCTCTATGATCAGACATTAAAAAATCAGCTTGTTCTGGCTTTTGATCTGGATCCTGATACAAATAACGGAAGCACAATTCCTCCGTCTGATGCCGGCGGCGCCACATCATTGCCTTTTAACGCCGATGTGGTTATTCATCTTGAACCCTGGGATGAAGTGGATTATACGACCGGGTGGATTTATAAATGGAACGGTTCCGGTTGGACGGTTTCTGATATTGACGGGTTTGATATCGGATACGGCGCCATGGCATGGGTAGGCGGTCATGAAGACTCAACGATAACGGAAATTGCCGTCTCTTTCAACAATGCCGGTCTGGGTGAAAATTTTTCTAAAATCCGTATGATGGTTTACTGTGCTGAAGAAGGGAGCTCCGGAGACGTACTGTGTGCGTTTCCCGTAGAAAACAATCAGGAAACGGGAGCTGCATTCACAGCATATTTTGAAGCAGACAGTCTGGGTAAATATATGCTTCCTTCCAATCCCGCTTATCTTCGTACTGTAAACAGCACCGTTGGTGTTGAACCGGCAGATTACATTCCCGGACGTTTTGAATTGCTGCAAAATTATCCCAATCCTTTCAATCCGCGGACTTTGATCCAATTCACATTGACAGAAAAGGCTTATACGGAACTCACCGTTTATGATATCCGCGGCCACCGCGTTTCTGTTCTTAAAGAGGAAGTTCTGAATGCGGGTTTTCATTCGGCAATATTTAACGGTGAAAAATTTGCCAGCGGTGTTTATTTCTATCAATTGAATGTAAATGACAAACCTGTACATACAAAAAAAATGGTTTTGATTAAATAAACTGTGAGGTATAAAATGGTAAAAAAAACAATATTTACACTTTTGCTTTTTACGATCATGCTTTATTCAGGTCAATATAGTCTGAAATGGGCAAATTACGATCTGATAGACCGGAGCAATGATGTTACCAGAAGTCTGGCATATAATCCCCATACTGATCATGTTTTGGTGGCAACG
>DKER01000231.1:0-8219 GCA_002452555.1 Fidelibacterota bacterium UBA6817 | reverse complement strand
CTGAATCATGTAGCTGTTGCAGATGACGGGACAATCTATGTCTGCAATCTGAGCGTACCTCAGGCTTCTGCCGGCGATAAATTCAGAATTTACCGGTATACAGATGAACAGGCAGCACCTGAACTGGTATTTGATAATGAACTGGATGGATTGCGATTCGGTGATTCATTTGCCGTAAGCGGTGAAGGAGAAAATACGTGGTTTTATACATCCGGTTATCAAAATGATAAAATGGCTGTATTGAAAATGGGATCTCGGGGAATTGCTCTTGATCATTATATTGATCTTCCGTCTGTAAACAGTGCCCGTCAGGGTATTTCTCCCGTAGAACCGGGAGGTAATCTCTGGATCAATGGAGCCGGTGACAGCTATCCGCCGCCACGGCTCATTACCAATGAAGGCAATATCATTGCGTCTGTTCCGGACAGCATTATTTCTCCTGGCGGCTCGGCAACAGTCCTTCATGTGAATCTCGGCGCCTTTAACATGGTTTTTGTGGTCAACGTTTTTCTCACAAATGCCGTAAAAGCAGCCCGGTATTATGAAGATGAATTGGGAACCGTTACGTTTGGGTACTTCGGGGATAATTCCGATTCACTACTATTGGGTTATATGGGGACAGAACTTGTCAATAATCAAAACGGATCTTCTTCTCTCAGTTATGATCCCACACGGCATGTTCTGTATGTTCTCAACGGTGTTAACAGTATAGCCGCACTGGATCTTAACGGACTTCTTCAAGTTGCCACGCCCCGGGATCAGGGTGCTGCAAGAATACAGATTGACGGCAAAAAGAAAGAATATTTCCATTATGATCATGTAGGAAGCAGTAATGGCCGTGATCTCTATATGACGTGGGGAACCGGTGCACTGTATTTTGGTGTTACGGGTACAACCCTTTTTGATCAGACTTTGACCAATCAGCTCTTTCTGGTTTTTGATCTGGATCCGGATACGGAAAACGGGAGTAAGACACCTCCCTCGGATGCCGGAGGAATTTCTGCCTTACCGTTTAATGCAGATGTCGTCGTTCATCTGGAGCCCTGGGATGAAGTGGATTATACAACGGGCTGGGTCTATAAATGGAACGGCAATGCCTGGGTCGTGTCGGACATTGACGGTTTTGATATCGGTTACGGTGCGATGGCATGGGTCGGAGGACATGAAGATACAACGTTGACGGAAGTGGCCGTTGCTTTTAACAGTGCCGGTCTGGGAGAAGAATTTACCGGTATCCGTATGTTGGTTTACAGCGCTGAATCAGGGAACAACGGCAGCATTCTCTGTGCCTTTCCCGATGTGAACAGTCTTGAAACAGGCGGGACCTTTTCGGCGTATTTTGAAGCAGACAGTCTGGGGAAAAATATGTATCCCAATAATCCGAATATGGTGCGTATAATCAATACGGGCGTAGGAATTCAGGACAAACTTCATTACCCTTCCCGGTATACTTTGTATCCCAATTTTCCCAATCCTTTCAATCCGAAGACCAATATAACCTTTACTCTTAACCAGGATGCTTATACAGAGCTTAAAGTGTATGATATCCGCGGTAACGAAGTCCGTGTAATGGTAAACGATCGTCTGGATGCCGGAAATTATACCCGTTCTTTTGACGGCTCCGGTCTGTCAAGCGGTGTTTATTTTTACAGATTGTTCATGGATGGGATGCCGTCCGGAATCGGAAAAATGGTTTTATTGAAATAAATGAAAAAAATAATAAACAGTTTCGCATTCTTCCTTCTTTTCGGATTACCGATTGCATTGAAAGCCGGATCCCCCGAATTGCGGGGGGTCTGGTTTGCATGGGCAGGAAGCAATGTGCCCACAAATACCCATATTCCACAGACCATGGATGCTCTTGCAGACGCAAATTTTAATGTTGTTTATGTGGATGTATGGCGTTTTGGATATCCTTATTTCAGAAGTGACGTGTTTCATAAATATACCGGACTGTATACCGATCCTGCAGTGGGCGAGAGGGATATCCTTGCAGAAATGATTGCTGAAGGACATCGGGCAGGGCTGGAAGTAGATGCATGGTTTGAAGCCGGATTTATGGCTACTCAGGGTTCGAATGATCATATGTATCGGGCCAAACCGGAATGGTTTGCCAAAAACAAAGCGGGAAACGTCCCTCTGTACGGTGCCGGCGGAATGTCTCTGAGTCATACACATCCTGAAGCGCAGCAATTTCTTATTGACCTTGCTAAAGAAGTCGTCCTGAAATATGATGTTGATGGTATTGAATTCGACCGTATCCGATATCCGGGGCTGGATTGCGGATATGACAATACAACCATAGCTTTGTATAAAGCGGAACACGACGGAAACAATCCGCCGCAAAACACGGCAGACAGCGGATGGATCCGGTGGCGGGCTGACAAACTCACGGATTTTGTTGCACTGTTCTATGATTCTCTGAAATCCGTGAATCCTCATATTGTTATTTCCAATGCCCCGCTACCGTGGGGATACGAGCAATTTTGTCAGGACTGGGTTCCCTGGGCAAACAATGGTTATCTTGATGCTGTTCAGGTGCAAATGTATAATTCAACCAATGCCTCGTATGTGTGGCGTCTGGATACTGAACGAACAAAGATTTCTGATCAGAGTGTTCTTTATCCCGGAATTTCTACGGAAGCCAACGGAAATATCACAACGCCATCAGAATTGGTTGAAATGGTCAAATCAACCAGAAGCCGGGGATTGAAAGGGAATGTTTTCTGGTATCATTATCCTCTGGTATTCACAAGTTCATATCTTGCTGATCTTAAGTCATCGGTCTATTCGGAAAAAGCGGACGTTCCCTACCGGAAAGCAGGTTGGAGACAGCCGGCTATTATTGTCAATGAAAACGATGCAAGACTTGTGGAAAAATCGGATAACTGGAATGAAAGGACACCTTCGCAGGGATATAACGGTTATGAAGGCGGTTTGTATTATACAGAAACAGCCAATGATGCCTGGATTGATTATCATGCAAATATCAGTGAGGAAGGCTGGTATGAGGTGTATGTTTATCATTTTCAACAGGCTTATGCAACAAATAAAGCACCTTACACGGTTTATCACAGAGACGGACAAACGCTCTTTTTGGTTAACCAGAGTGTCAAACAATCACGCTGGGTCAAATTATCCGACGTTTACCTTGAACCGGGATTAAAAAAGAAGATTATCCGCCTTACAACGGATGATACTGACAGGAGTTTTGTTTTTGCCGATGCCGTTATGCTGCTGAAAAGCAACCGTATTGGTATAGAAGCCCCAACGAAAATTGACATTGCAGAAAAACCGGAATCCTTTTTGCTGCTGGACATTTATCCCAATCCCTTTAACAGTGAATGCACAATCCAATTTTCGCTGCTTAATGACGGTTTAACGGAAATCATAATCTGGGATTTAGCGGGAAAAGTTATGGATATACCTGACAGCCGCTACCGGAGTGCCGGGTTAAATCAAATCAATTATAACGTCAATGAATTATCAAGCGGTGTTTACTTTGTGGGAATTAAACAGAATAATTGTATCCAAAAAATTAATAAAATGGTTTATGTTAAATGATACCTGAAACTCATTTTATCAAAAAAGGCGATTCCTCCTTTCTAAAAAAAGTCAATGAAACACGGCTTCTTTACTTTCTTTACAAAGAAGGACCGATTTCCCGGGTTGATTTATCCCGTGAAGCACACATGTCAAAGGCGGCTGTATCAGAAATAATCAACCGGCTTTATGATGCAGGATTGGTGCTTGACGTCGGTAAAGGACAATCGACGTCCAAAGGCGGAAAACGACCCACATTGATCAGACTCAATCCTGAAAGGGGATATGTTTTTGGTCTAGAAATCAAGCGGAGCGAAACAATCATTGCATTAGCCAATATTGATGGCGATTTGTTGACGACATCCGTTGTTGAATACGAAACGGGTTCTCCTTCTTTCCTCGTTCTGGACAGAGTTGTAAATGAAATGCAGTCCATTTTACAAAGAAAAAAAATTTCCCATGAAAACCTGATCGCCATCGGCATCGGTGCTCCCGGACAAATCGATTATGCAAAGGGGAATCTTCTTGTTGCAGATACCCTGAAAAACTGGGCTCATGAACCCTTGTCCGAAGTATTTCAACGCACATTCAATGTTCCGGTAATTTTGGAAAATGATGTAAACACTATTGCTTTGGGTGAGTATTTGTATGGTGTTGGTAAAAATGAAAAAGATCTGGTTTGCATTGCTATCAGCGATGGTATCGGATCCGGCATCATCCAGAACCAAAGTCTGGTAAAAGGCGTTCAGGGGGCTGCCGGAGAAATCGGTTATATTGAATTTATCCGTCCGTTTGATCGGCCTTTAAACTTTATATTGAACGGCCACAAAATTTTTGGGGATATCCTGTCAGAAAAGAATCTTTTTAAAGGGATAAACAAGTCATTAGGAGTTGATCCTGATACAGCTTTTAAACGAAGCATGATGAGTGAATACTTATCTCTGGCCGAAAATCAAAACATACCGGTATGTCGTGTTCTGGATGAATATGCCTATGTTCTGGGATCACTGTGTCTGAATCTTCAGAAAACATTGAACCCCGGTATCATGATATTGAATGGTTTTGTCGTGGAAAATTCCCCTTACCTTGTTGACAGAGTTCATCATGAAGTAGAAGAGAGTCTGAAAAATATTCCCATTACATTCAGATCGCGAATTTTGGTCGGGGGTCTAAAGATAGAAGCAGGTTTGCGGGGTGCTGTTGTGATGGCATTGCAAACGTTGTTTAATCCGACGCAGGAGAATCCCTTTTTAGACCGGCTTGTTGGAGAGAATGCATGAAATGTGTTAAACGCATATATTTTTTTCTGCTGTTGGGATCTGTTTCACTCTTTGGAGAACCCATTGCCTGGACCGATACAACAACTCATTTTGATTTTCCGGCAGGGATCCGGTTATTCTACGGTCGTCGCAACAGCCCTGCTCTGAACATATGGGTTCTTGATGTTGATCTGAATCAAAAAGATCTGGCTGTAAGACCCTATATAACAACGTCAACCGCAAATGTAAAAACTCTGGCTCAGCGTTTTAATGTCTATGCGGCCGTAAACGGGGGGTACTTTGGCGGGGCAACGTCCTATTCAGCGATTATTTATCCCAATGAACTGAAAGCAAAAAATATCGGTGCCGTTACGCGGAACAGTAAATCCTATCCTTTGATGAGGAGTCTTTTCAGCGTGAATGAAGAAGGCAGGCCGGCTGTTGATTGGATCTATCATTTTGGCAGCAATCCGGAACAGACCTATCGTTTTGAAGCGCCTATGGCTTATTCCTACAATGATCCAAATCCAAAAAATGCTCCGTCAAGCGCTGACGGAAGTCCTATGGAAGATATTCTTGTCGGAATAGGCGGAGGACCGACCCTGGTTAAAAACGGTCAGATTCATATTACGTATAATGAGGAAATAATGTGGGGATCCGGTGTAGGGCTGGATAATGCCGATCCCCGGACAGCTGTCGGTTATACGGAAGACAATCATGTAATCATGGTAACGGCAGACGGCCGGCAAACAGCCAGTCATGGTGTGAGCCTGCCGGAACTGGCTCAGATTATGATATCTTTCGGCTGTGTGGATGCCATGAACCTGGACGGCGGCGGTTCCACTCAGATGGCAGTTCCCGGTCTCAATATTAACACACCTTCCGAAAATCGTTCTGTTCCTACAATTCTGGCTGTTGTTCATTACGATTCTCTCGGATTAGTCGTATATGATGACAGCGGCGTAATTATCGATACAGACGATGAGAATTGTGAATTTTTGGGAAGCGGGTGGTTTCCTACAGCAAACCCGGGTTATTGGGGGACCAGTCCCGCTCAGCTCAATGTAAAAGGAGAAGGTGCTGATCAGGCTGTTTATACGCCTTTGCTACCCTTGGAGACGTTGTATCACGTCTTTGCATGGTGGGTTCCTGCCAGCAACCGCTGCACGGATACTCCGTTTGTTATTACCCATCGTGACGGATTGGACACGGTTCGGATGAATCAAACAATCGGGGGAGAACAGTGGAATTATCTGGGGACATATCCTTTTTCCTATGACAGCACACAGAATGTGATCATATCTGATGCGGCCGGTTCCGGATTTTATGTTGTAGCTGATGCTGTCCGATTTCTGGATATTGACAGCTCTGTGACCAAAATTATTTCAAAGGATCATCTAACCATAAAACCGGACCGATTCAGACTGGGCAATAATTATCCGAACCCTTTTAATGCCCGAACCCTAATTCCCATAACCATCTTCAAACCGGACATCTACTCAGTACAAGTCTTAAACGTGAAGGGTGAAAAAATCCGTACCCTTGAATCTGCGTTTCTTTCAGCAGGTTCATATGAATTTTCGTGGGATGGCACGAATGATTCAGGGAAAAAGGTGTCTTCCGGGATCTATGTTTATGCGCTGCAATCAAACCGGGGATCTGCTTCCGGGAAAATGATATTGCTCTGGTAATATTCAAATGGCTTTCAAGCCGTTTGTTCAAAAATAAAGAAGAAACTCATAAAGAGGAGAAAAGGTATGAAGAAGCTTGGTATGTTAGGAATGCTGTTGGTACTGCTGGTACCTCTGGCATTCGGCCAGGTGATGACCCCCAAATGGGAGATTACCAAAAGAGATGCGAATCTGCCCGAATGGTTTACCACAGACCATGATGTTCGCGGCATTGCAGCAGCTGATGGTAAACTCTATCTGGGGTCATTCCGGGCAAGAGGTATTAAAGTCCTTGATATTGCTACAGGTGCCCTGATCGACACGGTAGGCGAAAGCAACGTGGCTCTGGGCGATGTGGAAGTGGACGAGGACGGCTATCTCTATGGTTCATCCATAGTAGGTCATGACGGCCAATGGCTGCCGGTGGCGCCTGTAACCGTTTACAAGTGGGATCCGGCCATAGGAGTGCGGGATACTCTGCTCCGTTTTATGCCGGATACTACAACGGCAACCGGATCTGAATATTTTCGTCTTGGCGATAAGATGACAGTATCCGGAAGCTATTACGACGGGACACTGGTTGTTTATCTGGTGGATTCAGGATGGTGGGGTAAACGTGCCTTCAAATTTACAATGGAAGGGGGAGAAATTAACCCTGTTCCCGAAGAGATCACATTTACCGGTGAAGCGTTTGTCAAAACCGATAATCAGGCAAAAATATCCCCTCTGCCGGATACTGATGATTTTCTGTTCAGCGCCAGCGGTCAGAAAATCACATATGTTACTCCGGACGGTGTTTGGGGTGATCAGTTTTCAACCGGAATCGCCGGTGACGGGAATGCTTTCGTGGCTTTTGAAGCCAATGATCGGAAATTTGTAGTTCAGAATCTAATTTGGAGTGCCCAAAGTTTTCAGGTTCTTGAATGGACAAACGGGATTCCCAATGCCTGGCGTCATTGGGGAATGACTCCGACTGCTTTCGGTCCGTCCGGTGATAATGCCAATCAAACCGGTGATATTGCTTATATCAATAATAATAACGGAACCGTTGATGTTTTTGCCATGATGACAAATAACGGTATCGGTGCTTATCATATGAAAGTCCCGGTTATGCCCCAAGATCCTGTTAACATGGTCTCTGAATGGCAGATAGACGTTGATGTACTGGACTTTTTTAAAAATGATAATAATGCCAGAGGTATGGGTTATAACCCTGTAACCAATCACATTCTTGTTGCCAGCAGAACCGGCGGAGCAATCATCCATATACTCGATGCTGATAACGGTTCTGTTGTCGGCCAGCTGGATATGACAGATGTAACCGGAGGCTTCAACGGAATTGCCTTAATGAAAGTTCTGGTTGATGATGACGGTGTAATCTATGCATGTAATCTTGCCAGCGGCGGTGATTTTAAAATCTATCGGTGGGAAAATGAAGAAGCCGTTCCTACAGTTGCCCTGACTCAGGCTGTTACGGCGCGGTTTGGCGATAACCTTGATTTGTATGGATCAGGTACAGATACAAAAATCTATGCACCCGCCATCAACGGTGCTGTCATTAAGGTTTTTGGAACCAGTGACGGGCTGACATTTGCCGAGGAGCTGGAAATTCCCATTACAGCAGGTTGGGCCAATGGCGGCATCAGTGTTGAAGATCCTGAAAATATATGGATCAATGCTGCATGGAACAATGTCCGGAAAATCAATTCCGCCGGTGAGCTTTTAGCAGAACTCGCCACCCTGGATG
>DKER01000178.1 GCA_002452555.1 Fidelibacterota bacterium UBA6817 | reverse complement strand
CAACCATAGCATGTGGAGGGTATGGAGTGTTCGGTGGGAATGGGGGACTTGGCAGGTAAGAGCCGGATGTTATTGATGCAATATATATTTCTCTCCCTTTCGGTTGGTCAACAATCCAAGGCATGATATCCTCAGGACGGTTGCAGGAAATATCCTTTTTCCAAGAAGAGTTCACTGCACCATCCTTTAACAAATTGAATTTTTCTATCGTTGTATCTCTCAGGAATCTGATATCCCGGTTTTCAAAACAACCTCCCTCTGTCCAGTTTCCAGTACCATGACGTACCAATTTAATGTCGAGCAGCAGATATGGTCCCGGCTGTGGAATACAAACATCCGCATATTCAGCCCATCCCATAATCACACCTCCAGTAATCCTTCTTTGATCAGGTTCTGCGGGAGCACCCAGCTATTGCAGAATCTATTTTTACCGTCATCCAACATTCGATCCACTACGATGAAAGAAGTATACATTCCCATCCCAGGATCCTGCTGCCACATACTCGCCATCCCCGCTGACAGAGACGCTTTTCACCTTGTCTCCCGTTGTATATTTCCAGAGCAGGTTTCCAGTCGGGTTAAAACAATACACTGAATGATCGTCGGATCCTGCTGTTATCGTCAGCCCCTCAAGACTCATGGAAACGGAATCCACGGGGCCACCAGTTAGATATTTCCAGAGGAGAGTCCCATTCCGGTCGAAGAGATACACGTGTGAATCGTCAGAACCTGCTGTGATATAATTGCCATCACGATTTACAGCTACGTTCTTTACGATGCCTCCGGTTGTATAATTCCATATGCGGGTTCCGAACGCATCGTAATAATAGACATTGTGATCACGGGAAGCAACCGCAATATATTTTCCATTTGCACTCATCGCTACGTTCTCAAGTGATCTCCCGGTGATATTGCTCCAGAGGAGACTCCCGCTCTTGTTGAAAAAATAAACCCGTGAATCTTCCGAAACCGCTGCAACGTGCTGCCCATCAGCACTGATGGAGACATGGACTCCGGTATGATCATTCCATTCTGAAGGGTTTTCAAGGTCATAGGTTGTAAATTGCCATAGAATTTTACCGGTGTCATTTCGAAAATATACCTTGTTATGAATCTCTGTTGACATCACCAGGTAACTGCCATCGGAGCTTATTCCACCACTTACACCAATAACCTTACCTGACTCCCAATTTTGGCATCCCCAAAGGAGTGTCCCATTTCGATGGAAAAAGCATGACGGACATAAATCCCTGACAGCATATATGTAATCGCCATCGGCCGTCATCGCAACACTTTTAAAATAAGGTTGGGTTGATAATCCAGTAGTTTGTGAAAAATTCCAGGAGAGTGATCCGTTCCTGTAAAAATTAAAAAGGGTGTTATTGTCAGTACCTGCAATGATGTGATTGCCATTAGAATTTGTTGCAACACTATACACATGACCTCCCGTTGAATAATTCCACAATGGATCTGTGGATTGAATTGGCGTTTGTGAAAAATTTTCGCCAGCAGCAGCCTTTTGGAGATAATCTGTGTCAGGTTTTTTTACAATCGTGTTTAGTTCCGGCCATAGTGAATGAGTGGCACTAGTATATACAACAAAAACGATTGCTATAATGGTGAATGCGATAATGAGCCATTTTTTACTTGTATTTGGATTTTTCTCACCACTATTATGCATTATACACCGATTTTTACATTATGATTACTGTATCTGACCATACTGGCTGATTTGAAAATTTGCATATGAATCTGAGTCATATTTCAGAGTACATCCTTCAATGCGAATTCCAGTCACTTTTTTTATACCAATATAATTGAATTCATCTGCGCCCGGAAATGGTGGCGGTCCGTATTGTAATTGGGGGCCTTCAAATGGATCCCCATTCCACAATAATGGTGTAAGATTGAGTTCGTGAAAATTAAAAATTCTCCAGTTTTCAAAAACATCCTTATTAAGATCCGGCTCCCGTAATTCTCCAGTCATTAGGTGGCCATTCCTGCTTGCAGACACAAGATATAATTCTCTTGTATTGTCCAGGCCGAGTGTCTGGAATGATTTTTCATACGTTTCACAAGTCTGGTAGGCATGGCGTCTCCATTGGATTTTTTCCAAAACTGCCTTGGTCTCATCACTGATATCACTATTGCCAAACGTCCACCGTGCAATTGCATTTTCATGGCACATTCCTACTTGCCATTGACAGCCGTCAATTTTAAAATCTACACGGAAATCGATATCGGATGATTGAGGATAACAATTGACATCTGCCCAGTCAGCCCATCCCATAATCACACCTCCAGAAATCCTTCGTTGATCAGATACTGCGGGAGAACCCAGCCGTCACAATAAACAATGTTCCTTTCTTTCCACACCGGTTCAGTATTTTCAAATTTTCGGTGAACCCAGAAGCGGTTATTATACCCGCAGTACGGTTCCCCGTCCGGGCATACCGGTGTTCCGGGTTTTTGATTCTTAATTGTAGAGAGAATCGCCGGATAATCCCCGGTCAATGGTTTCCTGAGCTGCATTTTTTTCAGATCCAGGTAGACGTTTGGTTGGTAACAGATGCAATCGGTATTCTCCGGCTGTAAAGAAAATTTCAAATCCTGATTTTTGCATTGTCCGATAATGGCCATATCATAATCTCCTTTCTTCAGATTCCGCTGGAATCCGCACGGATCATAGCCGAACCATTTCAATGACGGAAAGATATCCCAGAACTCACCCGGAAATGCCCCGAATGCTATAACGTCTTTGGAGCTTTTGGGATACTCCATCCGGGGATTAACGGTGTCGGAAACAAGTTCATCGGCATGATGGAGGGTCGGTGTTGTATCAACGCACGGCCCATCGACAACGGTCGGGGTTTTTGTCAGCAGGATCTTATTATTGCGTTCGTGAACCAGATCCCAGAATGCCATCAGATTCTGGTTGCGGCCGATTCCATGTTTGCTCCGGTTCCACAGTTTTGAATAGGAATCAGAAACATGCGACCTCCAATCGTGTCTCACATCGAAGGATATCACCTCGTTGACATTCTGAAATAGATCAACGTACGCGGCCCCAAAAGGAGAATAGGGCATGGTAATTTCCATGATGTATGAATCATATCCTCTGGGAACCCATCGTTCGAACGCGGCCTTTCCCTGCGTCGCTTCGAGAGGAATCGTGTAATGAAAGGCACCTTTTTTCAGATACAGTCCAACATCATTCTGGCCTTTATTATTCTGAAGACACGCAACACGTTTACCTTCGTCTTTCAATTGCTTTTCAAGCAATAACGCAGTCGTGGTTTTGCCCTGTTCCGGGATTGAAGATAAAATAAATATTTCAGACATTTGCAAATCTCCTGCAACATGTTTCGAATTGGTCTCTCGTACCTTTCCGGCGAATCTGATCCCAAAAGAGGAAATCCCTGATTTTCTGTGGATACATCCCAAGAACCATCTGGTTGCGCGAACAGTCCCAGTAGGTTCCATCCGGAAGAACAGAGATGCCTAAAATTCCGCCAATGCATCCTTCTTCAACACAGGTATTTGGAACGAGAATTCCAGATCCCCTGAGTATTTCACGTGCATAATTCCGTAGACGAATCCATTCGGCAGGGGAAACCGGGTCCAGAGCGTTATCCTGAATTGGCTGATAGATATTGAAATTTAATAATGCAGCCTGGTGTTCTCTGCAAAGGCCAATGATATGATCTACGCAATGCTGGTTTTGTTTATTCAAGGTAAATGAGATAGTGTGGGGGATATTTTTCTCATTCAGAGCTATTAAGGCACTTACGGATTTCTGATAAGACCCCGGTCCCCGGATATAATCGTGTATTCCTTCATCACCATCGATGCTTATCTGGATGCAGTCTTCGCGTTTGAAAAGCTGTAGATATCGGGGAATTAAAATGCCATTGGTACTCAGAGAGATCCGGCCGTTGAGGGTTCTAACAATCTCGCAAACTTCAGGAAACTCGGGATGAAGAAGTGGGTCACCCCCACTGAGAATTACATTACTGTGCGGTAATGGAAATCCCGTGCAAAGAAAATCCACACAGATATTTTTTATCATGTCGAGTGGCATTGTGCCGGATCCTTTATTCAGGTAACAGTGCCGGCAGTCCAGCTGGCAATAATCGACAATATGCAGATCAAGAAAATTACCTGCCATTACATTGATCATGTTGTATAAATAAAAAAAACTTTTGATCTGATAACAAAATTTGTTACCAAAATGAATTTCATAATAACAAGATTTTGAAAAAAAGCAGATTAATGGGAAAAACCATAAGAAGATGCGTTGTATCTCTGGGAGATTTTTTTGGATCATCTTGATCGTGACCGGATGCGGGAACTGTTCAGGACATTCCGGGTTGAGGGGGATACGTATGGAATTATCCTTTGATCGCGAGGCCCGCCGGAAAGAACACCTTGCCTTCGTCCGATCCTCTGCAGCCTGGGTGAAACGGACGCCCAACGCGGAGTGGAGCCGGCAGCAGGCAGAACTCATTGACAGTTTTTTTTATAAGAATGCAAAGAACATCCCGATCTCTGCTCCGATCTATCGTGAGCGGGTTGCCGGCCGGAAGAGACGGATGCCGTGAGACGAGTGCCGGTCATTTGGAATGAGCAGGATCTCTCCCTGAGTGGACCTCTCCCGGGTCGGTAAGGTTCGGTTCTCCCCGGCA
>DKER01000021.1 GCA_002452555.1 Fidelibacterota bacterium UBA6817 | reverse complement strand
AATATATTGCCCGGTTTTCGCTCCCTCATAAGGTGCAAATTGGGGATATACTGAGCGGCAACATTTCCCTTGTATAAAGTATCGGAGAGCCTGATATTGCCCTGTAAAGACAACCTGCCCCGGAAATCGACCTGCGCAACGAGAATCGTGTTAATCAGAATCACCAGAATTGTTATCCGATTTTTCATTTATTATCTTCCGGTAACGGCATTAAACCGTAATAGAGAAAATTATTGATCTCAAGCGCAAACTCAGTATAGTTATTATATATACTGACTAACTGTTCATTATTGGCTAACGCCGTTAACTGATTAACTACGGCAAAGAAAAACTCGGGACGTATTGTTTTCCTGACTTCACCCTTTTCCTGAGCATGTTTAATTATTTTTATAAATCGTTGCATTACATCTGCCAATACCTGATTATAGAAATCCTGCAACTCCGGTACAATATTTAAATAATCCCTGATGTACTGGTCTCCCATCGCCGAAGTCGCTTCTTCCTTTAATTTCAGTATCATATGTATTTTGTCCTGAAAAGGTGTTTCATTGTTCTCCAATTCGCCCAGTTTTGCCCAGCTGTCATCGATCATCTTTTGCCAAAGATATTTGATTAATTCATTCTTATTTGGGAAATACTTATAGAATGTCATCTTGCTGACGCAGGCGATTTCACAGATTTCTTCAACTGTGACTTTCTTAAAACCGAATTGTTTGAACAATCCGTTTGCGGCTTGAACAATTGCCGTCTTCTTTTTGGGTTCTTTTTTTGTTTTCATTTTCTTCAAAAGGGTTTACGGTTTGTTTCGATTTATACGTTATTCGTATAAATAATACAATTACGCAAACACATTATCAAGAATATTATTACGCAAATTCATAAAATCATACGATTATAGTATAATTAGTCATGATTCGTAAGTTCTGGAGTTTATGTACCGCCCTGCCTATAAAACATACCCAATGTCACAATGTATTTATTAATGTGTGAAAAAAGTATTTAAAACATTACGCTGTTACGAATTATCGCAGTGGCACTTCATGGTAATGATTCAGGCCGGACGTCAGTTTAAAATAATCAATCAGATTTCATCTCATAATCTGTCAAAAATTGTAGAAGTACAGATAAGAACGAGGTTTTGGGAAACCATTTTGCAGAAGCATTTAAACATTGAAGCACATGGGATTTCTCATAAAAGGATTCGATCTGATTCGCTGAATAAAAACAGCAATGAGCCGGGCCTGATTAATAGTGACAATATCTTTGATGCTGAGATAAGAGAATATTTTTCTTCAAAGGCAGCACTGTGAAGATATGAGAATAAAAGTGTCTGAAATGATAGAATAAATAAACGGGAAAATGATATGCATCTTGACTTTCACTTGAAATTTCTGGAAATTTACCGATGCGAAAAAAACATGTTCATCGAAAACTATGGAGCAGGACAGATTAAACGATACGTCATTCCAGCCAGTAACAAAACCTTAGATAAACAGAAGCACCTTTTTACAGGTGCTTTTTTTTTGGAAATTTTTTACCAGCCCGGAGGATTGAATGCATGAGACAATGAATCGGCTAATTAAGCTGCAATCAGTTGATTACCAATTAAAAGCAATAAATGAAAAAATGGGAAATCTGCCGGAAACGGTCCTTTCTTTTGAGGTCCGGATACAGGAGGAAGAAGAGAAGAAGATTCAGGATGGAAACCGGATTAGCCAGAATAAAGCGATAGTTATCAAAAGCGAAGGTAAAATCATGGATTACCGGACAAAGCTGGAAAGGTATCAGGAGCAGCTTTATCTGGTTACGACAAACAGAGAATATGACGCACTGACTGCAGAAATTGATTATGCCAAAAAAGAAATTTCAGATGCAGAAAACATTATATTGGAAGCCGAAGAAGAAAGCAAAAATCTTGAAGAATCTATTCAGGAATCCGAAACGCTGGTACGTTCATTGACTGATGATCTTGACAAAGCGAAAAAAGACTTGGATAAGACTATTCAGGAAACGCGTGATGAAAAGGAACGGCTGGAAGCGGAACGATTGGAAATTACGAAAAAGGTACCCCGGAATATTTTAAATGTGTATGAACGGGTTCGAAAAGCTCGCCGCGGGGTAGCGGTTGTTCCCATTATCAGAGATGCGTGCGGCGGCTGCAACAACCGTGTTATTCCTCAGAAACGGGTAGATATTTACAAGCGGAATAAAATCGTTACTTGTGATATCTGCGGCCGGTTCATATATTCAGAAGAAGGGTGTTTGACTGTAGATAAATAAAAGGTATATAGATCCGGAGTTGATAAGACGGTCGCGTCTCCTCAGGTTTGAAATCTGTCGGGATGAGGAAAGTCCGAACTCCGCAGGGTAGGCCGCCTCGTAACGCGAGGAGTCAGTGATGGCTGGAAAGTGCCACAGAAAACAAACTATCTGCTCATTCTTGAGCCGATACAGGTGAAAAGGCGAGGTAAAAGCTCACCGGGTCCGCTGCAAAGCGGGCTGCCTGGTAAACCCCGGCAGGAGCAATGCAAAATTGGGAGACCGCTTCGGCGGTGAGTCCGGCCCGGACTCTCTTCCCAGGGTAGCAGCATGATTTCGGAAGTGATTCCGAAACCAGATAAATGACCGTCCATCCCGCCTGGCGGGATGAACAGAATTCGGCTTACGTTCATCTCCGGATCTGATTTAACAAATGCATTGGATTTTCAAAGAATATGACAACGAAAAGCTTCTGATTTTTAGCAGATCGCTTAATCTTGCCCCTCTGTATGCAAAAATTCTTTTGACACGGGGTATCATCAATAACGAACAGCTGGAAGACTTTTTTGATCCGGATCCGGATAAAATGTATGACCCCTTTCTCATGAAGGATATGGATAAGGCGGTTAAGCGGATCCACGAAGCCTTGCTTTATAATGAACGAATACTGATTTACGGGGATTATGATGTTGATGGTATCACATCTGCATCGGTTCTTTATCTTTTTTTTAAAAGACTTGGGGGCGATGTAACATACTATATCCCGGATCGTGAAAAAGAAGGGTATGGACTTTCATTCGAAGGGATTGACTATGCCGCAGGTGAAAAAATCCGTTTGATCATAACCTGTGATTGCGGTATAAATGCAGTGAATGTGATTCAATATGCAAATGAAAAAGAACTGGAAGTAATTGTAACAGACCATCACCAGCCGTCGCCTGAACTCCCTCCGGCCGTAGCCATTCTCAATCCAAAACGTGATGATGACAATTATCCGGAAAAGAATTTATGCGGAGCCGGTGTTGCGTTTAAACTGATACAGGCATACTGTCAGCACTTTAATCTGGACCGTGAACTTGCAAACGACTATCTTGATCTGGTGGCGTTGGGAACGGCAGCCGATATTGTGAGCCTGACCGGCGAAAACAGAATAATCATGAGTGAAGGGTTAAGGCAGATCAATACAGGGAAAAACAGGATTGGTTTGGCTGCTCTTATGAATGTAAGCCGCATCAGGCCTGAAGAAATGGATGTGACGAAAATAGTCTTTGGAATTGCTCCCAGGCTGAACGCGGTTGGACGGCTTGGGGAAGCATCAAGAGCCGTAAGGCTTTTGACTACGGACGATTCTCAGGTTGCACGGGAATACTCGGAAATTCTGGATGATGAAAATACACAGCGCCGAACCATTGAAAAAGAGGTTATGGAAGAAGCTATTCTGGAAATTGAAAGTAAATATGCCGATGAACTTCCTAAACTGCTGATACTTTACAGGCCGAACTGGCATTCGGGTGTTATTGGAATTGTGGCCTCAAAAATCAAGGAACAGTATAACCGTCCGGTTATTATGATCGCTTTCCAGGATGATGTGGGCAAGGGCAGCGGACGCAGTATTAACGGATTCGATTTGTACGGTGCGCTTCATGCCAACAGCAAATGGCTTAAAACCTTCGGCGGCCACGTGATGGCTGCAGGATTGACGATTGCACGGGAGAATCTTGAACTGTTTGCCGAAGATCTCATTTCCTTTGCCGATGAAATTATCACTGAAGATCTCCTTGTTCCAAAAATTTATATTGATGCAGACGTGGATATAGAGCAAATTGATACAAACCTTCTTAAATTTCTTGATAGAATGAGACCTTTCGGCCCCGGGAATATGCGCCCGAAATTCTGTCTGCGGAATGTGATGCCTTCTTATCCAAGGATTGTGGGTGAAAATCATTTGAAATTCAGGGTTCGCAAAAAAAGCAGATCTCTGGATTGTATTGCCTGGAATCTTGGAGATCAATTCCCTCTGATACAAAATCCGCAGAAATCAATTGATATTGTATTTGTCCCTACGATGAATGAATGGAATGGAACACGTTCTATTCAACTTATTGTAAAAGCGATAAAACCGCATGTTGAAAAAGGAGACTAATGTGGGTGTAAAAATTGCAGGATACGGTTATTATGTCCCTGAAAGAGTCATAACCAATCATGATCTGGAAAAACTGATGGATACATCGGATGAGTGGATTATAGAACGAACCGGAATTTCTGAACGGCATCATGTTATTCCCGGTGAAATGGGCACCTCAGATCTTGCTGTTAAAGCTGCGGAAAAGGCACTGGAAAAAGCCGGTCTTTCAGCCGGTGATTTGGATATGATCAT
>DKER01000091.1 GCA_002452555.1 Fidelibacterota bacterium UBA6817 | reverse complement strand
GGAGTCCAGTGAACTCTGCCGTCCTGTGTAATATATCCGCCTTCAAGACCTTCAAGTTCAAATTGAAATTCAGGATTCGTATTTTTATCTGAAAGCTCAATCTCAAAAGAAAATGACTTGTTTACGGTTGTTGGAAGCATGCGTTCCTTATTGATAATTTTAACCGGATCATTGACATAGATCTTCCAAATATAACGGGTTGTGTCGTTCCGGTCACTGATAGATAAGTATACAGAATGAGAATCGAGCTGGTTAGGCATTACGCGCCAGGCAACCAATCCCGTCCTGAAATTGTAAACAGCTCCTTCCGGCGCTATCCATTCCAGGTTGAGCGTTCCGGGGTCAAGTCTGTCAAGCTCAACATTCCGCGTAAAAATCTCATCCGGTTCCAATACGGCATCATACGTCATACGACGATTCCGAACCCTGGTCATTATATCGGTCTCCGGTTCCTCCGGAGGAAGAATAATCAGCGTGTCCGGTTTACTTTCTGTTTTTTGAACCTGAACAACAACATCTTTTTCTTCAGGATCCTGCAAAAGTGACTGGAGTTCACGAATCAATGCTTCTTTTTCACGTGCAGTAATCTCTTGTTCAACCTGTGGCGACGTAATTTGAAGCGTTGTAATCTTTAGAGCGGTATTCCCCGGGGTTGTTCCGGCGGCATATGTCAATCCCTGTTTCTGATTGTACCGATACCCTTTATTCGGCTGAAATGTGATAGGAATGCTTGTTGAATATTGATACTCTCCTGATTGAGAATTCCTTTTCCAGATACTAACGGAATCTCTTTGAAACGTAATGATTGATTTGCTGTCAGATCCAATGAGCGAGAAGGGTCGGTTGATCTTAAGGGGAGTCATTACCAGACCTTTTTCCGGGTCATTTTTCAGTAATGCTGCCTGTTCTCTCTCGTTAACTAGTAAAACATCTTCCGGGAATGATTGGCGGGGACTTAAGCTGTGGATACGAAGTTCTTTAACGCTGAAATTTATCGTCTCCGTGCTCAATCTGGCCTTTTCAACACTTTTCCCCTCCTGGGGAGCAACCAGTGTAAATTCATAAGAGGACCTGCCTGAATTCTGCATATTAAACAGAACATCTGCCAGTGGATGTCTGTCCCAGCGAACGGCCGTAAAATTCAGAATTCCGGCCTGGGATAAAAAGGTGTCGGAACGAATTTCCAATCCGATATCCCAACGGCTTTTCTGCAACGGTCCGGTACGTTTAAGAACATAAATTTTACGTGTTGAACCTCTAAACAGGATAGCGGCTTCCATAATCTGATCGCTTGTATAGTAACCGGGAACAATTTTTGCCGGTTGAGCACGCGTTATCCGATCAATATTCAAAGCAACGGTTGTTGTGGGTGCGTTAGGAAACGTTTCACCGTTCCATTCATAAACTCTCATCCAGTCTATATCGCTGCTCCCGCGGGGAACAACATCATTTATTAAAAGCAGACTTATCTCAGGACGTCCGTTGTTATCCAGATCGGTTACGACAAAATCGCTGAAATACCCCTGACGATTATCCGGGTACGAGACTCTCCATAATTCATCAAAATTGTTGTCTCCGGTTAGACGAAAAACAACAAGTGTCGATTTTCCTCTGAACTGGGATGGGGGAGATAAAAGAGCAGAAACCACCGTTGACGATTCATCACATAGCGCATCAATTACGATCCATTTTTCAACAGTCTGGCCTGAAAGCGGTATTTCCCACACGGGTGCAGTATAACCTCGCCCTATGAATAAGAGCGTGAACACAAGAACCATGATATATCTTTTCATAGGCTCCACTCATGTATAGCTTAAGGAAAATTGATGTTAAAGCCGTTTATATTCAACCTTATCAATATAGGTTCACACCCTTATAAAATCAAGTGAAATCACCGGTTTTCACAAAAAATAATATTGATATATAGGGACTTATAAGACTAAATTTAAAAAGTCAGAATAATGAATGCAGGGGAATATTTGAAAAGCATCAAACGAATATCAATTATTATCTTTTCACTAACGTTACTAACGGACGCTTATTCTTCGCCGGAGAGTACCATTTTTGACAGCGGCATTTCATATTCACCCCTGATTTTGAATCTTCGCGGGGAAGGATTGGAAAACTTGCCCCAGTTATATGCCGGTCCCGGAAAAGTATGGCTGGGGGAAGATCTCTCAGGATACTGGATTTTACAGGGAATTGACGGTTATGTTCGATTTGTCGGAAATCTGGTCATCGGTGCTGAAATTCATGCAGGAAAGAAAAATTTTACGGCCACGGCCAACGATACATCCCTTTTTGCCGATACCCAATTGACAGCTCTGGGGGCATATCTGGAATGGGGAGTTCCTGCGGGTAGACGCTTTGAAGTATTGGTAGGAACGGGTGCCGGCCTGAACAGAATGATACTTCATTATTCCATGGTTAAAACCGTTTCATCATGGGATAATCTATTCAATCCGGCAATGTCACCCATGACCATGACAAGTCTGAATTCGGGCTTTCATTTTTATATCCGTCCGTATATTTCCCTAAAATATCGTATAATGGATAAGCTGGGTTTTAAAATTGCAACGTCTATGATGATTGCACAATATCCCCAGTCCGGATGGACATTGAACGGACATGTTCCCCTGGGAGATGGAAAGGAAATCCGGCTTATGTCACCGGGATTTCATTTGGGACTAATATTGGGATTATGACAATGAAAATTTTATTTCGGCTGTTATTACTGATATGTCTGACTATACCGCTTGCCGCTTCAACAGACTTTTATGATCAGTTTCAGGGCGGCGGAATCGCTTATGCTCCGAGCCTGGTTGTCTACGGTAAAAATGAATTTACATTCCCCGGGATGAATATTCCCTATGATTTCACGGGAAACCTTTATTTTCACGGGCTTCAGGGATGGGGAGATATTAATGACCGGTGGCGTATTGGAGCAGCACTTCTGGCAGGTGACGGAGAACAGTCCGAATCCTCCGGAGGAATGGTGAAATATGCTTCATTTTCGCAGGTTAGCGGCTTTCTCTTTTTGGAATTTATTATGCCCGTTTCTTACAGCTCCCAGTTTACACTCAACCTGTCAGGCGGAGTAAGCGCTTTGTCTGTAGAGTATTTTGAATCCACACCTACCCGGGACTGGCTTACCCTTTTTGTAGGCCCCCTTACCGCAACAAGGTTAACAGCCCGACAAATCCCAACATTAATGCCGCAAATTTCATTTTTATATCAATTCTCTCCCCGGGCCGG
>DKER01000055.1 GCA_002452555.1 Fidelibacterota bacterium UBA6817 | reverse complement strand
GAATAAAATCCTATCGATTTTTGATGAGGATGGATCTATTGCCGACAGCGCCTCGCCAACCCTTTTTTCGATCAGAAAACGTATCCGGAAAATTCAACAAAAGATTCAAAAGGAAATTCAGACGCTTTCTGCAAAACTTCTGGAAGATCAGGTTGCCGTGAGTGATCAGATTTCCTTTAGAAACGGAAGGCATGTTATTCCCGTTCGCGCAAGCCGGAAAAACCAAATTCAGGGTATTATTCATGACCAAAGTCAAACCGGTCAAACATTTTATATTGAGCCCTTATCCGTTGTTTCGCTGAATAATGATTTGCGGGAAACCCAACTTGCAGAAGAGGAGGAAATTTACCGGATCCTTCTGGAAATGACATCCGTTGTAAGAAACAGGATACATGATATTCAAAACACTGTCAACATGATAGAATCCGTGGATTATATTCACGCCGCCGGACGAATTTCTGTACGGTACCTGTGTGATAAACCGACGGGCGACAGGGATGCATTCAGGATTGTTAACGGAAGAAACCTTGAACTGGCTATTCAAAGGAAAGTTGTGCCTCTTACGTTTTCACTTCCTTCACAAAAGAGAGGTGTCATTATTACAGGGCCGAATGCCGGAGGAAAAACGGTTGCGCTTAAAACAATCGGTCTGCTTATTCTCATGAATCAGGCCGGTTTACTGATCCCGGCGGATTCTTCCAGTTCATTGCCGGTTGTAGATCGTATATTCGTTGATATTGGTGATGAACAATCCATCGATGGAGATTTATCTACGTTTAGTTCCCATATTTTGAAAATTCGGAATATCCTGGAAAATGCTACCCATGAAAGTTTGGTTCTGATTGATGAGCTGGGGACCGGCACCGATCCGGATGAAGGTGCTGCTTTAGCGGTGGGAATTCTTCAGGAACTTATGCTTCGCGGGACTCTGACATTTGCCACAACACATCATGGCGCTTTGAAAACACTCGCTTTTGAAAATCCTCTCCTTGAAAATGGCAGTATGATGTTTAATGATAAAACTCTTTCGCCTACATATGAATTCCGGCTGGGTATTCCGGGAAGCAGTTATGCTATTGATATTGCCCGCAGATACAGACTGGATCCCAGAGTAATTGAAACAGCTCTGAATCGGGTGGGGACAAACCGGGAAAAACTGGAACGGCTCATTCAAGACCTTCAGCGAAAGATTTTTCGTTATGATTCACTCCTGACAGACATTCACAAGAAGGAAAGTGAATTAAAAAAGAGTTCCGAAATTATACAGGAACGGTTGAAAAGTATTGACCATAAATATAAAAAAGCAGAAAAAGAAGCCCTGAAAAGAGCAGAACAAATTATATTTGATCTTCAAAAGGAATTGGAAGGAGCTATTAAAGAAATCAGAGAGTCCGGGGCTGAACATAAATCAATCAAAAAAGCCAGAGAAACCTTTGATCAGGTAAAAACCGTTGTGCAGGAACGGCAGGAAAAAGTACAGGGTCCTAATGAAACAATATTGAAGATGAATGATCTGAATGCCGGAGATTGGGTATGGGTTCGTTCCCTGGGGCAAAACGGTCGGATTGTAGAGATTAATCCCAAAACTCGACGAGTTTGGGTTGATGTAAGCGGTTCACGTATGAGATTAGACATATCATGGCTGGATAAGGCTCATAAAACGGACCAGCGAATTGAAACGTATGTTGAACAATCATCTGAACCGGTTTTGCATCGAATTGATTTGAGAGGATTCAGAACTGAAGAAGCCCTGAGCACCCTTGACCGGTTTATTGACAGAGCTGTGATACATAGATTAGCTTATGCAGAAATTCTTCACGGAACCGGCCATGGTATTCTGAAAAAATTTATTGAAGATTTTTTGACAAATGACAGAAGAGTTCTTAGCTTTGAACCGGCAGCATGGAATCAGGGCGGTGCAGGAGTAACCTGTATTACGTTGAATGTTTAGGCTCGCTTTGCTCGCTGTTCAAGAGCTCAAGGGTTCAAGAGTTCAAAGGTTGAGAAGTTGAGAGGTTAAAAGGTTATATAGAGAGATGGCAAGAATTCCGGAACATATCATTGAACAGATTAAAGAGTCCAATGACATTGTAGATGTTGTCTCTTCATACATGTCTTTGACCCGGAAAGGTCAGAATTACTGGGCGCGTTGCCCGTTTCATCAGGAGAAAACTGCATCATTCAGTGTGAACCCATCCAAACAGATTTACCATTGTTTTGGATGCGGCGTGGGTGGAAATGTCGTGAATTTTGTTATGGCATATGAAAAACTCACTTTCCCGGAAACACTGAATATGCTTGCAGAAAGGGCCGGGATCAATCTTGAGGAGTATTCATACAAACCCAGCGACGAAGAAAAAAGCATTCGTTCGCATCTCTTTGATCTTCACAAACTGGCTATCAATATTTATGAAAAGGAATTGGCGTCTCCATCCGGAAAAACAGCCCGCGAATATCTTATCAAACGGGGATTTGAAGAAAAGACCCTTCGTGAATTTCATGTAGGATTTGCTCCGGACAGTTGGGATACTCTTCTGAAAGCTGCAAGGGCAAAGAAAATAGAAAAAAACATTTTAGATGAATCCGGCCTTATTGTTACATCAGAAAAGAACAAACAATTCGACCGTTTCAGAAACAGGATCATGTTTCCCATTTATGAT
>DKER01000208.1 GCA_002452555.1 Fidelibacterota bacterium UBA6817 | reverse complement strand
TATCAATAACATTCTGCTGAGGATCGGGAATGGACTCAACCGAATCATCGAACAGAAGCACATTTGCCACAGATCCGCCAGCCGTATCCGGTTCAATAGTAAATGGAGGAGCCGGCGGCGGAAGGGGAACCGTAAAATCATGATTGTAATTGAACGTTAACCGTTCGCTCAGGTAATTCGCTGCCGAATCAGCCGCTTCCCGTATCTCCCGTACTTTTTCCGCCCTTAAATCCTGATCAATCGTATCGATAAATGTCTTGCCGTACGGGAGCCCTCCAACAAACTGTCCTACAACAATTACGATTGAATCTCTGCCGCCGCCCCTGAGATTGTAAGGACCGAAAGACCAATTTGCATAGAGTCTTTGTGAACCCATTCGAATATCGTTTGTATCGGTATAGGCATCAAACAGACGGGACACATCTTTCATTGCATCATATTTGTTTTTCATTCCCGCAATAGCGGTAAAAGGTCCTTCATAATCACTGTCCGGCGGACCGGCTGACCAGGTAAATCCGTTAATTTTATCCGGTTCTGGCCCATGGTCCGGCGTAACTTCAAGAAGTTTAATGCCCACTATACCGGGTGCCATAAATTCAGTGACGGGTCTTTGGACATTATCGATCGCACTGTATCGGTAATATTCATACGGATCATAAGTGTCATCAATATTGGGCGTATTTTTAAAATTGCCTGCCCACGCAGTCAGCAGTTTTTCTTCCGGATCCCAGCGGCTCATTGTGTTTCTGGCCCCGGAACGGTACGATGGATAACTGTACGTCCATCCCCGGTTATTGGGAGATATGGCATAGGTCAGCAAAACATAAGCACTGTCAATACCCACCCGTCTTTCACTGGCTAAACTTTTTATGACATACCGGACAATAACATAATCCTGGTCTGCGGCTGATCCGGACCACTGCCGGACTTCACGTTTAATGCTTACATTGAATTTCTTATTGCCTGTTTTGGAATCATCATATTGGGGATCTTTTTCGATATAGCTGTAAATCAATTCTTCCGCTTCGTAGGGATTTGTCAGTCCCCAGTAATTTTCTCCGCGCGGCCATATTTTTTTATGTTCACGGGATATAAAGGGCTGCTGTCCAAGCTCTTTGCTTGTATTTCTGTCTCCGTTCAGAGCAAAATCCATCCAGCCCAAAACAGAATCAGAATCAAAATATGTATTATTTGAGGCATCTCTCAAAGGTTTCAATGCCGTTAAATAGATACCGCCGGCCACAAGATGGGAATAAGTCCCGCCCAGGTTCTCATTCAGTTCGGTTGGTTCAAATCCCGGCCAGTCCAATCCTTCAGACATTTTTTGCCAATCGGCAAGAGGTGAAGATTCCTGGGCATGATGAAACGAGTGCCATAAACGTCCGCGATTTAATTTTATTATTTGTCCCCATGCCGTATTGGTCGTCAACCCGGTCAACAGGAATATGATCAGTAATTGTTTTAATCTATTCATTATCCAGTCCATCCGTTATCGTTTTAAAAATCAAATCCGAATGTGAGGTAAACTTCTCTCGGAACNNCTTCTGAATCTATGTATGTGATACTTTTTGTCACCCATTCAGACCGTTCCAGGTAATTGTCAATGGGTGTCAGTTGTTTATTGTTAAACAAATTCCTGATTTTCAGATTCATTACAAAATCAATGGAGCTGACCGTAAACCGTTTTTCAATTTGAAAATCGGTTACGGATTCCAGAGGATAACGGCGATTATTCTGGATGTTCATTTGGGTCTGATACGATGGACTCCAATAATAGGCTGCTCCGCTGGATACACGATAAATAAACCCGAAACTTGTTTGACTTAACGGATGGAGCCCCAGAACGGCGGGACCGCCTTTCTCCGGAATAACATAGGATAAAGAAAGATTAAACCGGTGAGTCCTGTCCTCGTCGGAAATAAAATCAGATGCTGAATACGTATACGTCTGTTCCTGTTCAGGCGTCATCTCTCTCAGATCCAGATAGGGACCGTGATACCCGGATTTAGTCTGACTGAGTGTGTAGGTTACATTATAACGCCAGTTTGTAACAACCCTGTTTCTGAATGTTAACTCAATACCCTGTGAATTCCCGTAGCTGTTATTGGTATAGGTTGTATAAGTACCATAATATTCATCTGTTTTTTTAATGGATCCTGCTGTTGTTTCCCGGTGAATGGCATGGGTTTGATTTTTTAAATCATTATAATATGTTACAATATCCAACTGATGCGTACCCCAGAGATTTTGCTGAATACCGATTTCATAATTGATACTTAACTGAGGTTCCAGATTTGGGTTGCCATACGTGCCCCATCCGTGATTTGTCTGGTTATCCAGGGCTCTGTGAATAAGAGGCATAGATCTGAAATGACCATATTGGACTCTGAAAGCAGTTTTGTCTGCAATAGGAAATGAAATACCCACTCTCGGTGAGAGGGTAACAAAGGTTTTGGAATCGTCCCACGCAGGAATACCGATTGCCGGAAATCCCTCATTTTCGGCAGGATAGAAAAGTTCATACTCGTTGACCGGGACCTTTCCGCCAAAATTATAGGCATCGAGCCGGAGTCCCAGATTTCCTACCATCCCCGCAAATTCAATTTTATCCTGAACATAAGCAGCAAAATAACGTGTTAACGCCTTGTAGTTTGTAGAAAACCCGGTCCGCCAGATATAGGATGAAACCGTTAAAGACGATGATGCATTGTAATCCTGATCCATAATCCATCCCTCAATACCTACTTTAATAAGATTTGTAGGGGTCAATTGGGACGTAAAACTCATATTTCCTTCATAATAATGAGTTATAGATGCCTGATTGTAAAGACTGGACCATGTATAGTAATCACGGTAATTTTCAAACCAGGGTCCTCTCTCTTCCAGGAAACGTGTTTCCTGACGGCCCTGTGCTACACGCTGCGCATCTTTTTCAATACCCGGAACAGGAAGCTGAAGAGCAAACAGCACCTCACTTTGGTGCGTTACAGTTGCCTGCAAATAGGATTTGGACGAAAAGATATATTTATAATCGAGATTTTGCGCCAATACGGTTTCTTCACGAAGAGGGTCATAGATCAGTGTATATTTTCTTCGCGAGCCGTACCAGCCCCACAGCCCGGCCCAGCGCACATCTTCAGAACCGGATCCCATACCGGATCGGTAAAACTGATACATATTGGTAAATTTAAAATTGTGTTTGGTCGTCGGTTTCCATGATATCATAAACGAAAGATTCTGCATATCCTGGGTCTTCTCGCGGGTGGGCAGGCGGGTTGGTTTGCTTTTCAATTCACCTGACAGAAAAAAATTCATTTTTCTGGGATCATTCCCAAGCGGTCCGCCAAAACTGAACATATACCGGGTGGCAGGGAGTTGTCTGTAATCGTATACTCCCATGATATTATCCCTGTTATCAACATTCTTCAAGGTCCACTCTTTTCGGTAAAGCGTTTCTCCGTTATAATTCACCGGAACCCATTCATACCCGTCAATCAGCATAACCTGTTTATCGCCGGGAGTATGATTCATGACCCAAAGATTGTAATTATTGACGGCCGCACTGTCGTCAACATTATAGGATCGGATGGTATATGTATCGTTATTCCTTTCATATAGGTTGTAGGGAACATCATCTATCGTGTAAGGATTGGCACTGTTCCTTGCCCATTTGATATTTTTCAGCCACGTTTCGTAATTACCCCAGTTTTTCCATTCAATCTGATCTTTCGAATAGAGATAATCACCCCAATGATACTGCCCTGCCGGACGGTATTCCATGCGAAAACCGCCTGAGAATCGTTCCCCCCCTTCACGGGTTACAACTTTAATAACACCGGACTGGGCATTCCCGTGTTCTGCATTGAAACCGCCGGAAATCACTTCCATCTGTGCTACGGCTAGCGGATTTACGTCATATTTCCAGCTGTTATCAGCCTTGTCATTCATTCCGCCAAACGCGGTGGCACCGGTATTGGTTGTCATGGATTTGATACCATTTACCTGATAATTGATTTCATAACCGCTGCCGCCGCGAATACTGATGGTTCCGTCGGCATTCCGGCTTATCCCGGCTGTTAATTCCAGAACATTTCTTAAGCCTTCTACAGGAAGGTCACTGATATCTTCAGAGGTGAGGTGAACCGATGATCCGGTTTTATCTGCCTCTACAATGGGACGCTCTGCCGTAACGGTGACCGTTTCCCCCAGCTGGAGTACATCCTCTTCCATAAGAACCTGAACACGGGCAGTCCGGCCCATAAGGACTTCCACATCTGTAAGCGTAACCGGTCTATAGCCGATATAATTTATCAAGAGAGTGTGTGACATGGCCGGTACATTTAAAATAACAAAATCGCCGTCAACACCCGTAGCCGCTCCAAGCTGGGTATTCAGAATAACTACATTGGCCCCGATCAGCGGCTCATTTGTCTTCCCGTCCCTGACTATACCGCTGATCTTGCCGGTAGTCTGACTCCATAAACAGGCAGGAAGAAGGCCAATCATTATAATCGTTAAAAGGCGTGTTTTCATACGTTCCTTCTCACGTCTTAATTAGTTCGTTTAATTTACAAACTAAATTAAAACTGTTATTCTTCATTTTCAAATATTATTTTACACAAAATATTTTCAACCCTATTTCGCTCAATTACATCTGAAGGAGGATATGCAATTTTGAAAATTCTCTTTATCGGTGACAGCATTACCGATGCAGGGCGGACAAATGACAAACCCCCTTTGGGTGAAGGGTATGTTCTTTTTTTCAGCAATATGTTGACAGCGGAATTTCCTTCGCGTCATTTTTCCATTTTGAATAAAGGAATTTGCGGCAATACGATTGAAGGGTTAAGCCTGAGATGGCAGAACGATGTTATCAGGCAAAAACCGGATGTTCTTTTTATCCTAATCGGAATCAATGATGTGCATACGACCCTGAGTCTTTCCATTCCGACAGAAGATCGAATATCTCATTTCAAATCCACGTATTCAGCATTGATCCAACAAACAAAAAATGAACTGCCCGGATGTTCAATCATTCTCCTCTCCCCTTTTTATGTTTGCAGGACACAAAATAATCCCATAAAAATCATGACGGAATTATATAGCAAAACTGTCCAAAATATAAGCAGGATATTTGATTTGCCGTTAATCGATCTGCAATCATTATTTCAAAAANNGGAACTGATCAAGAGCAACGAAAAAAAATGGTCGGAGGATAAGGTCCACCCCACACCGGAAGGTCATGATTTTATCGCCCGTCACATTCTGGCTTATTTCAAAAAATCAATATATTGAGAGGTATAAAGATGAGATATGTGTTCTGCTTTTTGACAATCCTGATCCCTTTCATGACATCCTGTTCGGGAGAAAAAAAGAATTCACCCGATTTGTCAGAGATCAAGGGTGTCTGGATAACCAACGTTGACAGCAGAGTCCTTGAAAGTCAGGAATCAATCCGGGAAGCCGTTGATTTCCTTTATGAACATGGGTTCAATACCCTGTTTCCCGTTGTGTGGAATCAGGGAAAAACCATGTATCCCAGTAAAATCATGGAAGAGAAATTCGGGTTATTGATCGATCCGGTGTTTGAAGGACATGACCCTTTGAAAATTCTTACGGATTATGCTCATAAAAAAGGGTTTCTCGTTATACCGTGGTTCGAGTTCGGGTTCTCATCTTCCTACAATGCAAACGGGGGACATATTCTTGCCAAATATCCCCACTGGGCTGCTAAAGACAGGGACGGAAATCTGCTGACCAAAAATAATTTCGAGTGGATGAACCCGTATCACCCCGAGGTTCAGGATTTTATTAAATCATTAATTCTGGAAGTCGTTGAAAATTATAATGTGGACGGAATACAGGGTGATGACCGGCTGCCGGCCAATCCCATTGAAGGCGGATACTCGGATTATACGATTAATCGGTACAAAGCAGAACACAACGGTAACGAACCTCCCTATGATTACCGCGATCCTGCATGGCAAAAATGGCGGGGCGATATCCTGAATGCTTTTGCGGAGGATGTGTATAAAAGCGTGAAAGCCGTACGACGGGATCTCATTGTCAGCTGGGCTCCCAATATCTATCCGTGGGCTTACGACGAATACCTTCAGGACTGGCCTGCCTGGATCAAGGGTGGTTATTGTGATCTTATGATCCCGCAAATTTACCGCTATAATATCGAAGCATATAAAAATACGCTGAAATCTATGGATCCGGATGTTTTGGAACTGTCCGGTGATCATTGTCCGATGATACCGGGTGTTCTTCTGAATCTGGGAAAATACACCATGGATGATGAGTTTCTGCGAAATGTGATTGCCCATAACCGGGAATCAGGATACAATGGCGAAGTATTTTTCTTCTACGAGGGATTGAGGAAAGAGAATGATCGTACAGCCAAACTGTTAAAGGAAGAATTTTATAAATGATAACGCCTGTTTCAAACCTTCAAAGTCACTCCAAAAAAAAATCTCTCATAACCGATACCGGGTTTCCGGGAGTTCGACGCAATAACCTGCTCAGCCTTATTCTTACACTTTTTCTCAATCTTCTCCTAATTCTGCATTACCCGTCCGTTGCTGCAGGCAATATTCAGGAGGAATTCAGAGCTGTAAAAATTACCAATGTTGCCAGTGATGTCATGTTTTCCGATGCTAAAATTGCAGAATCCATGGAGTACCTAGAATCGATTGGAATCAATACGATTCTGCTCGTTGTATGGAACGCCAGCAGTTCAGACGGGGTTCATACCCTTTATCCCAGTCATGTCATGTCCGAACTCTTCGGCAGCAACAGAAAAATTCACCCTTCATTTACGGGCCGGGATCCCATTCTTGCGTTTATTGTGGAAGCTCATGCACGAGGTATGGAAGTTTTACCATGGTTCGAATATGGTTTTGCGTCTTACTGGACCAGCAGTTATCAGGAAAATCCCGATTATATACTGAAAGCAAAACCTCATTGGGGACTTCGGGCAAATGACGGGAAACTGGCATGGAAAAACAATTTTTACTGGATGAGCGCCATAAATCCCGAGGTTCAGACCATGATCCGTGATCTGACAATGGAAGTCAGCCGAAAATATGATATCGACGGACTGGAATATTCGGATCGCATACCAGCCATGCCTGTTGAAGGAGGATATGATTCCGTAACCGTTAATATTTACAAGTCCGAACACGATGGTCAGGCACCGCCTGCCGATTACAACAATGCCGCTTGGAAACGCTGGCGGGCCGATAAAATGAATGACTGGTTCAGGGAAGTTCGGGATTCGGTTAAGGCTTATGATGCCAACCTGAGTTTTTCATCAAGTCCCAGTGTTTATCCATGGTGCTATCATGAATATCTCCAGGATCCCTATACATGGATGAATGAGGAAATCTGCGATGATGTCATCCCGCAACTTTACAGATATTCATATTCCGAATATGTAAGCACGTTGGAATCGTCACTCCAGAATTATCCAAATCACCGACATGCATATTTTGCCGGAATTCTGATGAATGTGGGTTCATATATTATTTCCGAAGATTATCTGATGCAGGCTATGCAGGCAAACCGGGACAGGAATGTTAAAGGTGAAGCATTTTTCTTTTATGAAGGATTGCGGAAAAACAACAATCAGCTGGGAGACAAACTGAAAGCAACTTACTATAAAAATTCGGCTGTTCCTCCATTCAGGCAGGGTAAAGCATGGCGCCCGAAAACCGGCATTATTCATGAAAATTCCCGCCAGGTGACTGCTACAGCAGGATGGCTGTCCTATACGGGTGATATTCCCCTACACGGCGGACACTGTTATTACGCGCCGGTAAATTCAATGGATACGCTCACCTATTATGCTGATCTTTCCGAAAACGGCTGGTATAACGTGTATATTTATGTTAACAGACAAATCAATGCCACAACCGAAGCCACATATTACTTGTACCATATTGACGGAATTGACACTATCAGAATAAATCAGAAAAATCCGGGAATCAAGGGATGGAACCATGCGGCAACCGTTTACCTACCCGAGGGATTGCGACAGCCTGTACTCAAGCTTGTTACCCAAGCAGTCAACGGGCAATATGTATTTGGTGATGCCGTATCATTCCAGATAAACAGACACCTCACGCCTGAAGGCGATCCGGTTTCCGTCAGGGACGCAAAACCGCTGAACGTAAATGATTTTACCCTGCTTTCAACGTATCCTAATCCCTTTAATGCGCATCTGAACATCCACTATCAGATTCCGGAAAAAGGAGCATATAGTTTAACACTCCTTGATATAAACGGCAAAGAAGCAGATCTTATAAAATGGCAGTTCATGGATAAAGGGGAATACACCATAGTTTATAATTGCGAAAATCTAAGTTCCGGATTGTATTTTCTCGTTTTGAACGGACCGGGAATTCATCAGTCGAGAAAAGTAATGTTGCTGAAATAACGGATGCGGGGATATAATTTATATACATTGATGTCCTCTTATAATCAACTTTTTCCGGGGGCAAAAAGTAACCTTATAAACGTGAACTCATCTTTTAATTATAGTAATTATTTTATAATTTTCAACGGATGACATACATAAAGGAAATAAAATGACAAATACAGTCTGTTTGCGTCACGCCAGGGTTTTCACGGGAGTAACTGTCCTGGAAGATTCATCTATTATCATTATCGATGGGAAAATATCGGATGTTATGAATGAGAAGCGGTTTAAGCAGAGAAGCTGGCCCAAAGATATGAAAGTTTTTGATATGGATGGCGCCTGGGTATCTTCCGGATTTGTGGATACGCATATCCATGGAATTAACGGTTTTGATACATCTGACGGCAGTGTTGATGCCATTCTGGAAATGTCAAAAACACTGGTTGAGTATGGCGTAACCGGATTCTGTCCAACCCTTTATCCACAGGCAGATAAAGATTTTATCAACGCTATCCGGAACGTTCGTGTTTCAATTGGAATTGAACCCGGAGCAAAGATATACGGACTTCACTTGGAAGGACCCTTTGTGTCCAGAGAAAAATCGGGAGTTCTGCCGACAGATTATATGAAAGAAGTCGATCTGAATCTTATGGACCGGTATATCCGAGAATCCGGAAACAATATTTCCATCATGACGGTTGCACCGGAATTGAAAAATATGCATGACCTGGCATTGTATTGCACCAAAAAGGGTATCGTTTTATCTGCCGGTCACTCCAATGCAACATACGACCATATGCTGGAAGGTATACAGGCAGGAATTCTTCATTCAACCCATTTTTTTAATGCCATGCGCCGTTTACACCACCGGGACCCGGGTGTTGTAGGCGCCATTATGATTCATCCCAATGTGTCTTGTGAAATTATTGCTGACGGGTTTCATTTACATCCTGCTATCGTTAAACTGCTCAGGGATATTAAACCGATCAATAAAATGGTTCTGGTTACGGATTCATTAAAACCGACTGAACAAAAATCCGGGTGCCTGATGGCAAACAATGAAGAAGTTTTTTGCGATGAAGGTGTTTTCAAACGTAAATCAGACAATACAATCGCCGGCTCTGCATTAACCATGATCAAAGGTGTTAAAAACCTTGTAGGTATGGGATTTGATGTCGATGATGCTTTGCGTATGGCATCCTGTAATCCGGTGACCGTTTTGAGCCGTCAGATATCAACCGGTTATATTCTCCCCGGGAGAAATGCCGATATTACATCATTTGACGATGACTTTAGCGTCAAGCTCACGATGATACAGGGTGAAGTAAAATATTTTAATATGGATAAGCCGAAAAAAAGGCTTGTTAAAAAAGAAATGATTGAAAACTGAGTATTGACGATTTTACATCATCTCTTTTCGTTTGAGCAAATACTCCATCAATACGGTTCGAATATCATCGTCAGTCCTGAAAAAAATATAATCAACGCCCATATCCCCCAGTTTTTCAAGATAAAAACGACATAGTCTTTTCTGAGCTAAGATATAGTCATCCCGGATTCGACGATTGTCAGCCTTTAGCCTCGCCCCCGTTTCCATATCAATAAATTCGGTTTTTTTTCTGTGTTTTAATTCAATTTCATCCTGATGCCAGATATGAACGACCATAACTTCATGTCCGTAATGACGGAAATGCCGGATACCGTTAAGGATTTCATTTTCATCATCAAAAAGATCGGATATTAGAATGACTAATCCTTTGTGTTGTATCATTTCAGCCAGCTGGTGGAGTGCTGCCGCAGTAGCGGTTTTCCCTACGATGTCCACATCGGACAGAATTTTCATCATTTCATACGGATAGGATTGAACTGCCTTGGGAGGCAAGATCTTTGTCAATTTATCCTGAAAAAGACAGAGACCTGCCGCATCATTTTGCCGTACCAAAAGCATCGCAAGTGAAGCTGCAATAACAGAAGCAGCAAAAAATTTATTATAGGGTTTTCCGAAAGCCATGGATCGGCTGGCATCAAGGAGCAGATATGCCGACAGGTTTGTATCCTGCTCATACTGTCTGATATAATATCGGTTGGTGCGGCCAAATACTTTCCAGTCCAGCCGCCGGATATCATCACCCGGGTTATAGGCTTTATGCTGGGAGAACTCCACGCTGAACCCATGGTACGGAGAACTGTGCAGCCCCAGAATAAAACCTTCCACAACTCTTTTTACCTGAAGATCCAGCGTATCAAACAGGATCAAATCCGAAAGACGGATAGCCTGCGACTGATTCAAAGAAGACATAGGTCACTTGCTTCGGGTTATATGACTGATTATGTCAGTAATGGTCACATGTTCAGCTTCAGCTGCAAATGTCCGCAAAACCCTGTGCTGAAGGACAGGAATAGTTAATGCCGTAATATCAGACTCATCCGGTGTAGGTCTGCCGTAAATTGCTGCCCGTGTTTTGGCAGTTGCAATCAGATATTGGGCTGCCCTCGGACNNTCGGACCTGCGCCCCACTTAACAAACTTTTTGATGAATGGATCAGCATCTCCGTCAGGTCTCGTTTTACGTACAGTATTCACGGCAAAATCCACCACATGATCTGAAACCGGAATGTGGCGGGTAAATTTAATGATCTGAATAATTCTCTCTTTCTGAATAACAGGATTCAATGTGGTATTATTGATTCGTACAGTCTCATGAACAATTTTCTTTTCTTCATCAACAGAAGGATAATCCAGATTGAGCTGAAACATAAACCGATCCTGTTGGGCTTCAGGCAA
>DKER01000216.1 GCA_002452555.1 Fidelibacterota bacterium UBA6817 | reverse complement strand
GCGTTTTAGTTCAGAAGCAGATGGGCCTTTTAAAAGAAAACATGGATTCTCTTAACCAGAAGGTTCGAACCGTCGTTCAACATCAGCATTTTCTCAGAGAAGACCTTTCCATCGTGGAATCATCCATTATGGATATTATAAAATTCTCATCCGACAAGCATGTGAGAGAAATTGAAAGGCGACATCAAAAGGTTATGGATAAACAGGAAATCCTGTCAGGCAGGCAGTATTCGATCATTGCAGCCTATGATTCGCTGATGTTACAAATTAAGGACGTGGCTGATCAGTTCGACAGTAAAAATGAATTGATCATGGATTCATTGAATGTAACAATAACAGGCCTGACCGATCGTCTTAATACCATTCAGGTTCAAATGCTTGAATTGATTCAGACTCAGGCAGAACTCTATTCTCAAATGAGATTCCTGCAGGAAGACCTTACGTCACAAATCCGGTCAAATGAAATTATGTCTGATACAACGGCGGATTCACTGGATACACAAAAGGAATCCGGTCAAGATGAAGATTAAACTGGTTTTTATTATATCAAGTTTTCTGATATTCTCATGTCTTAATGCTGAAATCCGTCAGTTTAAATTCAGCAGAAAGAACGTTGATTTAAACGAAATTACCCGAATAATCAGCATTGACGCGGCAGATCATGACAGTGTTATCGCTTATGCCGACGACCGTGAGTGGAAAGTCTTTCTTAATCATAATATTCCATACAGGATCATTCTCCCGCTGAGAGACACAAAAAGTATAGACATGACCGATGATGATCTGAGAAATGTCAACTGGTCCAAATATCCGACATATCAGTCATATCTGAACATGATGGCATCATTTGCAAGAGATTATCCCGGAATGTGCCGTATTGATACCATCGGATATTCCGTTCGCGGTAAATTGCTTCTGGCAGCCCGTATTACAGGTAATCTTGATGAAAATATCCGGAAACCGGAATTTTTTTATACGGCACAAATGCATGGAGATGAAACCGCTGCTTCCGTGTTCATGTTACGACTCATTGATACATTGCTATCATCGTATAATTATTCGGACGATATTCAAAAAATCCTTGATGAAACACAAATCTGGATCAATCCGATCGCCAATCCTGACGGGGCATATTATTTAAGCGACAGCTCGCTGGTCGGTTCGATCCGTTATAATGCAAACAGCTATGATCTCAACCGGAATTACCCCGACCCCCCCCACGTTTCTCAACCGAATACAATTGCCCGGCAGCCGGAAACCCTGGCTATGATGGACTTTGCTTCTCAACGCAATTTTCGGATGTCGGTCAATTTCCACGGCGGTGCAGAGTGTGTGAATTATCCCTGGGATTCCTCTCCGGCTAGACACTCTGAAACACATTGGTTTGAAAACGTGAGTCATGAATATGCTGATACAGCACGTTTTTACGGTCCTTTGACATATATGAGCGGCTTCAATCTCGGTGTAACAAACGGCTGGGACTGGTATCCTGTTTATGGCGGCCGACAGGATTACATGACTTATTTTCATCATTGCAAGGAAGTGACAATTGAACTGACAAACATTAAAATGCTTGCGTCTTCATCATTAAGAAGATACTGGGAGTATAACAAGCGATCCCTTCTAAACTATATAAAAAATATGGGACAGGGTATCATTGCAGACTGGCAGCCTGAAGATATGATTCCTGATACTGTGGAAATTGTTACCCTTTCCCGTTTAAAAATTCCGATAAAGACAGAAACTTTATTTTTTCATTATCCCCTTTCTGAAGGATTTTATGATCTGTGCTTTCATTATTCCGATTCAACGGATACATTAAAAAGTGTTGAAATTCTTAAGGGTCAACTCACAGATGTAACACCTTCCGGAATTACTTCTATCGACAGCAAAAAACTGAAACCGGAAATCTTTGCTGTCAGTCCGGTTTATCCCAACCCCTTTAATCCTGTCACACGTTTTACGATATCATCATCAGTTTCAGAATTGTTTGAGGTCAAAGTGTTTGACATAACTGGGCGGTTAATAACTCTTTTGTTTTCCGGACACTTGCAGGCAGGCACATATGATATGGTATGGAATGGTAAGGATTATACCGGAAAAGAAGTCTCTTCAGGAGTATATATCATTCAGGTAGAACAATCAAAGAGGACAGTCCGGCAAAAAGCCGTACTGATCAGGTAAATGGAAACCTTTGATCTGATTATCAGAAACGGGCAACTGCACCGGGGAGACGGAAGTCCCCATGCATCGGTTGATCTTGCGGTTAAAAACGATAAAATCATAAAGATTCACAGAGGTATCCCTGAGAAAGGAAAAACAGAAATCAATGCCCGGGGTTTTGCTGTTTCACCCGGTTTTATCGATGTTCACAGCCATTCACATGCAGAACTCCTCGTAAATCGAAATGCTGAAAGTAAGATCCGTCAGGGGATAACAACGGAAATATCCGGGAACTGCGGCATGTCTCCTTATCCCCTCTCCAAATCAAATTATGCTGAATGGCATGACCGTCACGTTTCCCTTTTTGGTATAAAGACTGACTGGAACTCATTGGGTTCGTTTTTTGAACAGTTGGAATATCCGGGAATTAGCATTAATTATGGTGTTTTTACGGGACACGGTGATTTGAGAACCGTAGTTATGGGTAAGAATAACCGTCATCCCGCATCGTCAGAGCTCAAACAAATGAAAGCCTTGTTGAAAGAGACCCTGGATCAGGGAAGTCTGGGGTTATCAACAGGACTTGAATATGCTCCGGGAAGTTATGCCGATACAGACGAATTGATCACCTTATGTAAAAGTATGAAATCTTTAGGAGGGCGTTATGCTTCACATATCCGTAATGAAGGGGATTTCCTGGAGGAAGCTGTTGGAGAGGTAATCCGAATTTGTCATGAAGCAGATATTCCGGTTCAAATATCTCATTTAAAAGCATGTAACACGCCGAACTGGCATAAAGCAGAGCATATAATCACCAATATTAACGAAATGATAGAACAGGGATATCCTGTTGGGGTGGACCGGTATCCTTATACTGCTTATGGAACCACTCTTGAGATATTTCTTCCCCTGTGGAGTCGTGAGGGAGGAACAGATAAAATTCTGGACAGACTGAATGATCCGTCGGCGTGTAAAAAAATTCAAGAGTACACAAATTTAAAAATTTCCCATATGGGCGGACCGGACAGAGTCCTCATCAGTTATGTTCGGCATGACAAAAACCGTCACTGGGAAGGATATTCGGTTAAACAGGGGGCTGAAGAAACAGGTTTAGAACCCTTTGATTTTATAAAGAAACTATTAATTGATGATGATAATGGCGTGGAAATTGCCGGCTTTGCCATGAGTGAGGAAAATACCGAAATGATTCTTGCACAACCATGGGTCTCAATCGGCAGCGACAGTGTTACATGGGCGCCATACGGTATCCTGAATATCGGCAACCCCCATCCCCGGGATTACGGATCATTCCCAAGGGTTTTAGGATATTATCGGCGGGAGAAAAACCTATTTTCACTGGAAGAAGCGATCCATAAAATCACATACCTTCCTGCCAAGCAAATGGGACTTATAAAACGGGGACTTTTAGAAGAAGGGTATTATGCAGATATTGCAATATTTGATCCGGAGACCATCCGGGATACGGCTACTTTTGTCAAACCCAAGCAATATCCTGAAGGAATTCATACTGTTATTGTCAATGGTAAAATAATCCTTCAAAATGGAATTCACTCGGGAACCAGATCGGGAAAAATTTTGCGAAACGGCGGGACTTAACGCCGCCGTCCCATTATTCTCAACATCATAATAAACAGATTTATAAAATCAAGATATAAACGGAGAGCGCCTAAAACTGCTACTTTCTGATTTTGTTCAGATCCGGCTCCGCCATATGCATACATATTTTTAATGGCCTGTGTATCGTAAGCTGTAAGTCCGGTGAAAACAAGCACACCGATATAACTGACAATCCAATACAATCCTTCGCTTCGCAGGAAAAGATTAACCAGTGATGCAATCAAAATTCCAATTAAGCCCATAAAAGCCAGACTTCCCAACCCGGTCAAATCTTTCTTTGTAAAATATCCCCAGGCCGCCATAACACCGAACGTTGCAGCAGTAATAATAAACGTTGAGGCGATGGATTCATTTGTGAAAGCAAAAAACAGAACAGACAATGTGAGCCCATTTATTGCTGAATAACCTAAAAAGGTCCAAGTTGCAGTGGCGGCAGACATACGGTTAATGGCTGCAGATAAATATACAACCAGACCAAGCTGTCCAATAATCAAAGCAAAGAACACAAAGGGTGTGCCAAATACAAATTGTTGAAGTGCTTCCGAAGTAAAAACGCCCCTTGCAACGACTCCCGTAATCACAAGAGCGGCCGTCATCCAGCCGAATACCTTAGTAATAAACTCTTTTTGTGCTTCCGTTTCTGCCGTAGAAGCAGTGTATGTTCCTCTGGATGCTGTTCTGTCGTAAGATCTGAGATTATTCATTCTATCCTCCAATTTTCTGAGAATATACGAATATTATGAGCAATTGTTTCAAGAAGAGGTTCAGTGGTTTAAAAATATTCCTGGTAAGAGAGGTTGAGGCTCGCTTCGCTCGCTGTTCAGGGGTTCATGAGTTCAAAGGTTCAGAAGTTGAAAGGTTTAGACGTTCAGAAGTTGGGAGGTTGGGAGGTGATATTAATAAAAATTTTGTTTAGATCAGGAAGTTTGGCAGAACCTTTAAATCAGCGCTCATTGAGCCAACAACTCGAGGACTTTATCCGTAATCAAATCGGTTTCATTTGAACGCAATAGATGTCCGTTGATTAGAAATGAAAAAATTAACAGTTCACCATCCTGAGTTGTTACATACCCTGACAGCCCCCGGGAGTTGGCTATGGTACCGGTTTTTGCATGGACATTTTTTTCGGCCGGAGTGCCTTTCATGCGATTTTTCAATGTGCCGTCCACGCCGGCAACAGCCTGCATTTCATACCAAACAGGCCAATAAGGAGAATCATACATAGCTTCAAGGATCTTTACAAATTGAGCCGGACTCCAGTAATTGTACCGGCTTAGACCGGAGCCATCGGCATAGACATAAGTCCCGGGTTCGATACCCCACATTTCCAGTTGTTTTTCAACAACTTTTTTCCCATTTGAAAAGGACCCCAGCCCATATTCATCATATCCCAAAAGGCGCGTCATGGTCTCGGCATACATATTCTGGCTCCGTTTCATGAGTCCCTTTAAGATATCACGAAACGGCGGAGAATGATGTTCGATCAGCAAAGTTTGATCCTGACGCCAGTTCATATCGTCCAATTCGTCACAATCAACCGGATTCCCTTCCACTGTTATACCATTTTCTTCAAGAACTTCTTTCAGGACAGCGGTATAAAATTTGGTAGGATTATAAATTGTGGGAGATCGTTCAAAAGTCGAGGATCCGGCTTTCACATACCCGCGGATCTCAATAACATTCGACCCGAATTCTCTCGTAACGCTGATGCGTGTTCTCCCGGTATCGCCGATGGCGACATCCTGATCGATGGAAAAATATTGGCTGCTCACATTCGGTATGATTTGGAGTTGTCCGTCAGGTGTCAGGGGCGGAAAAAATTTCAGATCAACATAATTTTCATTAAACTGCAGGGCATTTACTTCAGCAGCATACCATATATCCAGATAATTCAAACTCCAGCCGTCTCCAAAACGATCATCGTCAAACGCATCGTCATCCCCGATAATTCTACCGGTGATTTTCCGGATTCCGTGTGACTTGAGTATTCGGGCCCAATCAAAGAAAACGTCACGGGAATCAAAATTAAACCGCTCGTAAAGTGTTGGATCGCCATTACTGAAAACAATCAGATCTCCATTGAGGATCGAATCACGGATTTCACCGTTATATGACAACGTTGTGGTAAAACGATAATCCGGACCAAACCGTGTTAACGCAACCGAAGATGTGGGAATTTTATTATTGGATGCAGGCATGAACATGCGGTTTTCATTTTTTTGATACCATATTTTGCCTGTATGAGCAGATTTTATCTGTACACCCCAAAAAGCATGTTCAAACAGAGGATCATTAAACAGAGAATCGATTTTATCGATCACTTGGGATTGTTCCTGTTTCGAGTGAAAAAGCGGATTTGTTGCTGAACAGCCGCTTAGAATCATGAATCCGGTTATCAGAATAAGTGACATTGATTTTAACATAGATTTACCCATCATTTAATTTTTCCTTAGAGGAATCTGCTGAGTTATACAGTGAATATTCCCGCCGCCCAAAAGAATCTCACGGGCAGGAATCGGAATAATTTCTCTTTCGGGAAATATTTTTTTCATTTTCTCCACAGCATCCTTATCATGCGGATCTCCAAAAACCGGCATAACAATTCCATAATTTGCTATGTAGAAATTAACATAGGATGCAGCAAGCCGGTCACCGGGAAGGCGCGGCAATGTCCCCTCTGCCGTATCTACACCTTCACTTTCTTCCTTACTGATAAAAACGGGATCGGGCTGATCAAGACAGTGGATTTTAAGTTTTCTCCCCATTGCATCGTCAGTTGTTTCAAGAATTTCTTTTGCTGCGGATGAACGGGCATATTGCGGATCGCTTTTATCCTCTGTCCATGACAGAATAACTTCTCCCGGTCTTGCAAAACAGCAAAGATTGTCCACATGACCATTTGTCTCATCCAAATAGACCCCATCAGGGAGCCAGATAATTTTTCTGATATTCAAAAAATTTATCAATACCTCTTCAATTTCTGCTTTTGACAGGTTTGGATTTCGGTTGGGATTTAAAAGACACTCTTCCGTTGTGATCAAGGTTCCTTGTCCGTCAACATGAACAGAACCCCCTTCCAGAACCATGGGGGCTTTATACACATCAATATTTTCAATATCACAGATTTTTTTTGCCACCAAATCATCCAAATCCCAAGGAAAATAGAGTCCCCCGTCAAGCCCGCCCCACGCATTGAAATCCCAGTCCACCCCCCGTACGTCACCTTTCTCATTGATCACACAGGTTGGACCGCAGTCCCTTACCCATGAATCATTGTAAGAAATCTCTATTACCCTGACCTGAGGCGGCAGCAGATGCCGTGCATGGTTGTATTGAGCTGCAGATACACCCACCGTAACTTTTTCATACCTGGAAATGGCTTTAGCAACGTCAGTAAAAGCTTTTTGAGCCGGCTTGCCTCCATTCCGCCAGTTATCAGTCCGCTCCGGCCACAACATCCAGCAACCGTCATGGCTTTCAAATTCTCCGGGCATACGGAATCCGTCATCCTTTGGATTTGATTCAATATACTTCATGATATTCGCCTTTTCCCTGCAAGGGATATCAGGATTTCACCAATGAGAATTATAACAACAACCCCGCTTATGACAGATATCGTAAACATGGGATCCATTGATTCTCCAGGAATCCAGACAAAAAGAATAATAGCCTGAAGAATAAAGAGAAAACAGAGTGCAGAAAGCAGCCGGCCAACCCATGGTTTACCGGGAAGTCTGTATGGCCTGGGACGATCAGGATCCGCAATACGCAGCTTTAAAAATGCCGGGAAAATGGCAAGATAGGGCAATAAAAAAATGATGGAACTAAAAGCAAAAAGGCTCCAGAACAGATCCTCGGCAGTTTGGGCAAAAAAACCATAAAGAATAATGACCAGCGTAGATATTATTCCTGTAAAAATAAAGGCATTAACAGGCGTTCGATTAACCGGATGGAGTTTTCCCAGAATTCCGGGAAGCTCACCCTCTTCTGCTGCTTCTGCCGCCGTTCGGTTAGCTCCCATATTCCAAGTGACAACATTGGCAAAAAAAGTATAGAGAATTCCGATTCCCAGTAAGAAAACAAGCACATTGCCGCTTGAACCCGAACCGAGAAAAAGTCGCAATGTATCAATAAAACCATCAATAAGTCCGATCTGTTCAACCGGAAGCGCCAGAAGTATTCCTAATGTACCCAGAAGATAAAAGATTGCAATTAAAACCCCTGATTCAATAATAGCTTTTGGTATATCTCTTCCCGGATTTTCCATCTCATCACCGGCACCGCTCATAAGTTCAAATCCCATGAAGCTGAATAGAATTGCAGGCAGAAATTTGAGGCCTTCATTCATTTCGGGCACCAATGCTTTTAAAGTAAACGTATTGGCTGATCCGTTTTTAAAAGCATACACAATTCCGGCAATTCCGATAAAACTCATAATAAAAACTTTCAGAAAAGCACCGATATTGGGTATCCATTTTCCAGTATCCAGAGAAACAATACCCATCCATACAGTCAGCCATGTCATGATTATCCCAATACATATCTGCATAAACATGGACAATCCGGGGAAGAATAGCTGACTGAAAACACCCGCAAACATGATATATACAGAGGGCATCCACAGAGCCACATTGACCCAATAATACCAGGTTGAACGGGCTGCCCACCTATTCCCAAAAGCGTTCTTTACCCAGATATAAAGACCACCCTGTTCCGGATATGCAGCACCCAGTTCGGCAGTGATCAATCCATAGGGGATGAAAAAGAATACAAGCATGATCATCCACCATGTGAGAGAAGAGACGCCGATTGATGCTGCCGGTGTCAATGTATCTATAACCAGAATGGCACATACTGTAAAAAGGGTCATATCCAGTTTTTTTAGGACTTTTTTAAAATTACTTGTATC
Source organism: Fidelibacterota bacterium UBA6817 (assembly GCA_002452555.1). GTDB lineage: Bacteria > Fidelibacterota > Fidelibacteria > Fidelibacterales > Fidelibacteraceae > Fidelibacter. The sequence continues at coordinate 10,188 of DKER01000216.1, read as the reverse complement.
AGACACGGGATTCTCTCCGGATTTAATGTTTTTCCGCCATCTCACGGCATGTGTTTTCCCATACAATCCTTTCCTGATGATCCGGATTTTTTAACAGGGGATACAGAAATTTTACCAGGAGTGCTTTTTGTGTGTGAAGTCTGTTCTCTGCCTGATCAAATATGATGGATTGGTCGGAGTCCAGGACTTCATCCGTTGCTTCCACGTTACGGGAAGCCGGGAGACAATGCATCAGTTTAACATGGGAAGGTGCCTTATTGAGCAGCCGGGATGTAACCTGAAAGTTCGGCATAAAAGCATTCCTCCGGTCAGGGATCTCATTTTCCTGCCCAACCCACCACCACAGATCCGTATAAATAAAATCTGCTTTGGAAACAGCCTGATCCATGTTATCTGTGATATGAAGTGTTCCTCCGGATTTACGGCAGTTTTCTTCAGCAATTTCTATCCATGGTTTGGGAGGCTGGTAAGCCCGGGGCGCCGCATGGACAAAATTCATGCCAAGTTGGGTACAAATGTGCATTAATGAACTCAATACATTTGTTGCGTCTCCCACAAATGTCACATTCAGATCGTTGAGTTTTTTTCCCGCAGGTATATGTTCCTGCATTGTAAAGACATCACACACAACCTGTGTGGGATGATTATAATCTGTCAGACCGTTTAAAACCGGTACAGTGGCATATTTCGCCAGCTCAAGCATGGTTTCATGCTTCAGGGTTCGCGCCATCAGAATATCACACATACGGGAGAGTACCCGAGCCGTGTCTGCAAGGGATTCCCGTTCCCCCAGGTGAATTTCTCCCGGTTTCAAATAAAGGGCATGTCCTCCCAATTTAGTCATGGCCACTTCAAAAGAAACACGTGTCCGGGTGGACGGTTCTTCAAAGATCATCCCCAGAGAGGCCCCATCCAAAAGCAGGGGTAAACACCGGGCCTTATCCGCATCTTTCAAAACCCGGATCAAATCCAATATGTCATGAATTTCATCAGCCGTAAAATCCTGCGTATCTAAAAAGTGTTTAATTTGCATTGTACATCCTGTTTTTGATGTAAAAGAATTGTTTAGACCTGGTAAAGTGGGTTGAAGATCGTTAAGACAGGTTATGTGCCGGCAAGTGGCTGTACTCCCCAACGCCTATTTCCGTTATAACTCCCGACAGTATTCAATCTCATCTTTTATCGGAATGTGTTCATAACCATAGGGTTGAATTTCCGGTTTAACTTTCCTTGAGTATTTGACAACTTCATCCTCATAGACTTTCACTCTTTTGAAACCGGCATTTTCAAGGAATTCCATTCTTTTTATATTATCATTAGTTGTTAACATACGGACTTTATGGATTTTTTCTTTTTGCATCAGTTCGAGAACTTTTTCCAGCAAACTGAGTCCGATACCTTTACCGTGGACAACCGTATCCAGAGATATTATCTGACAAACATCATCTTTAATCCTGTAGGTAATAACGCCCACCGGCATTTTATGCATAAAAGCGACAAAACCGGGCAATTCGGCAGGTGAATTTTTTTCTCCGCGAAAAACGAGGGTTTCGGTTCTCCACCGTTGGCTGATCCAAACCGGAAGCCAAATACGATCCGTATCACAAATCGGTTTAATCGTTATCAGGTCTTTCATGATAATGACTCCATCTTACTTTAGACTGCTTATTTGGATGAACAAAAAAAGCCTCACACGAGGCCTGTGTGAGTGTGGAAGGATTCGAACCTTCGACCAACGGCTTAAAAGGCCGCTGCTCTACCAACTGAGCTACACACCCATTATTCAAAAAGCCCGAAATAATAGGAATATTAATTTCAAAGTGCAATAAAAACATTATCAAGTTTCACCTTCTTCAGGTTGGTAATCAAGCATTTTTCTGTAAAGTGTCGGTTCACTGATCTGTAACTTTTTTGCTGTTTTTCCTTTATGACCTTTATTCTTTTCAAGAACTTTTCTTATATAAATATACTGAAATTTTCGGGTTGCTTCATCTAAAGTGAGTCCGTCCGGGATCTTTTCATCCATGGATGTTTCCCGTGCGATTAAATAATCAGGCAACACTTCAACTCCCAAAACATCTGTTTGTGCAAAAATCATTGCCCTTTCAACAATATTTTCAAGTTCACGAACTTCACCCCGCCACTGATGCGTTACGAGTAATTCGATGGCATCGGGAGACATACCCTTTATGTTTTTACCCATTTCTCTGTTAAACCGTGAAATAAAGTGGTTTATCAGAAGAGGAATATCCTCTTTTCTTTCGGCTAATTCAGGTAAATCTATATGGATAACATTCAGGCGAAAATAAAGATCCTCCCTGAAACGCTGATCCTGAATATCGTTCAGTATATCCTGGTTTGTTGCACTGATAATTCTCACATTGATGCGAACGGGTGTTGAACCTCCAACGGGCAGGATCTCTTTTTGTTCAATTGCCCGCAACAATTTCAATTGAATATTTAACGGCAAATCTCCAATTTCATCGAGAAAAAGGGCTCCTTTATCCGCCTGTAATAAGAACCCTTTCTTCTCAGTCGCTGCATCATCACCAACCCTTCCAAAGAGCTCATCCTCAATTGCTGTTTTTGGATATGCGTTACAATTCATGACGACAAACGGACCGTTTTTCCGGGGACTGTGATAATGGATTGTCCGTGCCAGGAGCTCTTTTCCTGTCCCGTTTTTCCCATTGATAAAAACACTGCTGTCACTCTCAGATATTCTGCGGATCATTGTAAAAATTTTCTGCATAGGGAGAGAATGTCCCACAATATTATCAAAGTCATATTTCCGGTTTATTTCCTGCCTGAGACGAATATTTTCCAAAACCAACGCTTTGTGTTCGATCAGTTTATTCAGTTTTACTATGAGGTCATCAAATTTAAAGGGTTTGATTATGTAATCAAACGCACCCTGCCGAAGTGCTTGAATCGCAGTTTCCATGGATCCATAAGCCGTGACAATAATAAAAAAAATATCAGGATTGCCGGACCGGACACTTTCCATTAGTTTAATACCGTTCATCCGAGGCATATCAATATCAGAAATTATGATGTCGTAAGGTCTGGACAGGACTTTCTCGTATGCTTCCTGTCCGTCTTTTGCCTGATCACAGGAAAACCCTCGTTTCTGAAGGATTGTCAGGAGTGATTCCCGAAAAATTGTATCATCATCAACCAGTAAAATTCTGAATGCCAATATTTATCCTTTATATGAGGGAACAGAAATTTTGACCGTGCTTCCCTTCCCTGACTTACTGTCAATATCAATGGTGCCATTCATGGATTTAATGATATTATGACATACCCACAATCCCAAACCGGTTCCCTGATCAGAACTCCGCGTCGTAAAAAACGGTTCAAATACCCGTTCAAGGTTCTCTTCCGGTATCCCTTCCCCATTATCTGCTACGTCAATAAACACTGAATTATCCCTGTTACATGTCCTGATTCGAAGAATCGGTTCTTCCGTTTGTCGCATTGCATACCCGGCATTCAGCATAATATTTATAAACACCTGCAACAGTTTATCATAAGCAGAATGAACCGGAAGAATATCTGCTGATAATTCTTCAATAATATTTACATCTTTTAAGTATGTGTCAAATTTTACAATTCTCACACTTTCTTTGAGAACCATGTTAACATTTACGATTTCATTATCGCTGTTTATCGGACGGCTCATGTCAATCAGTTGTCTGACTGTTCTGGACAAATAATCAATCTGGTTGGATATAAGCTTCAGTGTATTTTCTGTCAGTTCATCCTGAACATGGTCTTCCAGCATTTGAACCAATGAACTGATAGAAACCATAGGTTTTGAAACATCATGGGCTATTCCTGCTGCCAATTGTCCCAATGCAGCCAGTTTTTCACTCTGGGCAACCTGTTTCTCCAGACGAACCCGTTCCGTTATATCGTGCCCGAAAAACAAGAGTATTGAATTCTCAAATTCAAAATCCACAAAGAGCTTAACATTCCAAAGAAGACGTTTTTCCGCCCCGCCCGGAGTCCGGTAAACCATGTCAAATTCCTGAAGCTGTCCATTTTCTTTTAGACTTCTGGTCATACCGTGTCTTTGAGAACCGGACAGCTGCAGAAGGTCAAGAACATTCTGATCCAATCGTTCATTTTTGTTAACACACAGTATTTTTTCAGCCCAGTGATTCATATCCTTTATATGAAAACGGGCATCCGTTCTGATAAAAATAATGTTTGCCGTGGAGATTATTTCATTTGTATATCGTTTTTGCTGCTGCAGTTCTATTTCCAGTTGCTGTTCATGAGGAATGAATTGCAACGACAGAACAACAGCACCCTGACCCGTTCGTTCAAATAAGGCAATATCAAATAAAACACTGCTTGTTTTTGTTTTTTTGAGAAAAAGATTCACATGCGTATGGACAGAAAGATTTTTCATAAAATCTGTATAGCTGTGATAAGGACTCTTTTGCCAGTTAACGAGGGTTTGAAATCTGGCCGGTATTTTATGAGAAAAAAAGGATTTTAATTCATGGCTTACTGTTAGAACGGTACCATCAGGTTTAATTGTTATTTTACCGTTTAATGCCATGAAAATATCCTCTATTTCCTGTGTCACAGGTTAATAAAATATTTTATTCTTTTCAATCACTGTTTCCTTTATTTTGATATAAATACACCTTATTTTTATATATGGAAATTCACCCATTCAAATCTGTTAAACTCTTCTGTGCCGTATTATACAATGATAAAATTAATCCTGACGATTTCATCTTCCTGCTGAGTAAGGTTTTTTCTCCCGCAGATCATAAAAGTCCGGTTTTTTTATTTGAGCATACAGATTACTATACTGAAGAAATGGGGGCTAATCTTCATCGAATCCTGTTGAGTTTTGAAAAATTGATCCGGCCTGAATCACTGGCAGAAATTAAACATCTGACACGGATAATGGAGAACGCGTTTCGGATTGACGGAAAGCGCATGATAAATCTTGATCCGGGATATTTGGATTATGATAAGGTTGTATTGGCATCCGCAAAATACGGGCGGCAGAAAATCGCCCTGGAAAACGGAATATATGCCGACCCGACATTGGAGTTTACAAACCATCAATTCTGTCCATATCCATGGACATTTCCGGATTTTTCAACAAATCTTTATTATAATGATTTACAAATCATCAGACATATCTACAAACACCAATTAAGAATCCGCCCTTAACCGTAAATCAAACGTTCGTTTTTCCTTGTCTTTATAAACGCCCGGGAAACGGAGTAACCGGTTGTGCATAACCATATATAACCCCGGTTCGATTAAACGGGCAGCCAGAAGACTTTCAGTTACATTCTGCATGGCATCGGAGTCACGAAACTCATAGGGGCGCATGGCACCTGTGAAAATTATGGGACATGACGGTTTGGGAATTTCACGGTATAAGAGTTCACCTGTATGTTCCAGCGTATCTGTACCATGCAAAATAATAACGGCATCGGAATTTTTCATTTCCAGTTTTGTCAGCCGCAAAACCAAATCCCTGTCGTCATCTGTCATATCCAGAGAATCCTTAAAGATGATATTTCTCTGCTGTATCTGCAGGTCGGGAAGACGAAGCGAGTCCAGTATTTTTGTGAGGATGGAACTGTAATTTTTTAACGATCCATCCTGCTCATTATAAGTCTTCTCGATTGTTCCGCCTGTTGTGATGATTGTAATTTTCATATATCTCTCTTGGCCTTATGTGTATTGGGATTTCACAATGTACGACGTTTTAAGGATTGTCCCTTCGCACCTTCATTGGTTTGTCTTGTCACTTGTTCAATTTGTTACACGTTTTAATAAATTACATCATTCCCGGTCAAAGAAGAACTTGAAAATCGTCGTAACGATTTCCGGTTACGGGTAACAAACAAATAAAAACAGGAGAAGATCATATGAAAAAGAAATCCTTGATACTTTTTATAACTGCAGTCCTCCTGGCAGGATGCGGTCAATCGGAAAAGTCAAACACAATAAACATATCTAAACTTGGAGAAACGATGTTAAAATATCCTTACAATCGTGCTGAATTACCATTTGGCATTTACGATCTGGAACCTTACATGGATGGTGCAACTGTGGATATCCACTATAATAAACACCATAAGGCTTACACAGATAATCTTAATGCGGCTGTTGCAGGCACTGAACTGGAAAATAAGTCCATATTTGAAATTTTTGGCAAAGTCAGTCAATATCCGACTGCTGTTTTAAACAATGGTGGCGGTTTTTACAACCATGAACTCTTCTGGGCTCACCTGAGCAAAAATGGTGCAAAAAAACCATCCGGCAAACTGGAAAATGCCATTGTGGAACGATTTAGTTCCTTTGAAACCTTTCAGAAGATATTCGAACAGACGGCAGCAACCCGATTCGGAAGCGGCTGGGCCTGGCTTAGCGTAAACAGTGAAGGACAGCTGTTTGTCAGTTCAACACCAAATCAAGTCAATCCCCTGATGGACGTAGCCGAAGAAAGAGGTATTCCAATTCTGAGTATTGATGTTTGGGAACATGCCTATTATCTTCTCTATCAAAACCGAAGAGCAGAATACATCAAAAACTTCTGGAATATCGTAAACTGGGATGTGGTTGCCTTGAACTATGAAAATGCTTTGTCGGCAGTGGGCATTTGACAGTAGGCAGTGGATTGATTCGATTAATTCGATTGACGCGATTGGACCACTAGTCACGCGTTACGTGTCACTTTTTCAGTTGACAGCCGGCAGTCAATAGTCGAAAGTCAAAAGTCAAAAAGTTGATTGCCTGCCCTGTGAAATAAGTCCCGATTTATTGGGATATTTCACGGGGGATTGAGCAGATGATTGGATGATTGGATATTTGAACACCGCAACACGGTGATTGAATCTTCCAATCAGAGCCTACCTCCGCGTCTCTGCGCTCTCTGCGGGAGGAATATGGCAGTCAAAAGTCGAAAAGCTGCACCTACCTAGCGTATGAGCCCTATGAAATCAAGCCCGGTTTACCGGGATATTTCACGGGGCTCATTCTCAATCTTAATCTCAATCTTAACCTCAATCTCAATCTTTTCTTGACTTTCTCTTAAAAAATCCCTGAATTCTAATACAAACAAAAGGATTCACCATGAAAATTCGGATTCTTTTTTGCCTTTTGATATGTCTGGTTTTTTTATTCGGAGAGGATTACGAGAAAGCCCGTGGAGAGATGGTCCGGCATCAGCTAGAAAGCAGAGACATTAAGACCAAATCTGTTTTAAATGCTATGAAGAATGTCCCTCGACATCAATTCGTACCCGAAAATCAAAAGCGGAACGCCTATGATGACAGACCGCTGCCTATCGGATTCGGGCAGACAATTTCCCAACCCTATATTGTAGCTTATATGACACAGATTATTGATCCGAAACCCGAATACCGTGTCCTGGAAATCGGGACAGGATCCGGTTATCAGGCGGCAGTTCTGGGTGAAATTGTGGATTCAGTATTCACTGTCGAAATTATTCAGGCATTGGCTGAAAGGGCTCGGACAGATTTAAAAGAAAATGGCTACGATCATGTCATAGTGCGACATGCCGATGGATATCACGGCTGGAAATCGAAAGCTCCCTTTGATGCCATTGTGGTTACTGCCGCTGCAGAACATATCCCGCCGCCTTTGATCGAACAGTTGAAACCGGACGGTAAAATGATCATTCCTGTCGGTTCCCCTTTTATGATTCAAAACCTGATGCTGGTTGAAAAGAAAGGTGAATCTGTTCGGACAACCTCCCTCTTTCCCGTTCGATTTGTCCCGCTGACCCGGGAACCCCGATGAATGGTGCAGCCGTTCGCCGGAATATTGCACTCGGACTCCTTTCCTCAGCAATCATCGCCTTTCAGATTGCTTTGATGAATGCCTTTTCACTCATCCAGTGGGATCATTTTGCCTCCATGATGATTTCCCTGGCACTTCTGGGATTTGGGGCCGGAGGAACTGTGCTTACACTGTTCAGAAAATGGCTTACAGACCGGCAGGCTGTCATTATTCCTTTTCTGATGTTTCTCAGCGCGTTTTCCATGGCACTAGTCTTTCCTCTATCCCAGACAGAGGGCATCCGTTTTGATTCATACCTTCTGATGACAGGCGGGGAACATATTTTTCGTTTTGTTATGACAGCCATCCTGTTATTTTTGCCGTTATTTTTCGGCGGATTAGCCATCGGTATGCTTTTTACCGTGCGGGTTAAATCTATTGGCACTCTCTATGCCTTTAATATGGCCGGTTCAGGAATCGGAGGCTTATTCGTACTTATTCTTTTTTCCCGTTTCAATCCCCATCACATACCCGTTCTATTGGCTTTTATTCCCCTTGCAGCCGGACTGTTGTATCCTAAAGAATTTGCTTCACGGTTTCTCTATGGCACCGGAGGATTCACCTTACTGGCCATCCTCCTGGTTTTTCGCTTCTTTCCGGAGCCTTTTCCATCCCAGTATAAAGGCATTCGCTCAGCCCTCCAGCTTCCGGATGCCCAATGTGTTTATGAAAAGCCCACACCCCACGGTTTTTTACAGATCGTAAAGTCTCCCGCTTTGCGTTATGCACCGGGGATGAGTCTGCAATACCGGAATCCTATTCCCGACAGACCCGTCCTTTTTTCCAACGGCAATCCAAGGGGTTCCCTGGCGGAGTTGCCTTCGGAGAATACACATCATCTCTATAAATGGTCCACTCTGGATCTTCCTTACACCTTAAAGAATCCGAAAAAAGTATTAATTCTCAATGCCGGGACAGGTGATCTGGTTTCTCATGCCCTTTCCCATCATCCAAAACAAATCACTGCCTGTGAAAGTAATAAAGGAATTCTTCTGGCCGTTAACGAATTTTACACAGACAATACTCCCTATGCTTCCCCCCTTGTCAATGTGAAAATATCCGATGCATATACCTATCTTTTATCAACAAAGGAAACATTTGATCTGATTCAGCTTCCTGTTCTGGGGACTTTCGGCGGTTCTTCCGGACTCAATGCTTTGGAAGAGAATTATTCGCTCACATTGGAAGCCTTTGAGGCCATGTGGCAACGACTGGAACCGGACGGCATGATCAGTGTTTCCACATGGATGGATTATCCCTCCCGCTACCCTCTGAGAATCCTCTCAACACTTAAAAATCTCACTCATGCAAGCCCTTCCTCTCATCTTGCCGCAATCCGAAACTGGAATATGATAACCTTTCTTATGAAAAAATCTCCACTCAAACCCGAGGAAATTCAAACAATCAAAACCTTTTCCGATACTCTGAATTTTGATGTGGTTCTTTTACCCGTTGATTATAATGATTCGGCTTCTCAAACCTATCATCGGCTTCAGGATTCATCTTTTTTCTATGCCATGGAAGCGATTTTAGGCGATGACGAAGACAAGTTCTCAGAAGAATATCCGTTTCGCATACAGCCGGTCCGGGAAAACCGTCCCTATTTTTCTCAATTTTTAAAGCCCGGTCAAATTCGTATAATCATGGATTATCTATCCAGAGATGCGCTTCCTTTTCTGGAACTGGGATATCTGATTCTTATCCTTACATTTGTCATCGTAACACTTATCGCCGTAATATTGATTATTGTACCTCTGATTTTTCATCAGACGGGTATATTCCATTCCAAACGAACGCTCTTTTATTTCTCCGGATTGGGACTGGCATTTATGTTCGTGGAGATTGTATTGATCCAGCGGTTCATTCTCTTTTTCGGAAACCCTCTATATGCTGCTTCCGCCGTCATCAGCGGGATTCTCATCTTTTCCGGAGCCGGCAGTTATTTTTCCTCCCGTCTGGAAAGCAACCGACAAGGAATAACGTATGTCTGTACGGGAATTTCCGTCCTTCTCCTCTTTTTGGCACTCGGTCTGACTCCTCTTTTAAAAGCCGTAATCCACTACCCCTTTGTCCTAAAAATTATTATCAGCCTTCTTTTTGTGGGACCTGTAGCTTTTCTCATGGGAATGCCTTTTCCTCTTGGACTCAAACGGCTGGATCAGACAAATCCGGCGGATATTGCCTGGGCCTGGGGAATCAACGGGTGCCTGTCCGTTATCAGCAGCGTGTTGGCTACAATTCTGGCGGTGGAAATCGGGTTTACAGGTGTTATGATTATTGCAGCAATAATTTATTTGGGAGTGCTTATATATAAGTGATGAATGATGAATGATGAATGAT
>DKER01000143.1 GCA_002452555.1 Fidelibacterota bacterium UBA6817 | reverse complement strand
TGTGATTAAAATTTTTCCTGCAGAAACATTCAGGGTGACTTTTCTTGTTGATTATCCGGACCATCTGACGATGGGAACCCGTTTTTACTCTCTGGACTCCATGGACCATTTTGCACAGGAAATTGCGCCGGCCAGAACATACGGACTCTTGAGCGAAATGAAAGTTTTGAAGCAAAAAGGATTGGGAAAAGGCGGCAGTCTGGATAATAATCTGGTTTTTATTGATGAACCCTTACATCATGATGAGTTGGAAACCCTCAGGACTCTGTTTGAAGTGGATCATAATATCCGATTGGGAAATACAGGGATTCTTGATGAAAGACCACTGCGCTTTACCAATGAACCGGTACGTCATAAAATTTTGGATCTCATTGGCGATCTTTATCTTTTGGGGATGCCGNNGTTAAACAATTGCAAAAAGATTATAAATACGTCATCAATACTCTTGTCTCACCGGAACCGGGTGCCGGTTTGCTGGTCTCCCTGCTCCCTGATCTCGGGCCCGTTCCCCCAGGGTTTCGTATCCTAAATGACGGGGATGAAATCCGCTGTATTTATGACCCCCTGGACGAAAATGGCGAGTATCTAAACAAGGGATTGGTTTTCCGGTTAGCAGGCCTTTCAGCCGGAACAACTCTCCTTTTTGACAATGTTCAAACAATTAAATCTGTTGAAATATCCAATGTGAAGGATATGATTTTTTATAAGGAGCTGAAAAACAGGCAACACGTTTTTATCAGCAGGATCCGTGAAAAGAACGCAGAAAATACAAGCGTTTCCTTCAAAATCCTGAACGGTAATCGTGACGTTGTTTGTGAGGGTGAATTTACCTTTAATATTGAGAGATATGTATGAATCAAATCCACAAGACCGCTATCATTCATTCCCGGGCCGAACTGGGAGATAATATCACGATCGGCCCTTATGCCATTATTGATGACGATGTCATAATAGGCGACGGAACCCGGATTGCCGAACATGCAATTATTCGTCCCGGCGCCCGTATCGGAAAAGACTGTTCAATTTTTTCCGGTGCTATTGTCAGTGAAATCTCACAGGATTTGAAGTATAAAGGGGAAAAAACAGAGACCCTTGTCGGGGATCGGACGATCATCCGGGAATATGCCACGATTCACAAAGGAACAGAAGACCGGATGAAAACAGTCATTGGCAATGACTGCATGATTATGGCGTATGTCCATATTGCTCATGACTGCCTGATCGGGAATAATTGTATCTTTTCAAATGCAACCCAACTTGCCGGTCATGTTACGGTTGAAGATATGGTCACCATCGGCGGTATGACAGGGATTCATCAGTTCGTGGAAATTGGTGCCCATTCCTTCGTCGGCGGCTATATGGGTATCAGCAAAAATGTGCCGCCCTATATTCTGGCGGCCGGTTTACCGGCTAAATATGCCGGTTTAAACCGCGTAGGTCTGACTCGCCGGGGATTTAGTCCGGAAGTCATGAAATCCCTGCGGGATTTTTATCAGATTGTTTATCGCTCGGAATATAATATTTCCGATGCTCTGAAATATGCCGAAGAAAATCTGGAAATAACCCCTGAAGTAAACCATGCCGTAGATTTTATAAAACGTTCAAAACGGGGGATTATTTAATTTTTTGCCGATCATATAAAAACTCCCTTGCCAGGATTCTGCTGCTATTCTTTCTGTCTTCACAGGTCTTGTTATCCCTGTCCCCGGATGATGTGGGGGGAAAACCCTCTTCTGAAAAATTTTTAAAAAGCGTTTCAGGGACAGTTCCGGAAAGCAGTCTGACTGGAACCGCTTTTTGTCCTCAGATTATTTGGATGGGTGATGATATTATGATGCCTGCGTTGGGATTTACGGCACAACTGACTGATGAACTTTCTGCCTTTGTATCAGCCGGCACGGTTGTCATGAGTAAAAAAGCCCATTATGCAACAAATTATGGATTAAACTATGTTAAACCTTTGACAAAATTCAAGGGATACTGGCATTTGGGCATTTCTGCTGTTCATGCTGATCATCCTTCATGGAGTAACAGACTCAATTCTCTGAATGCCGGTTTTATATATCCTCTGAATACGCAAGAAATCGGATTCAATCTTTCCCTGAATTATGAAAAAGGGCGTGTCAGAAATGCTCAGGGTATTTTTGAAGCAGAGGATTTTTATTTTTCTCCTGCTTTTGTTTATTCCGTATGGAATTGGAATATCAAACTCAGGCTGAACACTCAGACGGCAGGATTCATCGTAAGCCGGAGAATTGCTTTATGAAAAAAGTGGGTATTGCCGGTTCAACAGGAAGTATTGGCACGAATGCGCTGAACGTGATCAAAAGACATCCGGAGATTTTCTCGGTTGCTTTCCTCACGGCAAACAAACAGGTGCGAAAACTGGCCGAACAAACCCGCTACTTTCACCCTCGTGCAGTGGCAATCGCTGACGAATCCGGGGAAGAGGAATTAAAATATTTACTGAATGGATTTCCTGTAGAAATTTATTCGGGAGAGGATTCGATTTCCTATCTTTGCCGGAATGAACCATGTGATGTTGTTTTAAATGCCATTGTAGGGAGCCGCGGACTCAGACCGTCAGTGGAAACGATCCTGTCAGGAAAGGATTTGGCTCTTAGCAATAAAGAAAGCCTTGTGATGGCTGGTGATTGTATTAATGAAATAGCTAAAGAAAAAAATGTCTGTTTACTTCCCGTTGACAGCGAACACTCGGCCATTTGGCAGTGTCTTGCCGGCGAAGAGCATAAAAACATCAAATCGCTTTACCTTACAGGTTCAGGCGGTCCTTTCAGAGACAGAGATCCCAAAACGTTTCATTTAATCACGGTGGAAGAAGCCCTGAAGCATCCCAACTGGTCCATGGGGGCAAAGATAACCGTGGATTCGGCTACGATGATGAATAAGGGACTGGAAGTCATAGAAGCGTATCATCTTTTCCATGTCCCTGCCGACGATATTAAAGTCCTTATTCATCCCCAGTCCATTGTTCATAGTCTGGTTTGCTTTAATGATGGATCCGTGAAGGCTCAATTGGGCATTCCCGATATGAAAATTCCCATCCAGTATGCTTTGTCCTGGCCGGATCGCTTCGATGCAGAATGGGAAGATTTGGACTTGATAACTTGCGGACCGCTGACATTCAGCGAACCGGATCATGTTAATTTCCCGGCAGTCAATCTAGCCCGGCAAGCCCTTCAAAACGGAGGAAATGCACCGGCAGTACTGAATGTTGCCAACGAACAGGCCGTTTATCGCTTTCTTGGAAATGAAATCCCTTTTACGCAGATTATTCCGTTTACTGAAGCTGCACTGGAAAAATTTGCATCTCCGGCACCGTGTGATATTGACAGTTTACTTCAATTGGAAAAGGATGTAACAGAATTTATAAAAAAACACTCAATCTAAAAGGAGTCTGACTTCATGATATACATTCTTGCAATGATAATAGTTCTTGGTATACTTGTATTCGTTCATGAGTTCGGTCATTTTATTGCCGCAAAACTTACAGGAATTCGTGTTGAGACTTTTTCTCTCGGCTTTCCGCCGAAAATTGTCAGTAAAAAATGGGGGGATACGGAGTACTGTCTGTCTTGGATCCCTTTGGGCGGTTATGTAAAACTATCCGGCATGATTGATGAAAGCATGGATGATTCCTGGACAAATACAACGCCCCAACATTGGGAATACAGGTCCAAACCGGGTTGGGTGAAAATATTCGTTTCATCTGCCGGCGTGATTATGAATTTGTTTCTGGCTGTTATAATTTTTGCCGTATTGACGTTTCAAAACGGGATACCTGTTCCATCGGAAGAACCGGTTATCGGAAGTGTCGTGAACGGTATGCCGGCGGAAACTGCCGGTTTGCTAAAAGGAGACAAGGTTCTTGGTGTTGATGATACTGATGTGCAGTCCTGGGAGGAGATGACAGAACTGATCCGTGACGGTCTTGATCGTGAAATAACCCTTAAAATCCGCCGCAATGATGAAATTCTCTTGTTAAGCGTGACACCTGTACCCCAGCAAACAGTTGTTGACGGGGATATTAAAACAGTGGGTATGATCGGTATTGGCGCCGATTACCAAATCCGGTCAGCTGGTGTTTTTGAAAGTTTGACCTATGGCATTAAAAATACGGGTTATTGGCTAAACCTGACGGTTAAATCGCTGGGAATGGTTATTACCGGCAAAGAAAGTCTGAAAAATATCGGCGGTCCCATTATGATCGCGCAAATTGCAGGTGAATCTGCAAAAATGGGTCCCGGAGCCTTGTTCGGATTTATTGCCATTATAAGCGTCAATCTTGCATTGATCAACATATTGCCCATACCTGCACTGGATGGCGGACATATCGTTGTGGCTCTGGCAGAAAGTGCGTTGCGGCGCGAACTTCGTCTTAAAACAAAGATCCGTATTCAACAGGCCGGTATGGCACTGCTGTTTACTCTGATTGCTATCGTTATTATTAATGATGTTCTCAGGCTTTTTGGCAGATCATAATGGAATCTCACGAAGTAACAGGACGTTATTCCGTTAAAGATCGTGCAGAAGAAATAAACAAGAATCCGGATTTATTGATTTTACTTCTCCTCCGGAATGATCCGATTCTCAGGAATTTTTATAAACGCCGCAAAAAAAATAGTCTGAAAAACCGGGATCTCAGTCTGACAGACCGTCTTTCACTGATGAAAGAAAGCCCTTTCGTACAATTAAACAGGGAATTGTGGAGCTCTTTCAAACAGTATCTGTTAAATGTTAAAGAGGATGAAAAGGATTCATTTCTCGCTTATTCCGGTGAAGACGGACAGACAGCTCCGGAAAAAGAGGGTTCTTTTTTTCTCTGGCTTTTAACCGAAGCAGGTTTGTCACCCCATCATACCCGGCAAATGCTCCGGTATTACTTAAAATCATTGGAATTATTGGGTAAATTCCTTCGTGAATGGACCGTAGATGATGCAATATATCTCATGATTTTACGCCTAAAGAAACGACAGGGCGGTTCACGGGAAATTTTTGAATTGGCCCGTTTGTACTGGTTGTATTCATCAGATCAGGAAAAACTGGATAAGCTCATATCCCGTGTTATGGATTTTACAGGGATTTCAGAATAAAGCGAAGCAAAGCATCTCTGTCCTTAGGTTCTGCATAATCAATGCCGATTCGGGGCGTTCGGATAATTTTATCATCCGTTGTTTTAATTCCTTCACAAATATACAGGATATCCGATGTTGCCAAATTGGTTCCGTTGAGTTTACATGTAATATTGAAAGCCTGAGTCAACCGCGCCGGACCGTCAGCAAGGGGATATCTGCCTTTACGATTGATAAACATGCGTTTCTCCCCTTCTGTCGGTTTAACAGAACGGATGAGAACTGCACATCCCTTTCCTTCGTCTTCCGAAACGACATTCAGCATTGAATGCAAGCCGTAAATGAAATAGATGTATGCATATCCACCCCGATAAAACATCACGCGATTTCTCTCCGTTAATCCGCGGCTTGAATGACATGCAGAATCGTCCGGACCTGTATACGCTTCGGTTTCAGTAATTATTCCTGAGTAAACATCGCCCTGCTTGGTTTTTCGAATTAGAACACATCCCAATAAATCCCTGGCAACACAGACAGTAGAACGGACATAAAAATCCGGTTCAAGTCTTTTTCCTGTATTCCAATCTTTCATCATCTGTCTCGATGTCTTCATTTAATTTTACGGACAGAATTTATGATTATAGGAGACAATTTAAAGGATTAAACTGTTTTTCTTCAGGTATTCCTGTATTATAAAACGTTTACCGGTAGGAAAAGGTTTGTGTATATTATATTCAGGATAAGTTTATGAATAAACGGCTTAGAAGCATATTGCTCATTGTCTTGTTGTATACCGGATTATCGTACGGTTCGGAAGATTTATTTCGTGCCGGACCGTTTTTTCATCGCTGGAATTTTATCCCGGGCATTCCTTTCAGAGAACCGGTTTTTGTGACATTTTTCGATTTGAATCCCAGGCTTGGATTTTATGCCTATAATGATTTGAATGTAGCTTCTTACAACCCTCGTGCGATTCAGTTCGATTCCACGGAATACAGTCTGGACGGGATATCAGGATTGGCTCGAAGAAGCATCGGAACCCTGGATTTGAATATTGTTCGTTATAACTGGCCTTATCTTTTTATTGAACAGAATATCATCGATTTTCTTACAGGTGTCGGTGTCCGCGAGGTTAGAAGTCTGGCCTATGCCGATATAAACCCCGGGTGGGATAATAAAGTGATATACGGACAAAAATTCCGTTTTCGTCCCAGAGTCCGGGAAGTCTATCTTTCCCAAACGCTATATTATCAGTTGTCACGATCGCTTCTCCTATTCGGCGAATACAGCGTCGGATGGGGAAGGGGTGATCTGTATACAGCTAATGATAAAGCGTATGATGTTTCTGTGGAAGGGATGAGTAAAAGTCTTGGCGCAGGGATTAAATGGATTCTGGAAGCTGACCGGACGTCTGGAAGCCGAATCACGTTTGGCTTGTCACTCGATCACTATTCAGGCCGTTATCATGTGACCGGCAGCGAATTGTTTACACCGATTGAATCGATCCGTTTGGCCGGACCGGGACTCCGGTTTTCGGTACATATACTCCTGGGAACAGACCAGACGGCAGGTGACAGGGGAATGTCAGAAATCAGAAAAAGAGATTATATCGCTGCATCGCAGTCTTTTAGTCAGTATACGAGAAATCATCCCCGATCACTCCGGAACGGACTTGCAGGCCGATACAAAGCTTATGCAGATTCTATGTCATATTTTCAACATTTTTCAGAAGCAGACAAGCTGCTTATATCGGGCAATCTGAGAGATGCCCGTCAGCGGTATGATGTGGCTGTTCGATCAAATAATCTGAAGCTTCGTCAGGCCGTTTTGATCCGCCGTTACCACATCGCTCAATTTATGGTTCGTGAAGCTATGAAATATTTGGAAGATGGTGATTTTCAGGCATCAGAAGCCCTGATCAACGAAGCGATTGAACTTTCGCCGTTGATTCGGAATGGATTAAATGAGGTCTTGTCGGAAATCAGCCTGCAAAAAGCAGTAAAACTGATTCAATCCGGACTATACGGCAGGGCAGAAGAGTATTTCAAAAGGGCTGAAACAGAATTCCCGCCAAATCGGGATCGCATTGTTTCTATGAGGGGAGAATTGGCGAAAGCCAGGTTGGAGGATCTTAGCCGGGCTGTCGGGGAAGCCGATCTGATCAGTGCCAGATATTTTATGGAGGAAGCAAGACGGATTGATGACAGGGTCCGCCGTCTTGCAGACGATTACTTGAACAAAATGAATGCCAAAATAATGGTATTGGAAATGCGTCAGGAACCGGATAATCTGGCAAAAGCGTTTGAAAAACTATGGGCCGAAACATTTGTAGGGTCGGGGTCTGACATACAGATTGAAAACATTCATCTATCCGTCTTTGAAAACAGCAGTGAAATCCGTGATAAACTGGGTGATCCGCATGCCATAAAAGAGTGGTATCCCGGATCTTCCGTGAAATACTTGCTGTGGACTTATAATCTTAAACAGGATTTTCTGTTACTCTATTTTCACGATCATATTCTGATGAAAATTGAGCGCTTACCCCGGCAAGAATAATCTCAGGACCGGTATTTAGGCGCATTTGTTACAATTTCGTGAAAGGCCACTTTAATGATACCGGCCACCGGAACGGCAAACATCATCCCCAAAAGTCCCATTAAATTACCTCCGATGATCAATACAATAAACACGATAAGCGGATGGAGCTCTACGCTTTTTCCAACTAGATAGGGACTGACAAATGTATTGTCAAGAAATTGGACAAATACGAAGACTCCGATAACAAGAACAACAATGAGCATTGTATTGGGCGGCTGAGACATGAGAACGGACAAAATAGCCGGAATAGCTCCGGCCGTGGGGCCGATATAAGGGATTAAATTGGCAAATCCTGCCCATATACCGATCAATACAATATAATTAATCCCTGCATCAAAAAAAGTATTCACTATGAATAAACCGATAATTGATGTAACCCCCACACTGGTAGCTGCCAGGGAAAGTCCCTGCAGATAGGCTGATAACTGTCTTTGAATCTTATCCATAATATTCAGGGACATTTCAAAATGCTTGTTGGGAACCAGTCGGATTATTCCCTTTTTGATAGCCCGTTCATCCTTTAAAAAGAAAAATGTAATAAAAAGGACAAAAAAGAATCCGGATAAGGCATTGATCAACCCTCTTCCAAATCCCATCAATACGCCGGGGAGCTTTTGTCTGAGGGTATTTAGCAATTCATTGATTTTTTCCGGCAGATCTGTTGTTATGGCATTCAGGGGCAGTTTGCTGTTCAGATAGTCTATCCCTGATTCTATTTTATTGCTAAATGTGTTATCCGAGCTGAAACTCTGAGAAATTTGCTGGGCGGCATTTTCTACCAAAGGAACGATACGGCTAACTCCCAGGGCAATTAAAAGCAGAATAATTAAAATCATAAGTAAGGTGGAGACTGCCCGCGGTATGTTGAAACTTTCCAGTTTATCCACAAACGGATCCAGAAGCGTGAACATTAATATGGATATGACAATAAGCGTAATTATGGTCTGCAGCTTGGGAAGAATAAGGATAAAACCCGCGGTAAGAACGATAAACAGAATCAGTCGGATAATAAAGCGCTGATTTTCACTCATGCTCATTGTTTTTTTCCTTTTCTTTTTCTTGCAGCTCAGACAGCATTTGATTTGTAATTCTTAACCGCTCACCCAAAACCCGGGCAATATTTAAAATAATTTTACTGCCCAATACAGGTTTCCGGTTTACCATATCCAGCAGGTCACCCCTGAAAAAGCCCATGGTTTCTGTAAGTTCGGTGCATAAAGCCGATGCAGAACGGGGCGCCTCATCAAGAAGAGATAATTCCCCCAAAAAATCCCCGCTGTGAAGGGTCGCCAGTATCTCTTCCGTTTTTTCTTCGCCAATAAATTTTTCCTGAATGATCTGAACGGTGCCTGTCAATATGATATACATTCCGTTTCCGGGATGATCCTGCTTGAAAATATAGTCTCCCTTTTTATAGGTCCGGTTATAGACCGCATTCTTAACTTCCGATATTTCTTTGTCGGACAGATTTCTAAAAATATTGACATTTTTGATCGCTTCCTTAATCAGTTCATCATGGGATTTTTCTTTTTTCCTGATTTGAGTCCAAAGTGGTGATGCCATGTTCTTAAACCTTTATTTATAATTTAGTTAAAGATAGCAGTTCTTCTGAATTTAAGTCAAGGGAAAGTACTTGGGATTGCATGAAAATGGGAATAATTTTCAATTATGAGTACTTTTTTTAAAGGCATTTTTCTTTTTCTCATTACGCTTGTTCCGGTTTATCCTGTTTTTTCCCAGGATTTGGAAGAGTTTGACCGGAAAATTGAACAGCAAAGTAAAAACCTGAACCGGATCAGCCGGGAGATAGA
>DKER01000093.1 GCA_002452555.1 Fidelibacterota bacterium UBA6817 | reverse complement strand
AATAAGGTTGTATTCTCAGGGTTAAAATAGCTTTCATGATTCTGATAAACATAATTAAGTGTGAAACTGAGTTCATGAGAATATATAATAATAAACCGTCCGCCCATACGTTTTGTAACAGCATCCATTCCGTTATATATAACATATCCCTGATAACGGGATGCGTTTTTCAGGTTTCCATATGTTACATAGATTTCCGACCACAGTTTATTCAGCACCTTTCCACCCAACTGATATTCCGTGATAATCTTTTTTTTATCTGGATTTTGGTAATGGTACGAAAGAGTCAATCCAACGTAGAGATTTAGATTTCCCAGAGGATAGAGAACACAATTAAAATCCCCCTGTATTTGCTCTTTATTATTCAAATTACTCGTCAGAGCTGTAGCACCCGTCGTAACATAAGGAAAACGGTGATATATAGATATAAATGCTAATCCGTCATTTTCTGAGATATCATCTGTCTCAATACGTCCACTCAATCCATCCGTTACATACTTGTCCCGCTGATACCGGATATTGATAAAATGAGCACCCATAGTCAAATCCGTATTCCGCATCAGATGATATGCATAGGACAGATAAATCTGATTCAGATGCGTTTCATATTCCGGTTTGATCACGGCATATCCATTCTCCTGCGCATAAAGAAAGGACGTCTTTTTTATGCGGGAATAGATGGCAAAAGCAGACAGGCGGGGTGTAAGAATTTTATGGATTCCAAAATCAGCATAGACAAGTTTTCTCGACAGAAACTGAGCTCCGTTAACAGCCGTATCAGTTGAAGAGGAATAGTAATCTGTAAAATCCTTGTCTTCCGGAAAGCCATAATTGAAAGCCAGCGTGAAGTAATCACCAGGCATTTTTTCCGGAATACCTGCTCTCTTTCTCATTTCTCGCGATAAACCGGAAGCAAACAAACGGGCCTCTGAAAAATTGCCGGCATAGTAGTATGCCCAATACACATATTCATTCAGTATGGGATCTGAAGTATTAATTAGAATTGCCTTGTAAAAATGACGAATAGCCTCATGATAATTTTTCTTATAATAATAAGCCATACCCATTCTGTACCTAAGATTGTAAAAATCGATCCCCTGTTTAAGGGCTTCTTTCCCTGATTTAATCACTCCGTCCCAATTACCGATTTGAACATATCCGGCCGTTTCACTTTCCACGGTCAGGGTATTTAGCGGAGATTCCTTTGCAGAAAGATTTAGTACAAGAATTAAGCTCAAAAAAATACTTATTCGGCAATGCATAAAGCCTTCCGTATTGATTCTTTTTGGAAAATTATAAAATGTTTTATTCCCTTATTATCAATTTCAAAGGAATATGTTATTTCTGATACGACCCTGTTAAAGGATGAGGTTAAAACAGAAGCCTTCATCATGAGCCATGTGTCAGATAATGTTTCTTCCAGTCCGGCATATTCAAGACGATAGGTTCCTTTTTTATATCTGAAAAAGGGTGCCACAAAATCCTGGAGTATAAGGGCTTGCCATGGAAAAACGGTACTGAGTGGAAAAGAATCCTCAAGTATAAGTTCTTTATAATGACCAAAACAAACACGGTAAGCGGCACAATAAAAGTGATACAGCAAAGATTCCCGATCCCCTTCGAAATGAGTGAAATAAAACATGGCATCATCGGTTTTAAACCAGGCTTTTGAACCGGTCTTTTGACATTCGATATACTTATTCAGGAATTCATTGATTTTAACATCCCAAATCATTGGTTCTGAAGAATTTTCAAGAGAAAAACGAATTTTTTCACCGGGAATGAAATGAAATGCCTTTTTAAGAACTGAATTCACCTTTACGGCTGAAATTCGGTTCCCTTTGCGTGGAATGGCATAGGTTTGAAGGGCAAATCCTTTTTCATTATGCATCATATAATTACTGATGGGATAATCTGTTGTTTCAGAGCCGATATGGGGTGTGCGCTGAACCTGAAAATGGAGATGGGGATAGGGGGAATTACCTGAATTGCCGCATCGGGCCAGAAAATCCCCTTTTCGAACCTTATCACCAATTTTCACCTTTATTGAACCGGGTTTCAGATGGCTCAATTTCGTGTATAGATCCTCTTCA
This sequence comes from Fidelibacterota bacterium UBA6817, assembly GCA_002452555.1. GTDB lineage: Bacteria > Fidelibacterota > Fidelibacteria > Fidelibacterales > Fidelibacteraceae > Fidelibacter. The sequence continues at coordinate 1,337 of DKER01000093.1, read as the reverse complement.
TGTTTAATAACAATGGTATTTCCCCAGTTCTGTTCCAGGTTACGTTCACCAATAGTATTGTCCACAATATCATCTACAACGGTTTCGATAGTGCCCTCTGCAGGAGCAATTACAGTTTTGTCATAACAGTAATAATCTTCCCGGAAATCGCCTGAGTTTTTCCAGTTTTTTCCCTCTTCATCGGTCATTTCAAAATCCCAGGCATGGCGCCAGCGATCTTGATGTGTATACTCCCCATCGTGTCCCTGGGTTACGATCCATTCCCCATAAAAAGGAAGGAACACGGGAATCGGACTTTCCTTCCCGAAGCGCTCCATAAAATTCTGATAGGAATACAGGTTTTTCTCCGGTGTGTTCTGCTGAATTACAACCGGCGTCAATTTTGCCCTGTTATCCACCCGGAACTTCAGAACATACAGGAAAAGAAGTGTTACAACATTAAACGGGAGGGAATAAACCGGCAAATAAAAGACCGATAAGATTCTGGAGAGACCGATTGTTATAACTGCAACCAGTGGAATTACCAGAATTGCCCATAAATAAGATTGTTTATTGGGTATAATAAAATAGCCGCCAGTTGCAATAGCCGTTAGGATATAATTAAAACCGATATAACTGTAACTCACTTCCGAAAAGGGAGCTCCAATGAGAATGTAGAAAAAATATGCAGTATAAAAACCAATCAGAGAAAGGGTAAAGGCTATGCGGGAATAAATAAGTAGTCCAATAGCCACCATGATTCCCGTAAGCATGTTATACTGAAAAAGAATGGCGCCCAGAGAGAGAAAATAAGCCCGGAAGGATGGATGAATATCCAGTTTATTCCACCAGTCATACATTTGAACCAGAGAATTTCCGCCAATAATATAGAGATCGTTTAAAGTATAGATGCCTCGTTCATTTAAACCCAATGCCTGAAACTCACGGGATGCAAGGGTCAGAATCCACATGGACAAAACAAAGGGCAGGCTCAGATACGGCAGGGCATATTTCCCGATAATCCCTTCACAGCTTACAGATACAAAAAGTGTAAGGATGGATGATAAAACAACAATAAAAATCAACAGGGGTCCGGGCTGGAAAAAGATTCCCAGTCCTAACCCAACCAGAAGAGAATTAAATCCGTAATATCCCTGACGGACTTTGAAAAGATGGAAACCAAGGTAACGGGCCAGAAGGGTTGTGGTCATAACAGCTATCAATCCGAAGAGTCCTGCATAAAAATCCACAAATGTCACCAGTATGAGAATACCGGCAAATACTGGATTATCAGAAAAAAATACTTGGGAATAGCTGTTTAAAAGGCTGCCTGTAAGCCAAGATTCACGTTTCATATA
>DKER01000118.1:351-25845 GCA_002452555.1 Fidelibacterota bacterium UBA6817 | reverse complement strand
CTGTTGACTGACCACTGTCGACTGTCCACTGCCCACTGACGACTGATGACTGCCCACTACCTGCTTCCGGTTACCAGAACTGCTGCCATTGCGGCAATGCCTTCCTCTCTGCCCGTAAATCCGAGTCCCTCTTCAGTTGTTGCTTTAACCGATACTGAATCCACCGGTATATTCATCACTTTGGCAAGGTTATGGCGCATTTGAAACAGAAAAGGGGCGACTTTTGGTTTCTGCAGAATCAGTGTCACATCAATATTTACAACGGAAAAATGGTGTTGTTCCAGGAGAGAAACAACATGTTTCAACAGTTTCAGGCTGTCGGCATTTTTAAAGTCAGGGTCGGTGTCAGGAAAGTGAGTGCCGATATCTCCTAAAGCCGCTGCACCCAAAAGGGCATCCATAACGGCATGAGCGAGAACGTCTGCATCGCTGTGTCCCAGCAGTCCCTTGTCATGAGGAATAGTCACACCGCCTAAAATCAGAAGCCTCCCTTCTGTCAGGCGATGAACATCATAACCCTGTCCAATACGAAGTTTCATATTTTTTCACCAAATATTCAGCCGTTACCAGGTCAAACGGCGTAGTAATTTTTATATTTTCAGGTATATCCTGAATAATTGCCAATGTATAACCATACCGCTCGGCAAGCATACATTCATCAGTACCGTAAAACCGGTGTGAATAAGCCTTTTTATAAACATCTTTCAGAACAGAAGAATGAAACATTTGCGGTGTATGGATTTGAATCAGATCATCCCTGGGAATGGTTTCAACAATTTTTTCTCCCTCCACTCTTTTAACGGTATGTACAACAGGAATCCCCGCAGCAGCCCCATGATACTTTTTCAGAAGCTGCAATCCGTCATGGATAACGGACGAAGCAAAAAAGGGACGAACGGCATCATGAACAAGGATGACATTGTTTTCCCCGTTCGCTGCTTTTATGCCGTTCCATACAGAATCCTGCCTTTCCGGGCCGCCTTCGGTAATTTTGACCGGTATGTTTGAATTCAAATGATTCACAAGATCAACAGCCATATCGTTTACATTCGGTGATACTGCTAAAATTAATTCATCAACAAAGGGATGCTTAATAAACCGCATCAAGGTATACCATAGAACCGGTTTATTGAAAATTGTTAAAAAAGGTTTGGGCGTCTCGGATCCCATACGTTTCCCAAGGCCGGCAGCCGGGATGATGACCGAAATCCTGACATTATCTAAAGATTTCATAAATATCAGAGAATAAGCATAGCGTCGCCATACGAGAGAAAGCGGTAATTCTCATTTACGGCATGTTTATAGGATTTCAATAAAAATTGACGATCCACAAATGCTGAAGCAAGTATTAAAAGAGTCGATTTGGGCTGATGAAGATTTGTCAGGAAAACATTCACGACTTTCAGGTCCTGCGGCGGAAAAATGAATTTATCGGTCCAGGTCTTTTTGGGATTGACATCTGTTCCGGAAATAATGGATGATTCCAAAGCTCTTACGACGGAAGCTCCTGCGGCAACAACCCGTTTTCCTGCGTCTTTAACATTATTGATTGTTTGAGCAGATTCCTCACTGATTTCAAAATACTCCGAATCCATATGGTGGCGATGCAGATCCTCAACCATTACCTGACGAAAAGTGCCCAGTCCGATATGAAGTGTAATAGGAACGGTTTTAACACCTTTTTTACGAATACGATCCATCATTTCCGGGGTGAAATGGAGGCCTGCTGTGGGGGCTGCTACGGCTCCGGGTTTTTCTGCAAAGACTGATTGATACCGCTCTCTGTCCAAAGACTCACTCTCTCTGTTGATATANNGGACAATTATGCCGTATAACCCTGCCGCCGGAAACAGTATTGTCAATTACATCGCTGTAAATGTCGTCACTGAATCTGAGTTTATTGCCGATCCTGACTTTACGGGCCGGTTTAACCAGAATTTCCCAGATCTGATTTTCCAGTTCCCGCAGAAGGAAAACTTCAACCGTAGCATCCGTTTTATCTTTACGGGCTATCAGTTTGGCAGGGAAAACCCTTGTATCATTATATACAAGACAATCTCCCGGTTCCAAATAATCGATGAAATCATTAAAATGTTTATCCTCCAGCTTTTCTGTTTTTGTATGGAGGACCATCATTCTGGAATCACCCCGTTTTTTTGTCGGATACTGGGCAATAAGTTTTTCCGGCAGTTCATAGTCAAAATCCGACAAACGGTATGTCTTCGGCTGAGTATCGAAAATTTCAAACTTCGTCATTGAAGAGTGTCTCCTGTATCTTAGGATTAGAAATTTTTATATTTAAATGTTCATAAGCCCTGATCAAGGCCAAACGCCCTCTGGATGTCCGTTTCAAAAAACCTTCCTGAATAAGAAACGGTTCATAAACTTCTTCAATCGTTTCGGCTTCTTCTCCAATGGCCACAGCCAGATTCTGGAGTCCAACCGGTCCGCCTTCGAAGGTTTTGACAAGCGTATTTAAAATTCTGATATCCATTTCATCCAGGCCCACTTCATCAACATCTAGCATTTGAAGCGCCCTTTTGGCTGTTTCAAGCGTAATCACTCCATCTGCCCGCACTTGTGCAAAATCCCTGCACCGCCTTAAAAGTCTGTTGGCAATTCGTGGCGTCCCCCGGGAACGGCCGGCAATTTCAGCAGCCCCGTCAGGCGTTATCTCAATATTCAGAATACCGGCAGATCGCTTTACAATTTTGGACAGTTCGGTCATGCTGTAATAATCTAGACGGAGTACGATTCCAAAACGGGCACGGATGGGTGATGTTAAAAGCCCGGCACGTGTTGTGGCACCAACCAGCGTAAACCCTTCCAGGTCAAGTTGAATGCTTCGTGCACTGGGACCTTTATCAATCATAATATCAATACGGAAATCTTCCATAGCTGAATAAAGATATTCCTCAACAACCCTGTTTATCCGGTGTACTTCATCAATAAATAACACATCAGAGAAATTCAGATTTGTTAAAAGTCCGGCTAAATCTCCGGCCCTTTCCAGAACCGGACCGGATGTGACTTTAATACTTGTATTCAACTCATGAGCGATAATATGGGCTAATGTTGTTTTTCCCAGACCGGGCGGACCAAAAAGAAGCACGTGATCCAACGGTTCGCCCCGTTTTTGGGCTGCTTCAATATAAATTTTAAGTTTTTCAACAAGTTTTTTTTGACCCACAAATTCTGTCAGGGCAGACGGTCTGAGCGTTATTTCAAGCTCTTCCTCCTGTTCCTTATAGGCAGGATTTGTAAATTCGGTACGCATCAAACAGTCTTTTTACGCTTTAAAACGTTCCGCACAGCATTCACGATGTCTGGAGAGCGAAGATGATAATGATCCAGCAGCTGATCAGCCGGCCCTGACTGACCGTATTGATCTTTCATTCCGATCATTTCAACCGGAACCGGGAAATGAGTACATGACCAATTGGCGACAACACTGCCCAACCCGCCGGCACATAAATGTTCTTCCGCTGTAACAAAAGCTCCGGTTTCATGGGCTGCTGACAAAAGAGCATCATGATCCAGGGGTTTAACCGTGTGCATATTCAAAACACGAACAGAAATATTCTCTTCAGCAAGATTTCTTGCAGCCAACAATGCCTCATAAACCAAAATGCCATTGGCAATCACAGTAACATCATCCCCGTCTTGCAGCATTAGAGCTTTACCCAGCTCAAACGGTGCCTCTTCCGACGTTACCAACGGTGTGTTCTGACGGCCGAGCCGCACATAAAAAGGTCCGTCAATGTCTTTTATGGCTGTCAAAGCACGGATTGCTTCACGTGTATCACAGGGAACGATAACCCTCATATTGGGAATGACATGCATCAGCGATACATCTTCAATCATCTGATGGGAAACGCCGTCTTCGCCAACTGTAATACCTGTGTGAGTCGCAACAAGCTTAACGTTGGTTTTGGAATACGAAACAAGCATTCGGACCTGATCATAACAGCGTCCTGTCAAAAAGACACCGAATGTGGACACATAAGGTATAAACCCTTCCAAAGACATGCCTACGGCTGCCGCGACCATATTCTGTTCAGAAATTCCCATATTGTAAAACCGTTCGGGGAATTTTGCCGCAAACCAGTCAGCTCTTACAGAGCCTGAAACGTCCGCCGTAAACACCACAACCCGGTCATCCTTCTCTCCCATCGCAGCCGTTGCCAGGCCAAAAGCGTCTCGCGTGGGTTTGCTTTTTGGAGCGGTAAATATTTCTTTATCCAAATAACGTGACATAATCATTCTCCGCTCTGATAAAATGCTTCTATTTCATCAAGAGCTTTTTGTGCTTCTTCATCCTTAGGGGCTGTTCCATGCCATTTGGATACGCCATCCATAAAGGAAACGGGAAAACCCAGGCGGGTCCGAAAAAGAATAATTGCGGGCTTGCCTTTTAAGGATTTCGCTTGATCAAAAGCCTTGAATATTTCAACAAAATCGTTTCCGTTAGCTTCAATCACATGCCAGTTAAAGGCTTTCCATTTATCAGCCACGGGTTCGAGAGCGTTGATATCTTCAGTATTGCCGTCAATCTGAATAAAATTGCGATCCATAAAAACGGTCAGGTTGTCAAGTTTATAATGACCGGCACTCAGAGCGGCTTCCCAAATTGAGCCTTCCTGCGATTCACCATCACCAATGGAACAATAGATCCTATGGTCTTGATTTTTTTGCCGGGCTGCAAGAGCCATACCAACGGCAACACCCAGCCCCTGACCAAGACTGCCGGTGGAAATTTCAATCCCGGGTAAATTTGTCCGGCTGGGATGTCCCTGTAAACGTGATCCAAACTCCCTCAGCGTCATCAGTTCTTCAACAGGGAAATATCCTGAATAAGCCATAGCTGCATAGAGAACCGGTACCACATGTCCGTTTGATAAGACAAAGCGATCTCTGCCCTCCCATTTGGGATTTGACGGATCATGGTTTAAAATCTTAAAAAAGAGAGAAGCAAAAATGTCGGAAAGTCCCAGCGACCCTCCAACATGCCCTGATTTTGCCTTATGAATCATCTGAACACAGCTGACTCGGATTAAACGGGCCTTCTCTTTTAACATATGAAGAGTCTTCTTATCAGGTGTACACATTCAAACACTCCGATTAATAAACAAAAACATTGATGAAATTTACTCATATTTCATTTGATTGGCAAACGTAACAATCTTACCGTTCATCCGTTTTTTTTATGATATGAAAACCGAATTGAGTTTTAACCGGTCCTGAAATTCTCCCTTTTGATAATTTTCTTACGGCATCTTCAAAAGGTTTAACCATTTGTCCTTCACCAAACCATCCCAGATCTCCCCCTTTGCCTTTACTCGGACATCTGGAAAAGTCACGTGCAAGGGATTCAAATGATCCACCCTCTTTTAAACGTTTCAATATGGCTTCTGCAAGTGCTTTATCCTTCACCAATATATGGCTGGCTTTCCATTCCATGGGCATTCATCCTTCTGTATAAGAGTTAATCAATCACCACTGTCCGTGAAAAAGCGGTATACGTCCTGGGGCGTTTTACTGTTAAGAATTCTTTCTATTGCTTTATCTTTGCTCATGATTGCAGCAATATGGGATAAAATCTGGATATGGGGAACTGTTTTATTTTTCGGTGACAGGAGAAGAACAAAAACACGGCTTGGTTCGCCGTCCAGCGATTGAAAATCCACCCCTTTTCGATGGATTCCCACAGCCAGCGTAATACTTTCAACCTGATCAGTCCGTGCATGGGGAATCGCAAACCCGTTTTTCATCCCCGTACTGAAGGAAAGTTCACGCTCCCACACAGCGTCAAATACCGATTTTCGGTCATAAATCTGATATTGAGAATCAAGAATATCGACCAATTCTTCGATAATGGATTTCTTGTCGTTTTGTTTCAGGTTTAGACGGATGCACCCCGGATCCAGAATTCTTTTCAAGTCAATCCGTCTATCTTCTTCTCCTTCAGAAAAATCATTCTTCAGAGATTCGGGTTTTGTAATCTCCTTTAAACCGTCCATAATGTCCCGGATCTGAACAAACGATTCATACATCAATGTCTTAACATAATTGATATCATTGGGAGACGTCTCAAAAAACAGACCTTCAGGCTTACAGATCATGGTAATAAAAATATCATTCTTCCGGATTTGGTATAATTTATTTTCGAGAACCATTTGATTAATAAAAAAACCCTCTTCTTTGAAAAGCTGGACACTTTTTGCCGCAACAAAATCAACAATTTCCGAAGACGGAAGAGGAAATTCCGTAATAATACTGTCTGTCGGCATGATATCTTTAACTGTGCTTTTTTTACTGCTTTTCAGGGATTTATTCAACAAGAGTGGAGCTGTGAGTGTTGTAAATAATGTCATAAAAATTACCATGCCGAAAATATCAGTCGTCAGAATACCGGCGGATAATCCAATACCGGCAATGATCAGCGAGACTTCACCTCTTGGGATCATACCCAACCCTACCCGTATAGCACCGGTTGAACTGAATCCACGGAAGAGTACGGGAATACCGCACCCTACCATTTTTGAGACCATGGCCCCGGCTGTATAAATCAATCCAAGAGTCAGGATCGGTTTTGATGCCAATACACGAATATCTACCATCATGCCGGATACCACAAAAAAGACCGGAACAGCAAAAAGATAAAGACTTTTCAATGATTCCTGTACCACATAGTTAAGATCCGTCCGGGAAAGGGACAGTCCCATAACATAAGCACCGATAATCATGGCAAGTCCGGCCTTTTCAAAAATGCCGGCTAATAGCAAGGCCATACCGAATGCCATAACCGACGGGACTTTTAAGCCTTTAAAGATTTTAAGAAATGAACTGATTTTTTGAGCAAAAACTAGTCCCAGACCTGTAAAAATCAGCCAAACGGCTATGGCCTTTACGACCGTAACGAATACATTTCCCCAAACAATAACGGATTGCTCAGACATATAGGCGGCGGAAATTCCTAAAATTGCTGTCAATAAAATAATTCCCAAAACGTCATCGATTACGGCACCGGCCAGAATGGTAACTCCTTCCGGAGAATCCATTTTCTTTCGTTCTGTTAATATACGGCCTGTTATTCCCACCGACGTCGCTGTGCTGATAACGCCTAAAAAGAGTGCTTCAGGACTCATAAATGGAAGGCCCAGAAGCCAGACACCTGTCATCGCACCTACAAAAAATGAGCAAGCTACACCACAAATACCCACAATAAGTCCTGTTCCGGTCAGTCGAAGGAAAAGCGATACATTCGTTTCCAGTCCAACCATGAATAGCAGAAGTACGGATGCCACAACCGCTATACCGTATAATTCCGGCTGAACCGGCACCGATGCATCCGGGAAATAGTGCAAATACGTTCCAAAAAGCCCGTATTTAAAACCCGGCAAAGGAATTCCTCCCAAAAGATATGGCCCGATAACAATTCCGCTAACCAGCTCTCCCATGACGCCGGGCAATTTTAATGTTTGGAAAAGTGTGGAAAAAACGCGGGCAACAAAAAGGATTACACCAAGCTGAATAACCAGAATCTGCATTTTATTCATTAATGAATAGGGCTCTTCTCCGAAAGCAGAAAACAAGAGAATCGGAAATAAAAGAAGGAGGATTGTTTTTGTTACATGTTTCATCGGATCTTATTGTCTTCAGAGGATTGATTTATCTGCCGTTTCACATGTATTTTCAGCCAAACCATAAGAATTATTTGGTGCAGGATATAAAAAAAAAGAAAACCGGAGAGCAGCCATATCGGCTCAGCCAATTTGCTAACAATAACAAGCGCCATCAGCAATGCCAGAACTAAAATTCGGGTAAAAACACCCTGTATCATGGGCTTTAACGTTCCTTCTTTGCCCGAAACAGCAAGAAAAGCGGCAACAACTGAATTCGTTGCACTCAGAACACCAGATATAAGCAATTCTCTGTTTAGTCCTTGTTCTTGAAAATAAGCAAACATAAGAATGGGAATAATGGTAACCGCTGCGAGAATACTGATAAAAAGAAAAAGGGACCGTTTATCGATAGAAGTAAGCATAATGAAAATTTAAGAATGTTAGCCTTATTTTATTAGGGAAAATTCATGTTTGGCCGGTTGAAAATCGATAAATTCCCAGAATTGAAGGAAAAGAAATGATAATTCAGATACTGGCCAGCGGCAGCAAAGGAAATGTAACATATATTGAAGAGCAAGGGTATTCTGTTCTCGTGGATTGCGGACTTTCTGCCAGAGAAACCGTCAGGCGGCTGAGGTCGGCAGGAAAAGAACCTGAAAAAATCAGGGGGATCTTCATAACTCACGATCATCAGGATCATATCCGGGGTGCCCGGGTTTTCAGTAAATCGTTCAACATTCCGGTCATTCTTAGCGAAGAACTCTATACGGGAATGGATCCCAAATGGCTCCGGGACATAAACAATATTCAACTTTATAAAACCGGTTCGGATATTCCCCTTGAAACTCTTCTTCTTCGACCTTTTCCGGTTAGCCATGATGCAACTCAGACAGTAAATCTTACCTTTACCAACGGAAAGAAAACAGCCGGACTATTCACTGATTTGGGAACCGTTTCCGTTTTAGTTAAAACACATGCATTAACGGCAGATTTGATCATTGCAGAAGCAAACCATGACATAAGTATGTTAAGCAGAGGTCCTTATCCGCTTTGGCTCCAACAGAGAATCCGTTCAAAAATCGGCCATTTATCAAATAAGCAATGTGCCGACTTTCTCACAGAAACATGTTTGTCCGGAAAGATTCAGAATATCGTTTTGGGGCATATCAGCGAGGAAAATAACCGATATGATCTGGCTCTGCAAACCATCCGTCAGCATCTGCAAAACCATAATATTGATATTCCGGTTCAGGCGGCTACCCAGTTTGACGGCTGCAAAGAAATCATTTTATAAAAAAATCCAAGGGGATCTTTGAATCAATACACGATAAAAACAGCGTTTTCAGATAATGATAAAGCACATAATGGACAGGGAAAACAGATAGAGGAAGAAAAAGAAGATCATCAGTTGTAAATTTACTCAGGGAATGACAGAAATGATCGGAGGTAAAATGAAAACAAAATTATTGATACTTGCTTTGACCGGTTTATTGATACTTTCTTGCGGAAAGAGTAAACCGTCTCTGGACATTCAGACAGATAAGGGATCAGCCGATGTTTACATTGACGGGGTGCTGGCGGGACAGACGCCATTGGTGCTTACAGATATAAGCCCCGGAAAACACACAATAAAAATTCAAAAAAAAGAAGACGGAGCTGTTTACGAATATCAGGAGGTATTTACCATGCCCGAAAAGGAAAATTATGCAATTGATGCCAAACTTAGCAGAATACTCAGTCAAAATGAGATTGACCATATCCTTGTTGCCGTTGCCCAAACACCGCCAAAACCCGTAAAAGAAAACGAACGTGCCGTAATTGAAACCCCGTATGGCAGAATGGTCATTAAATTTTTTACGGATGTTGCCCCGAACCATGCTGCCAATTTTAAAAGACTGGCAAATGCAGGGTATTATAGCGGAACGACATTTCACAGGGTTATTCCCGGTTTTATGATTCAGGGCGGGGATATTCTATCCCGTGATGACAACCGTGCCAATGACGGAACCGGAGGGCCCGGATACAATATTGCTGCAGAGTTTAACAACATTCATCATGGACCGGGAATTGTTTCCATGGCCCGGGCACAACATCCGGACAGCGGAGGTTCACAATTCTTTATCTGTCATAAAGATGCCGGCTTTCTGGACAATAAGTACACTGTATTTGGTGAAGTTATTGAAGGGCTTGACGTTATTGATAAAATTGCAAATGCAGAAAGAGACAGAAGAGATAATCCGTTAGTGCCGATTCGAATGCATGTATATATGACAACGTCAGACGAGTTGTAAAACAAACAATAAATTTATTCGAGCCATACCGTATTTTTTATGTCAGCCGAAGTTCGCCGCTGATCCAGGCCTCCGGAAAGCGGCCTTTTCGCCATAATTCGCCGCTGCCGCGAAAATCACATAAAGACAACATTTGCAGCGTACCGTCTTCCGATTTCTGTGATAACCATATTTGATCTCTTCGCGCAAAACGATAAAAAATCGAATAAGGATTTAGTGTTGTCAGGATAAGCTGACTGTTCATGGGATTATCCGCGGGACTGTTGTACATGCGGAGAAATCCTCTTTGGAGTAAGGGATTAAGCATATCCCACAGCCCTGTAAGAATCAGCGTACGTCGTTCTTTTAAAGAACCCAGCAATACAAGAATAACTAAAATTTCGTCTTGGATTTCCCGGTCCAGATCATGAAAGGACAGGGCCGGGCAGTTTTTATATTTAAAGATAAGATGTCTGACAGTTGCAACGCCGCGTGATCTTAATGAAACCGATTCAAATGACGGATCTCCCTGCTTCAGATAGGTTTGAAGGGCCTTTCTCATATCTGATGACAAATTCACTGTTTCCGTTTGATGCAGGCTTTCCCGGTCGCAAAACGTTACAAAGTCGTGGGGCAGCAGATCGCTGAGACCTTCCGGAAAGAGAGTAACCGCCGTTCCGAAAAGAAACTTCGTCGGACCGGCCAGATGACGTTTTACCAATTCGGTAAGATCTTTGTAACGGTTGTTTACTTCAAATAAATCTTCACGCTTGGAAAAAATATATGTTTCCCGTTTATCTTTATAATAAAACCACTCGGCATTTATCCGGCCGTTACGGACATCAAAACCATAACGATAACGAATACCATCTTTCAGCCAGATAAGTTCTCTTTCGCCTTCAAGGTCAGGAATAATCGATTCAGACCCCATGGCTGATAACATTTTTTTTAATTCATCAAACAGAACAACGTTCACGGAGGAAGACAAACCCAATAAAGCTGATGTGCGTAATACCTGAAGGTCATTGGGAAGAAAAATAATGCCTGTTCCCTCTTCCAGATGAACAGACCTGATAGATGCCGCTTCCATGCTGAAAGCCACGCTGGTCCGGGTTATTCCCGGGATATTACAGGTAAATTGTATAATCATGGTAAAGTCTCCTTTATATGTACAATTTACCTTTCATCATATGGAATATCCAGAGAAAATATAATCCAATATTCGTCAGGAAATTTCAGACCATAAAAAAACAGAGGCCGGTCCGGGGAATCAGACGCAAGATTCGAGGGAAACCGACCCCTGTCTTAAATTCAAGGGTTATACTATTATGTCAAATCTTTCTTTTTATCGTTACAATCACTTTGAAGTTCCATGGCATATGATTATATTTTTTGCAATAACAAAAAACTAATAATGCACACGAAAATAGCAACTTACATAAAATTATTTACAATCCGTCAATATGTCAAGCAATAATTTACAATTTGTAATAAATATTTTGGATCGGATCAAAGATCATTATGGTTTACATACAAATTCAGACCTTGCTTCTTTCCTGAATATTCATCCAAGCACTGTTTCAGCCTGGCGACGCAGAGGAACTCTTGATTTTACTCTTATTTTTAATAAGTGTCATGACATGGACATGAATTTTCTAATTTACGGGCAGGCACCCGGATCTCTCCGGTATGCTGAATCCGGCGAAAGATCCGGTTCATTTCATGAGGAAACCCGGCTTCCGGATGATACAAGTTCTCTCAAAGATATGGTGACGGAATATAAAAGCATCCTTAAAATTGTTCGTGACTTGTTGTCAAAACTTCCGGAATGATTGTCATCTCACGAATCATACGGAATAACAGCCTGTTTAATCCCGTTCTTCTGTCAGCGAGAAATCAACTTCCATATGTTCCAGAGAAACTCTGGTCACTTTAACGTTTACCGAATCTCCCATTCTGAATTGACGCCGAGACCGTCTCCCGGTTAGGGTATAGCTTTCCGGATTAAATTCCCAGTAATCTGAAGGTAAATATTTTCGGTGAACCAGTCCTTCTACCAGTGTTTCAGGGATTTCCACATAAAATCCATATTGAACAACCCCGGATATAATTCCCTTAAATACATCGCCAATGTGTTTTTGCAGAAATTTAATTTGTTTGATTTTGTGGTATTCACGCTCTGCATTCATCGCCCGTATTTCACATTCGGTGGATTTTTTTGCTGCATAATCCAGTTTTTCATGTAATGAGGTCCTGTCTTTGACAAGGGGATTTTTCAAATATCGGTGAAGCAGGCGATGAATCAACAAGTCCGGATAGCGCCTGATCGGTGACGTGAAATGGGTATATTCATCAAAAGCAAGTCCGAAATGCCCAAGAGGTTTCGTATCATATCGAGCTTTCATCATGGTCCTCAGTGCAATCTTTTCCAAAAAGTAGCGGGCATCCGAATCCCGGACAGCCAGCAGGGCATCCCTGAAATCGGCCGGTTTTACTGATCGGCCTTTTACGACTTTTTCAAAACCAAAATTCCTTAAAAGCTTGAAAAATGCCATCGTATCATCCGGTTTAGGCGTTTCATGCACCCGGTAAACGAATGGCAGCGGATCGTTAGAATTCTGTATAAAATCAGCAACCGATTTATTTGCGATGAGCATACATTCTTCAACAATTCGATGACTCCATAACCGTTCTTCCGGGAAAATTTCTGTAGGAAAACCGGTATCATCCAGAACATATTTGGGCTCCGGAATATCAAAATCAATACTCCCTGCCTTGTTGCGAACTTTATTGAGACTTTTGGCAAGCGTAAAAAGGAGCAGTAATTCTTCATAAAAATCCCCTTCCCCCGAATCCAGGATTTTCTGAACGTCTTCGTATGTAAATCGGCGCTTGCTGTTTATCACGGACGGGGTTATATCGCAACGCAAAACAAGTCCCTCTTTTGAAATTTTCATGAGTGCAGAAAAAGTCAAACGATCCTCTTCAGGATTCAGAGAACAGAGTTCGTTGCTTAATTTCTCAGGAAGCATGGGAATCACATGCCTGGTAAAATAAACAGACGTCCCCCGTCTCAAGGCTTCCTTATCCAAAGGCGTTCCTTCAGGAACGTAAAAACTCACGTCAGCAATATGAACACCCAGGTTATACGATCCGTCTTCATCAACGGATATGGAAAGGGCATCATCGAAATCCCGGGCATCTTCCGGATCAATGGTAAATGTAACCGTCTCTCTGAAATCGGCTCTGCCGTCCGTCGGTAACCGGAATTCTATCCCTTCTGTCTGTTTTAAAACATCATCGGGGAAACGGTCCGGTATCCCATACTGGTTGGCAACCAGAACCGCATCAAATTCTTTTGTATTCCGACTGCCAATAAGCCGGGTTATGCGTCCTTCAGGTCGTCGGGAATCGTCTTTCCAGTCCGTTATTTCCACGGAAATCATGCTTCCGTCTTCCGGTTTAAAACCATTGAATTCGGTTATAACCACGTCTTTTCTCAGCTGTGCCGTTTCGGGAATTCCCAGGGAATACCCTTTCACCTGTCTGAAAATACACACGAATTCGCTGCGATTCCGGCTGACAACGCGTCGGACAAATCCTTCCGGATTATCACCTTTCTTTTTTCGGAGGATTCGGATACTCACCGTATCTCCATGGCACGCATTTCCAAGGTTATCCCCATGAATGAATATCTTTCTACCGTCGGATGTATTGACAAACCCGAACCCGCGGGCATGGATATCCAGGATCCCGGACGTTTCATCCGTCTGTTCCTGACCGGGCAATCCGTAAACATTTCCGTGGTACCGTTTCAGTTTTCCTTCAGTAGCCAATTTTTTAACCGTATCCCTTAACATGGGATAGTCTTTCTGGGGAATGTTCAGCGTTGTTCTGAGTTTTTTTGGTTTCAAGCGCGATGTGGGATTATCGGTGAAAAATTTTATAACCTGATCTATCAACATCATTTCCTGATTGCACATTTATTTCACTGCAAAAAAATCTGCAGCTCCTTTATTGTTTCTGTTATTTATTGTCGTTTCAAACATTTCATCCATAAGGATTTCATAATTTTCAGGATCAAGATAACGGGCAATAACATGCACCTGTCCATTTTCATGGATCCGGATTTTGACATAATTGTAAACATACCCGTCACCTATGGGATTTTCAATCAATACGCTCTTTGAAGCCACAACATAGGCCGGGTTATTTCCAAATAGCCCGGCAGCAAACCATTCAAATGTATCAAGTGACATTCCGCCTGCAGCATTGGGCGAGGATTCCATTTTTACTCCGTCAACAATCAAATCACAATCACCATACCGAATGACAACCCGAACCGGTTCGCCTTTCATTAAAGATAGCACAATCTCATCATAATTCTCAAGGTGTTTCGTCCTGCCAAACAGTGGTATTGAAGCCATAAGAATCAACAGTAAGACACCATATGGTTTATATCTCATCATTCCCTCCGCACATAAGTTATTTACAGGAAAAAAGCAAACAAATCATCTCAGAAAGTCCAGCCAAAATGGAATTTACCGTTGCTTAGGGGCTGACGAATGTCAAATCCCAGCAACAGTCGAAGTTTTGATTTTCCGGCAGGAAGAATCAGGGTTGTTCCGGTATGGATCATCATATCATCCGAACCGGACAAAATGGCCAGATCGGTAAAGAGTCCGAGCCGCACAGAGCCGTCATCAAATCCGCCTTCCAATGTAATTCCACGAAAACCGGATGTGCGGTACTGTTCAAAAAGAGCACCCCGAAGAAATTCACTTCCTCCAAGTCGGTACAGTTGATACGGGGCAGGCTTTCCCTTTCCTTCAATCCATCCGCCAAACAAAGCTGTCTGGAAATAAACAGATTGGCCGGAATATTTAATATGCGTATTAAACTCAACAGGATATTGCAGCGTATCGCCACCGGTCCGAACGCCGGCCTGACATGTTAAGGCATATTGAAAGGATTCATTCATTTTCGATTCATACATCAAATCAATGGCAGACAATTGTCTTGACCCTGAAGAAATCCCGGCCTGGTCTCCCGCTTCAGTCGTATAAATTTTCTCACCGGTAGCCAAAACGCCCAGCTTTATATCTTTGCCGTGCCAGATTAAACGGATTCTTCCGTCTCTGTAGACATATAATGTATCTTCATGTTCCTGTTTCAAGCGTATTTCTGCAGACAACCCCGAATTAAAGAGATAGGGTTCAATCCATTGTAAATAAACTTTGTTGGTACGGGCAGAAGGATGATACCACTGAAATTCGGCCTGACGTCCCAATCCTAAAAAATTCACCATATTAAACTCAGCCAATCCCACAATACTCCCGGCATCACTCTGATAACTCATCAGGGCATCAAACGTGAAATCTTCCACTTTTCGAGCATAGAACCGCAGATGATTTCCATAGATATCATGACGGTCTTCCGTAATGAGCCATTCATTTCTTCTGAGTCGTTTCAGGGCATCCTCAATTTTCTCTCCGTGATAGGGACCCGTTAGGTCATCATGAATTATCCGGTTCAGTCGTTTCGATTCACGGCGTGAAAATTCACCGAAAACAACCGTATCAATAGAAACAGATTCTCCAGGATTAAGTCTGTAGTAAGCATGGGGAACGCCGTCTTTTTCTTCAAAAAGGGCAAGAATAATTTCAGCAAAGGGGTATCCGGAGTTTCCCCAGTGTTTCAGGGTTTCATCCAAATAATCCGGCACCTGTTCCGGTAAAACCAATCCCAGCGTATCATTAGCAATTGTCAGATAAATAAAATCACCGGAAGCCGCATTAACGGAACAAGACAAAAGCAAAGAAATAAGGACAATTTTTAACGGTTTAAAAATAAGCACGGGCTTCCACTCGTATTAAGGTTACAGCTTTTGTTTCTGCTCTTTTCCGGTATTGTACCAATCCGTTCAGTGACAGAATCTCGCTCAATCGTCGTTCATAACGAAACATTGCCTGAAGTGTTTGTCCGGCAGGCAGCCCGTTAGCAATTTCATAGGGAAGCGGTCCCTTAAAACCGGTATTCACATATGAGAGTGTCAATCGTCCCGTTACCTGTTCGCCGGGAATACGGCTCCAGGAACCATTCAACTCTCCTTCACTCAATCCGGAAGAAAAAGTATCCCCGAGAAAATCGCTTTGAATCGATGTATAGGATAACGATGTGCTGAGTCCTGCTTTTTGCGATGGAGACCAATTTATTTCACTTTTCCCGCCTAATCGTTCGTTTGAAACAGAGTACGATTTTAACGGCAACCGTTCACGGCGATCTTTTCCGCCATGGATTCCCAATTCAACATACCTTTTACTATTCCGGATCCGCCACCGTATTTCCGCGTCATCTTTCCGGGACAAACTTTCACTGTAACGATCACGGGTATTCTGCTGTTGCTGATGATTGGTAACAAAACGAAGCGTCCTTTTTTGTCCCGGTGATATAAAAGCGAGCGTGTTCCGGGCTCTCAGACGGGCCGTTAAAATGTCAGGATCGGGTTCACTCAGAGAGATTGTTTGAAATAACACCAATTCATCTGCCCGGTATTCCACGTCACCGGTAAACTGATAACGAAGCGTAAACCGTTTAAAGCGGTTTTGCCAGTTAAGCGTCGTCCCCGTTTGATGAACATATTGATCCTGCCTGTCATTTGTCTGTTCACGTCGTAGCACGTAATTTCCCAGAGGATCAGGTACATATTCGCCATAATCCGCATCCCAGCGATATTGCCCCATTCCTTCTGAAACCCGAATAAAAAGGGCTTCCCGCCTGGATTCGGATGTGCGGTTTATTTGTGAATTCAACTGCCCGGATATATTAATAACCGGGATTTCCCAATTGATTCTGTTGGATGTTAAAACATAAAACGAGCCGCCGTCTTTCCGCTGATCATATCTCCCGGTTATTTCGCCCTGCCAATTAGCAAACGTGAAGCGATTTATCTGACCTCTGAGTCCCAGATCATGTTTCCTGGAATAACGCTCAAAAGCCGTACCGTCCCATTGGTAGTCTTCACGGTATCTGTATTCAGCCGAACTGCCGCCGGAAAAGGCAAAGCCTCCCCGGATAAGATCGGATTTTTCTGCCAGAGACCGGCCTATCGGCTCAAAAACAATTTTCTGCCATCCGATATAACTTGTGTGTTTTTTTCGCACCTGTCCCTGCAAAGACAACTGATAGTAGGGAAGCCACTCCTTATCTCTGAGTCTGAAGCCCTGCCATTCCAGACGGTATTTTTTCCCAAGGGAACCCTGAATTCCCAGCCGGTGCCTCAGAGAATCATATGACGTGCCGGCATTCTGCCATTCAACATTATTGTTTAAAAAATCACCTTGAAAGAAAAGAACGGAGCGAGTATTGAACAATATGGTATCCTGCAATGCAAATCCCATATCACGGGAAAGAGAAACGGATTCCACCGGTTCAAAAGATGTAAAATCCCGGGATCGAAGCCACCCGTTGCTTTTAAACCGCCATGCACCGAACGGTAAATCCGCAAGCCAGTTTGCATTGAATCCATTCACGTCATGACTGTCCGTAAAACTGCGAATATGCTTTGATCCGGCAAGATCAGCTGAAAGAGTACCGGTAAGGATATCCCACTTCCACCCGACACCGATGAGTCGTTTTGTTTCCGGCAAAATAACGCTTCTCCTTGGGAAATACTGAGAAAGAGGCGCGTCAGGATCATAGACATAATAGGGTAATCCATCTTCCTGGTAACGTCTGACATATCCGCCATTTCTATTTTCACGAAAAAAACGGACATTATGTGTTCCATTATCCTTGCCGGCATAGAGCCAGAAACCGTCCGGCGTCATAATATAATTCCCGGCAGAATCCTGAACGGCTGTTGAAATATATGCCCCTTCTCTCAGCATGTCGAGAGAATCAGGATCCAGACCGGCAAGACTTTCATCAAGAGGCCTGGACGCATCATCCGATTCATTGATAACAAAAAAGCGAACTGTATGATTTCCAAACCTGCGGCCGGCCAGTGCACCGGTGCTGAGTCTGGGGTACCATTCATTTTTATATCGGAACTCAACCACAACCCGATCTTCCACAGAAAGGATCTGACCGGTGGAAAAGGTTATTTCGGCTGAGGAATAATCTACAAGATAGCGGGCTGATGGGACAAGAATCCCGTTAAGGTATACCCTTTCAGACCCGGGAACAATGAGAACGGCTGTCAGAGACGGCGTAGAAAGACGATACGGCCCCTGATCCCCTTCCCGCAGCTGAAGTTCCTGTCTATAAAAACGGCCGGCCGGTGAACCGGCAAACCCTTCCCAAATAAAATTTCTGTCAGAATCTTCAACATCTGAATTGCTTGCAGAAAAACCTGTTAATCGACCGGAATACCGGCCGGCTGGACTCCAGGAATAATCCCCTTCCAAATCACCCATGCGTCCCTTTCCCACAGGTGTTTTCAGTTCAAGATAAATCCTGTCAAGATCTTCCAGGCTCTGAGATGACATTCTGGATTCAAACGGGGTTTCATGATCCGAAACAACGCCGGACAGATAAACATCCGGCATCAGTTCACCCTGAATTTTCAAATCCATCCCCCCGGAAAGATTGCTTTGTCCGCCGGTACTGACCTGCACCGACCGGAAAATTGTCCCTCGGGTTATAACGTCAGAATCTGCTGTTCTTCCGTCCTCTGCAACAAACGAATCAGGGAGCTTGTCCGGAAACAGTTCAGACAGCGATTGAATACCTCTGTTGTGCCTTATCGGAATGGACCATTCAGGCGTCGTATAGAAAACCTGGATTTTGTGGGTGGAATCCACGGTTCCAAATACAACAAAACGACCTTCCACCGGATCCAGCCGCCATCGGAGAGTATCTCTTCCCGCTTCCCATAAAACCGAATCTATACTCACCAGCCGGTGGGGCAGGGAAAACATGGTTCGGCCGGGCGTGATTTCAAAAACAATAGAATGGGATTCAGCATGCAAAACGGTAATAAAAAAGATAAAGAACACGAGTAAACGCTTTTGATACAAAGAACTCACCGCTTATACGGTCCTTCCGGCTTACTCTGTTTCACATCAACCGCAACAATCTTTCCGTTCTTCAGAATAGCCCGGTCATTCCACAACCTGAGGATCGGGGCATCAAAAATCTTACGGGGAGGAGATGTAGACGAAAGACGCCAGGTACCGGATTTGCCGGAAACAAAACATGAAACATCGTCACCGCCTGCCGGATGATCTACCTTTATTGAATCGGGAATTACATATTTTTCCAGAATAAGCCCGCGGGAATCAGCAATCCAAACCGCGGATAAGACGACAGACATTAGCATGACCTGCCGGCGGGATTGTCCCTCTAACCGTATCATTCTGAGGTCCTGAGGTATTATTTTCAGATCAGCCCCGATCCCCCACGACGTCGGCGCCTGGACGCCGGGAATCAACTGCCAGATTTTTTCATTGAAGGAGTCGGCTATAATCCATCTGCCGTCATCAAGAATAAGAAAATCAACCGGCTCTTCTATAACAGATGGAATGGAAAACCGGCCCAGCACATTCAGTTTCATATCAAATTCAATGACAGTTCTGTCCAGTCTGTCCAAAACCCAAACGGATGTGGGGTATTGAATCTGCAGCCCGGATGGTGCCCGAAGAAACGGCAGCAGGGAAGACCCTTCACCTGATTTAATAATGCCCCCTTTTCCGAGAACATAAACAACCGCATCTTTTTGAGATAAAACAAAATACCGGTTTAACGGATCTTTTTCAGCATGGGAAAGAGTAATATTCGCCGGTAAATCTGCATACAGATAAAAAGGAAGGAAAACCCAAAACAGGCTAGCAAGTATTTTTTTAAAAAAAGACATATAATTAATATTTTTTTCCGCAATAAGGACAGTAAACATGCCCTCCCGTGCGGGGAGCTCCGCAATATCCGCAGAATCGTAAAGCATGGGATTCCTTCTCCGTATCATCCAAAACCGGTTTAACATGGCGGCGTAACAGGAGAGCAAGGATCAGCATAAGAAAAAACAAACCGATGCCAATTTTTCTTACAGCCGGGGAGATTTGCCGCCGTATCGGTTTTGGCGGTTCCAAAGAGCCTAATGCAGTCAGTTCTCTGTCCGGATTGGTATAACGAATTGTAACGATCAGGGGTTCCCCGGAAGGAAGATCTGCAAACTTGCCGCTGATAT
Source organism: Fidelibacterota bacterium UBA6817 (assembly GCA_002452555.1). GTDB lineage: Bacteria > Fidelibacterota > Fidelibacteria > Fidelibacterales > Fidelibacteraceae > Fidelibacter. The sequence continues at coordinate 5,764 of DKER01000118.1, read as the reverse complement.
ACTTAAATCCGCTTTCATCCGTTATTTCCTGCATAAAACCAAGCGTATCAGGAATTCGGAAATCCATGGCAGCAACCGGTTTCTGAATTGTAATGATCAGGGATTCTACATGCAAAGATGTCAGCAAACGATATGTATAAAACCGTTCATCACGATCCGGAAACATATCATAATATTTAACCGTAAACCTGTTTCCTCTCGGTTTAAGACGGATATTTCCATCCTGATCCGGAATAACTAACTTTTGAAAATTCAAATAACCTTCCCGCACTTTCACATGGTTCACCGTAGGAGGAATATGCAATACCGCTTCACTGACACTGTCCAACTCCATTTCGATCATAACCAGCATCGCCGGCTGATCATAGTCTGGCCATAGATCCACATTAACCTGTGTAAAAGTTGCAGTAAACAAAGGCTGAAAACCGATGAAAAAAAAGACGAAAAGACGTTTTGAATATGCCAGAAACTTCATAGTGAAATTTACTGTTAAGAATGATGTAATATCGAGTTATTTTATATGCTGTAACGGTTTAGACTGATTAAAGCGTGACTTTCACGCCTGAAAATACACAAATGTGATGTAGAAGGAGGAAGAGTATGAAAATTGGAATTATTTACGGTTCATCAGGTGGTAATACAGAAGATGCTGCAGAAAAAATTATTAAAGCATTGGGATTAAACGACAGACATTTACATGACATCAGCGAAACAGATGCAGAAACGTTTGATTTGTACGAATTTATTATCTTTGCCAGTTCCAGTACCGGAACAGGGAACATGCAGCCTGATTGGGCAGAATTTCGAGACGAACTGGAATCCGTTGATTTTTCAGATAAAACGGTTGCTTTTGTTGGAATGGGTGATCAAATGATGTTTCCGGACTCGTTTCTTGGAGGAATCAGCCATTTATATAACATTGTTGCAGGCCGTGCAGAAAAAATTATTGGGGGAAAGTGGTCTACTGAAGGGTATGAGTTTAATAAAAGCAACTTTGTAAATAAGGGAGCGTTTCTCGGACTTGCTCTGGATGCAGATAATCAGCCCGAACTCACGGATGAAAGAATCGGGACGTGGGTACAGCAAATTAAACAGGAACTGGGAACCGTTTAGATATAAACATTCTGCAGTATCTGAGAATTAAAATGAAACCTGAAAAAGAATGGCGAGAAAATCATCTCCCGAGCCGTAACTCCGTCCGTAATTAATACGAATCATTGAATGATCCTGTCCGGAAAGATATGTTGTCAAACCTCCGGTTAACGTATAAGTATCCTGTCTGAAACTGTTCCACTCAATTCTGAAAGCAGGCGTAAGTTTATGAATTTTTTTATCCGAACGGATAAACGATTTTGAAATATAAAAATAACCTGCCTGCTGACCAATTGTATCATCGTATCTTAATGCATATTCAGCACCCGCTTCCAGATAATCACCTGTTAACACATAACCGATATCCATCATTTTCATATTTATTCCATCTTGTCTTCCGCCGTAAAGATTCACAGACATACAGTGCAAATCCGAGATATTCCACTCAAGCCGTCCAACCATATTCAGTGATTTGTCCGTATCAGAAGCATTCAATCCGGAGCCATTAAACACGCCGGATTCTACAACAATTGAACCGGCAGCGGGTTTCCAAATAAGTTTTATGCCGATATCCCGGGAGTGAGGTGTGGCATAACGGGTAACGGGACGATAAATAAACGGTAAATTTGCCGGACTTCTCAGATTGGAATTGCTGTAGGGGATTTTGAACTGACCGGCCTGTATCGTAAAATTATCATTAAACGTCCATGCGGCGTAAGCATCCAAAAGCCCCAGCGGCATGTCAACATCAACACCCACCAGATTACCTGTCGTATCATAGCGTTCCTCCAATGAACCAAAATTGGAAAAATCCAGATAGATCCGAAACAAAAGGTCTGGTGTAACATTTCCATAAAATCCGCCCTGGGCATGAAGAACAGAAAATGTCTGTCCGGAAAAAGCAGGAGCAGACACCATCGCTGTCCGGACTAATCCAAAGTAATGAACAGTCCGTTCTTCTTCTGTGCCGGCCTTCAGAGATACAATAAACAGGAAAAGTATTGTTGCAAGATATTTTTTCATTCAATCCCTTAATAGGTTATAGTCAGAAATTTTAATGGCAATATTAACATTTCAAAAACAGATGTTCAATATTAAAAACAGAAAGAAAAACAGTCTTCAGAATGTTGCAGCGAATGGTACATAGAATGAAAAAATGTAAAGCCGGAATTTTGTATTGTAATCATAGCATATAAACCTAAACCGGACAGTCAGAAATCGTATCACATTCTATTCCTGCTTTGCAATATTTGAAGATCATACATTGAACACAGGCAGGCATACCCATCACACGATTTTTTAGTAATCTTATATGTTGGAATTTTAACTCCCGATAATCAGCTCTGCGTTCCTGTCAACAACTTCCCCCTGCAATTCCCGCATCATTATGTTAAATTCCGAAGCACATAAGAATAATAAAATGAGGTTTGACAATGGAATTGAAACTGCATGAATTTGACTTGCCGCTGAAATATAAATTCGGGATCTCGCAGGAAACGCGGACAGTCCAAAAGACTATTATTGCCGAGGTAAAACAGGACGGGTTGAGCGGATATGGTGAAGCCGTAGCCAATCACAAATATTACGGCTTTACAGTAGAACGGATGTTCGCCGATTTGAATTCCCTTCGAGATGATTTGAAGGTCCGAAATATCTTCGAAACGCATCCCGATACACTATGGGAAATGTATCATCCCCGACTGAAAGAAAATCCCTTTGCCCAATGTGCACTTGATATGGCATTATGGGATTTATACGGAAAACTGAAAGGAAAAAAGACATGGGATTTGTGGGGACTGGATGCTTCAAAGCGGCCTGTTACTGATTATACAATCGGTATTGATGAAATTGATGTCATGAAAAAGAAACTCCTGGAGTTTAAAGACTGGCCGGTCTTTAAAATTAAGCTGGGGACTGAACATGATATGGAAATTATACAGGAACTTCGAAACGTAACAAATGCCGTATTACGAATTGATGCAAACTGTGCCTGGACCGCTGAGCAGACAATCGAATTTTCCAAAACATTAAAAGATCTCGACGTTGAATTCATCGAACAGCCCTTGCCGGCCGATGATTGGGAAGGAATGAAAAATGTTTTTAAGGATTCTGTTCTTCCGGTCATTGCTGATGAGAGCTGTGTCCGTGAAGAGGATGTGGATCGTTGTAACGGATATTTTCATGGCGTGAACATCAAGGTTGTGAAATGCGGCGGACTTACTCCCGCTCTTCGAATGATCCGTCGCGCCCGTGAATTAAACATGAAAGTCATGGTGGGATGCATGACCGAATCTACCGTAGGAATTTCCGGTATTGCCCAGCTGATGCCTCTTCTGGATTATGTGGATGCTGACGGCCCTTTATTGCTGGCAAAAGATATCGCCACAGGCGTAAAAATCGACAAGGGTGTGGTTTCTTATTCCACCATTGACGGAAATGGAGTGGAACTCATTGATTTTTGATCATTCGTGTCCTGTATAATCGTTTCACACTTTTGGACTAATAACAAATCACAAGATCGGGGCTTTACATTACCTGTTATTAGGAATATAGCAATACATGCCCAGAATAACATTCCGGAGATATATTAATAATAATATTTGTTTGACACGTTCGATATGTGACCGTACATTTGGAGTTCAGCCAAACAAATCCTTATATGATATTTACCCTTTTGGGTTGAGTCCAATCATCAATAAATCTCAATAAACCGGGAATTTTTCTCCGGTAGCAGCTCATCAGAACTGTTACATTTTTATCTCTCATCATGCATCATACTGTTAACTGCCGCCATCAGGTCACTCCCTGTTTGTTTATTAAAAGTTCCAAGTGATATGCTTTGATCTTTTGATACTTAAAATGGGAATCCTAAACTTATGTGTGTTATCATATCCGCGCGTTTAAAATTCTTTGCAGCAGTAAAAATTATTGGTCCGATCGGACTTCCATACCCATATGACAGACCCATTCCGTAGGAATATTTTCCAAACTTGATCAGCTGTGACACATTATTTGTGGCATATCCACCATTTAACGTCGTGAAAACATAGTTATTTTTCGATAATCTGTTCCTTAGAGAAAACGAAAACGAAGCCACTTGTGTACCGCTTAATTCCATAACCTGGAAACCATACAAGGGAATAAAATTTAAATTAACCACACCGGAGCCCCCCATATAAAACTTATGAATATCGGGAATATTCTCCCGGTCGGAAAAACCAAAATTTATTGAACGTATGATCGTGGCATTTTGTGAAAGGGGTATGGTTTTGTCAATTCGCAGGGTTGCCGTGAAATAGGGTTTATATTGTACAGTATCTACCCTTGAATAAATTGAACCGGAAATATGTCTTAGATAAACATTGACATAACTGCCGTCATTCGGAAAAAATCGGTCGTCATATGTATCATAATGAAGATGCAAAAAAGCACTTGGAATATAAAATGTATTCTTTTTGTACGTACCAATTATGGGTTTGATCCCGGCAATTTCATATTGTAATCCTAATTGAACAAACATATTATCAACCGGACCGGAATGAAGCATAAATCCTGCAGATCCATACTGCAGATTGAGTTCCTGGGTTCGCTTATGGTGCTCATACAGATAGGCGTTGAAATTTTTATATTGAACGTCTACGCCCACACCCGGAGCATATCTCCAAGATGTGTAATAAAATAAACTGCTTGAAATGGCAGGATTGCCTCCCAACATCAGGTCTGTTGAAAATTTTGATCCTTCGATCAGAAAATTTCTGTAGGTAAGATTTAAAAGAAGAAGTGATTTGAGATGATCATCATAATGGATCCCGACTTTCAATAAATTCGTAGATTTTTCTACAACACGAATAATTAGCCGAACGCCACCGGTACTTAATGGTTCAAGTTTATAATTAACCTGTTCAAAAAACTGACTTCCATAAACTCTGTCAATTGCTGTCATCAGATCATCCGGAGTGATCCATTGGGGCGGTTTAATTCTGAGTTTGTTAAAAATGAGTTCATCAGAAACATTGGATACACCTTCAAGGCTTAATTCTCTGATTAGAAGCTGTTCAATTTGTGTGGTTGGAATAAATCGAATGCCTCCCTTATTTCTCAATCCAAGAGAATCAGCTAATGCTTTGATTTGTGGCAAGGCATCTGTAGCGGCTTTTTCACCGGCCCGGATCAGTGAATCCACGGCTTCATCAGAGAAATTGACAGCAGTCAGATCTCCAATATCCGGCAATATTAGGATATCACAAAGTTTCTGCTCCTCTAATGTACTGGCTGTGCTTTGAAACAAGGCAGTCTGACTCATAATAAGCAATGCAGATGA
>DKER01000118.1:0-324 GCA_002452555.1 Fidelibacterota bacterium UBA6817 | reverse complement strand
CGAATATCGGAAACAGGGAAATTGCGTATGACGCCTCCATCAACAAGAAGTCTTCCGTCGATTTCAATGGGTGTAAACACTGAAGGGACAGCCATGCTGGCCCTTATGGCATCAGCCAGGTAACCTTTTTCCTGAACAATGGCTTCACCTGTTTCAATATCAGTGGTTATGCATAAAAAGGGAATGGGCAATTCATTAAAATTGGAAATATGGTGAACAGGCAGGGTCAAATTGGATAATTTATTGGATATGTTGTGTCCGCCTATGAGCCCCAACGGTAATGTGACTCTGCCTTCTTTCAGCGGAAATGACACAATATATTTA
>DKER01000217.1 GCA_002452555.1 Fidelibacterota bacterium UBA6817 | reverse complement strand
AAAAATCTTTTAGATATTTAATAACCCAATCCAATACTTCTTCCGGAAATGTTTCTCTGAATATTGCACGGTCACTGTTCAAATATTCTGCCGCTTCCCAGCATGTTTTTGGCAATGACTTGATTTCTGCGTTACTGCTGTCACTGCCCGGTTTTATATACCGCCTTTCCGCAATATCTGTATACTTCTCCGGATCCGAAAATGTGTTGTATATAATTTTAGCAACTCCGGCCAATAAAAGATGGATGAAAGCTGAACCATCAGGACTCCTTAATTCAAATGTCTGCCTGATGTATTTTGTTCGGTAATGCTCTTTTAACTGTTTATTGACAAAGGGTGCCATATCCTCACCCTGTGGCCATCCCAAGGGTACGCGAATTAAAGCCGATCGGTTAAGATCACTCCAGAATATTTGCGTTGGAGCCTCCTGGTGCGGTACCAGCCTGAAATAACTTGAAGGAATGGTGTTCCCAAAAGCAGATAAGGTTCCTGCATGTTCGCATAATCCGCCTATACACTGCTTGGCTACTTTTGAAAGTCCGTCTCCGCTGCGAATCTGGTTTACACCGTCACGGATGAGTTCTAAATGGAAATGCATGCCTGTACCTGCATTCCCGTCTGCAATTTTTGGGGCGAACGTGGCTAATAAATTATTCTTCGATGCAATATTTCTCACGACCCATTTTGCCAGAAGCATGGCATCTGCCGCTCTTTCAACCGGCGCCGGCAGCATTTCAATTTCGTACTGTACGGCATATTTGCCATCCAATTCCTTACATGAACTTTCCAAATGTGGAATCATTCCTACCTCAGAATGACCATATTTTACAAGACCAGTGATATCAGATGTTGTTTGAACCATTTCTCTCAAAATTGTTTGGTAGGGACTAAACGGCGATGACGCATGATATCCGGACTGAGGTTGTGCTTTGTAGAAATGAGATTCATCTTCCCCCAATAAATAAAATTCCAGTTCACCATGTGCCCATAATTCATATTGATAATCATGTTTCAATTTATGATAAATATGATGCAAAATATTGTCCGGACAAAATCTGGTCAGACTGTAGTTTCTGTCGATAAAACGACACATAAAGTCTAAACTTTCCGGATCAAATGGATTAATGAATGCTGAAGCATATAATGGAACGACATAAAGATCTGAACCGGTTGCAGGGACCATCCCTTTAAAAAGACTTGAGCCGTCAACCCTCTCACCGGCAGATAGAATTCTCTCGGCATATTCCCGGGAATGTAACGGGATAATCAAATCTTTAATTTTACCATCCAATCCGGCATAATGAAACGTTACGCGACGAAGAGAGTTTTCCGTTATATAATGAATTAAGTCGGACCGTTGAATATTTTCCGGGACTATCCCCATAATATTCGATAGCAACCGTGTCATTGAACCCCCTTTAGTTATATTTATGGTGTAAAAAAAGCTCCGTTCGGAGCTTTTTTTGTTTTATTTAATTGTTTATCTGTATTGGTAGTTCATATACCGGTAATAATAGTAATAACTGCCACCCTTCATATGTTTTGGCGTAATGGCATTAACCACAGCTCCTAACATGGGAAGCTTTATCTGTTGAACAATATTCTGAACTTGTTCCAACGCTTCATTGTGTGTATGACCGCTTTTGACGACTATCACCAGTCCATCACTCATTTTGGCGAGTAATGAAGCATCTGTCACGGCAATGATCGGCGGAGCATCAAAGAAGATTTTATCATATTGCGAAACTAAACTGTTATAAAGTTCCACCATCTTTTTTGATCCCAGCATTTCTGAAGGATTGGGAGGCAGGTTGCCTGCCGGTAAGATATGCAGATTTTCAACACTTGTTTGATGGATGCACTCTTGTATGGTATTTGTTCCCACGATGATATCAGCCACGCCAGGGACTCGTGGAACCTTGAATACTTTTTGCAGCACCGGTCGTCTCATATCTGTATCAACAAGAAGGATTCTTTGATCCAATTGAGCAAATGCAATGGCCAGATTAGCTATGGTTGTTGATTTCCCTTCACCCGGTCCGGCTGATGTAATAACTACAGACTTAATCGGACGATCCGCGCTGGATAATTCGATATTTGTACGCATTGAGCGGTATGCCTCGGAAACCGGCGATTTTGGATCGAAATGTGTAATGAGTCTGGACTGATATTGGGATATATCTGAACCGGATGTTTTTTTTGCTTTTTGCTTGGTTTTTATTTCATCAATTTCAGGAATAACAGCCAGAGTTGTCATTCCCTTCTTCACCAAATCTTCTTTGGTTTTAACCGTATTATCAAGAAACTCTCTGAGAAAAATCAAACCGACACCAAATCCAAGTCCCAAAAATCCTCCTAACAGGATATTCAATTTTTTCTTTGGAGATACGGGGAATTTTGGCGGAACAGATTGGTCAATAACATAAACGTTGCTGATTTGACTGGCTTCAGTAATTCTTGATTCTTCATATTTATTTTTCATCAACATGTAAATATTTTCATTCACTACACGTTCACGCTCAAGTCTGACAAAGGTAATAATGACTTCCGGGAGTTTTTCCAGCTCTTTACTGTAATGATCCACCAATTTTTTGAATTCACTAGCTTTGGAGTTGTATAAAATTTGTGATACACGCAGTTTAATTACATCTTCCAGCATATTCTGGTTTATGCTCAAGGGATCGTTGGGACCGGGAATATATCCCATACTGACCAGGCGTCTCGTTTCATCATTTAGCCGCTTTTTCATTTCATCCATCTGTGCTTTAGTAACACGGATAACATGTGCATCTTCCGAAGTGCCTTTTGCCATCGTTTCTACAAGTTTTGCTTCAAGCACGGCAATTTTACTCTGAAGTTCAAGAATCAACGGATTAGCCGTCTGGACAAAATTATCCAACAGTTCCTTTTCTTTTACACTGAGTTCTTTGGTCAGATGATCCAATTGCTGATTATTGATTTCAAGTTCTGCCAAAGCACTGTAATACTGTGACTCGAAATCCGATAACCTGTCCAACAAATTCTTGGATGCTTCATCAAGATTTACAACGCCTTCGCGCTGCTGAAAAGTCCTTAAAGAATCCTCACTTGTTTTTAAACGGCTTTCAACCTGTTCAAGCTGAGATTCAATAAACGTTTTAACTTCGGACATAGCCCCCCGGGATCTTTCCAGATCCTGCTTGAAATACTCGTAGGCAAATGTGTTTGCTATTAAAGCGGCCTCTGCCGGATCAGGCGATTTTATGGATATTCGGATGGTCTGTGTATTTCTTTCGGGAGTGATGGTAATGATTTTCTGTAAATTGTATGCGATAGCCCGGATTGTATCTTCACGGGTTGATGTTAGTGTCAGTTCTTCCTCATCCGCTTTGTGGCCGAGCAATAATACCCAATTTTTTGCCTGATTGAACAGGGACTCAACATCCTCTTCGCTTCCTTTTCCCAAAATAAATAAGGATTCAGAAGAGTAATTGTCCATAAGGTTTCGGATCGTATTCTCAGCTAAAGTTCGGGATTTAAGAATTTCTACCTCATTATTGATTTCCATCTGCGTATTGCCAAGAGGAGTCATCATATCAAAAATGGCGCTTGTTTTCTTCCCTGCAGCGCCAATCAGTATCTGTGTGGATGCCTCGTAAATGGGTGTCTGATTGAATGTGTACCATATGGTTATAGCTGTGATAACGATAAAGCTTAAGAGAATTATCCATTTTCCTTTTAACAGAATCTGGAATATTTCCTTAATATTGATTTCTTCTTCTTCATTGTAAGGCATGTGATTTGTAATCTGATTCATTCTGTCCCTTAAAATTGTTCTTTATCAAGTAAAATTAATTATCTTATCAGGGTTTCGAAAGTTATTTTAATGCTTCGGACTCCAGTGTGACAGACCTAACAGATAAATGTGTTCTTATGTAATATATAAATCCTATTAATGTAAGAGAAAGAAATCCTACGAGATGGACAACGACTGCATATGTAAATGCCGTCGATTTATCGAGTCCGTAAAACAGCAGGGTTTGAACAACGGCTGCATGATACGTCCCAACATATCCTGGCACAGATGGAATACTGATAGCAAAAGATGATGTTGCCAGTAACACTGATGCAGCCATAAACCCCAGATTCAAACCGAACATTTTAAACCCTAACCAGAACACCAAAGCATACAACGCCCAGAGGCCAATACTGAGTATGAAGACATATAATCGGTATTTCATTTCAAAAACAGCGATAAATCCATGATTCAAATGAGAGATTATTTGCCAGAACCTGCCTTGTTTAGCATCAATATATCGGGTTAAATGCTTGTGAAATCTGTAATAAACCAAAAAAAAGAGTATAATTCCCCCAATGACAATACCAAGAAAAATCCGTGTATTTTCAGCCCACTCCGGTAACGGAGCAACCAGTGAAATTCCCATGAGAAAGAAAAAAAAGGAGAAAACATCAACCAGTCTTTCAATTATGATCGTTGAAAAAAGATAGGCCGTATTATATCCGGTCAATCTTGATGTGGAATAGGCTCTTAATACTTCACCAAGACGAAAAGGCAGAATATTGTTTCCGAAGTACCCGATCATAACCCCTTTATGAAGCGTATAAACAGAAGGAGTATCAGTTGGTGTAAGAAAAAATGTCCACCTGTATGCTCTGAGCCAAATTGTCATAATCATGATAATTGTCGCTGCAATATACCATTGGATGGATATGGCGGAAAAACCTTTCAGCACTGTTTCCCAATCCAGCCCTCTTACCGTAAAGTACAGGGCGATGACAGAGATGAATATTCCAACAATCAGCTGATTGATTCTTTTTGTTTTGCTCTTCATTTGATGACAATTTTACGATTAGATACTCTTTTATAAAACAATTTTATCATAATATTTCCCTTAAAAGGGATATTTGTTAAATAATTGTTAATGGTCTGATCTTCTTGCTAAAAAAATCAAATCCTTTTAGATTTGAACGAATCCAAAAAAAAGGAGGGATTTATGGAAAATGTTGGAAAAACAGCCGGAGAAGTCTGGCAGACTCTCAAGGCAAAAGGCAGTCAAAGTATCGCCGGTTTGGTAAAAGAAACCGGTGAAAAAAAGGACACATTACTCATGGCATTGGGCTGGCTTCTTCGTGAAGATAAAATCAAGACAGAAGTTAAAGGTAAATGCACAATGTATGACCTGAAGTAGAAACCTTGAAGGGGGGCAACCCCCTTTTTAATTTTTTTTATTGAATTAACAGTCCCATCAACATAACGCCTCTGACATAAGCAAAGTCTTTGTGATGATCAATAAGAAGGCAGTTTTATGAAGAATCCCGGTATACAAACCATAAAACGCGATGCCTGATTTTTGCCCCCAAAGATTGCAGCAGGATACGTAAGCATTAAAGAATATAATAATAACAATATAACATTGACTCAAATCACAAAATACCGTACCTTTCCCCGGGGCGGGAGAAAACCGTTAAGCCAAACTATATATTATTATACCTGAATTTACTGGCTTGAAAAGCTCGTATAATGTTAGAGAATTCCAGTTGCCGGTATTATGTGTTTTTCTTCTTAATGTGACTTTAAAAAGGTTTTTTAAAATAAAAAATCAGCCGCTCAACTTTTATTGTCTGCATATTTTACACTTTTCCCCTTTTTCCCCTTTCAACCTTTGAACGTTTAAACCTTTCAACCTTTGAACCTTTAAACCTTTCAACCTTTGAACCTTTAAACCTTTCAACATTTTACACTTTGATAATCAATGATTGACCGCTAAATTTTCAGGCTAAAACGGAGATGAAATGATCATTGCGATCGATGGTCCTGCCGGATCAGGAAAAACGACAACTGCGCGTGAAGTAGCCAAAAGGCTGGGATTGTCCCGTCTGGATACGGGGGCTATGTACCGTGCGATTACTCTGGGAATTCTTAAGGCAGATATTGACCCGAATGATCAGGATTCGGTTATTGATTATCTGGATAATCTTAAAATTGATTTTCAGGGCGATAGGATTTTTTTAAATGGTGAAGATGTTTCCGAACGTATTCGGGCATCAGATGTCAATGATTCGGTAAGTCCGGTAAGCACAATAAAAGAAGTTCGTCAACGCATGGTAGAAATCCAGCAGGAAATTGGTGCAAGGACAGATTGTGTGGTAGATGGACGAGATATTGGAACTGTAGTCTTTCCTAATGCTGAGTTCAAATTTTTTCTTGTTGCGAATCCGGAAATCCGTGCTGAACGGCGGCTGAAAGAGATGAAAGAAAATGGCGAAAACATGAGTCTTGAAGACGTTATCAGACAAATTCAAATGCGTGATAAAATTGATTCATCCCGTGAAATTTCTCCCTTGAAAAAAGCAGATGATGCAATCGAAATAAACACCTCGGAACTGACAATCGACCAGCAGGTCCAGAGGATAATTGATAAGGTCGAACAAACCAAAAAAATGGATACTAAGGAGTCTTTCATGACCGAAGAGACGAATGTTGAAAATGTTGAAACAGAAAACCCTCAGGAAACAGCAGTCGCTGAGGCAGAAAAAAAATTGATTGCTGATCCCTATGATTTGATTAAAAAAGTCAAAAGGGAAGATGTTGCAGATGCTGTTGAAGAAAAAGAAGCAGTAGATGCTGAACTGGATAATCTTTATAACCGTACGCTGAAAAAATTCAATGATGACAGACGGGTTATGGGTCACGTAATCCGTGTTGGTGATAAAGATGTGGTTGTTGATATCGGATTTAAATCCGAAGGAATTATCCCACTCGAAGAATTTGGTGAAAAGATTCCGGAGGTTGGTGAACAAATTGAGGTTTATGTTGATAAAATCGAAGATCATCACGGCCAGCTGATTTTATCAAAGAAAAAAGCCGATTTCCTGAAATCCTGGGAAGTTCTCAAACAACGGTATGATGACAGTGATATAATCAGCGGTAAAATCCTGAAACGAATCAAGGGGGGCATGGTTGTTGACCTGAATGGTGTGGAAGCTTTTCTGCCCGGTTCACAGATTGATGTCAGACCGATAACAGACTTTGATTCCTTTATCGGTAAAACGATGGATTTTAAGATTGTGAAGTTGAATGAAGCTCGAAAGAATATTGTTATCAGCCATAAAGAGATTCTTGAAGAAACATTGAAAGAGAGACGTGAAGAACTGTTAAGCCAGATTCAGGTTGATCAGAAACTCAAAGGCCGGGTAAAGAATATTACTGACTTTGGTGTATTTGTAGATCTTGGCGGTGTTGACGGATTGCTTCACATAACAGATATGTCATGGGGACGCATCAATCATCCCTCTGAGATGGTAAAAGTTGATGATATCATCGAGGTTAAGGTTATTGATTACGATACGGAAAAACAGCGGGTATCCCTTGGTCTTAAACAGCTGACACCTCATCCGTGGGAAGAGATTGAACAGCGTTATCCAATCGGTTCAGTTGTTAAAGGCCGGGCTGTGTCAATAACCAATTACGGGATTTTTGTAGAACTGGAAAAGGGTGTGGAAGGACTGATTCATATCAGTGAACTGAGTTGGACACAACACATCAAACATCCTTCCGAACTCTACAATCTCAATGATGAAATTGAAGCAAAGGTTCTGTCAATTGATTCGGATGAGCGAAAAATTTCTCTCGGTGTAAAACAATTGCAGCCAGACCCGTGGGAATCCATCGAAAAAAGATTTACAGAAGGGATGCAGGTTAAAGGTGTTGTCCGTAATCTGACCCAGTTTGGCGCATTCATTGAGTTGGAGGAAGGTGTGGACGGACTTGTTCATGTTTCAGATCTCTCCTGGACCCGGAAAGTCAGACATCCCAAGGAAGTCCTGCAGAAAGGTCAGGAAGTGGATGTAGTCATTCTCGAAGTCAATCTGGATACACGTAAAATCTCTCTGGGTATCAAACAACTGGAAGTTAATCCATGGGATATGATTGAAAATACGTATAAGCCGGGAAGCATGATCAAGGGTGAAGTTCTGAAAATTCTTGAAAAAGGCGTTATCGTAAAGCTTGATGAGGATGTGGAAGGACTTATCCCCATGAGTGATATGAGTAAAAAAGACCGTAAGAATTATACTCGTGCGGTTAAAGTTGGAGAGTATGTTGAACTTCGCATCGAAAGTGTAGATCGGGATGAACGAAAAATTATTCTTTCCCGTGATGACTTGATTATGAATGAAGAAGAAAAAGAAATTGCAAAAGTTATTTCTAATCAGGGTGATGCCACACAGAAAATTGAAATACCCGAAGATCTTCTAAACAAACTTCAGTCTGCTGATGAAGAAACTGAGAAGAAAACAACGCCCAAAAAGAAAAAGGAAGCAGAAACTGAACCTGAAGCAGACGATTCGGAAAAAGAAGAAAAACCTGCAAAAGAAACGAAAAAAGTAAAAAAAGAAGATGTTCCTGCTGAACCGGAAGCTGATGAGATTGTTGCGGAAACCGAAGTTGAAACTGAAGATGAGCCCGAAACCGAATCTCCTGCAGAAAAACCTGAAGATACTCCGGAAGACACTGAAAAGTAGTCTTATTTTGAATTGTTCTTAACTGAAAAGGCGGTGTATACCGCCTTTTTTTTACTCCGTGTTTTCGTTGGAATCATATTAAGAATCTTGTAATTTTTTATGATGAAAGTAAACGGAAAAAAAACCAAGCAAATCTTAACATTGATCATATCCTTTATCTTTGCTTCATTGATGTGGTTTGTTATTGTCAATGATAAAGATTATACAATTGCGATGGAAATCCCTATTCAGGTGTATGAACCCCGCGAAGACAAAACCTTAAAAAATAAAATTCCAAAAACAGCTTTGGTTCGCTTTCAGGGTAAAGGCAGGGCTTTGCTAATTGCTAAAATTCTTCAGAAACCGGTTCTTATAATGGATGTAGCCAATATCCAACAACGCTATCACGTGTCTTTGAATGATTACTATCAGAAGTATCCAAACCGCGTAATATACAACAGGACTGACATGGAATTTCTTGAAGTTGTATATCCGGATACATTTACCATTTTGATTGACAGTAAGATTTCAAAGGAAATACCTGTTAAACTTGAATACAAAGCAAAACCAGCACCGGGTTATCTTTTTCCTGATAAACCGGTTTTGGAACCGGAAAAAGTAACGGTAACCGGTCCTGAAACGGTTGTCAGTAAAATTAATGTCATCAATGCGCAGATTTTGAATGCCGGTGACATTAACAGGGATATAGTTGTATACACAGACCTTATTAATCCCGATCCGGATTTTATTATCCTGGATCAAAAGTCAGTTTCAGTTACCTTTAACGTTGAATCCATTGGCGAAAAAATTCTGTATAGCGTACCGGTCATTGCTGAAAATATTCCGGATAACATATCTGTCCGCTTTGTTCCACCTGTTGTGAGTTTAAAAATTGTTGGGAGCAATGCTGAGATACAAAGAATGACTAATGACAGTGTTCATGTATTTTTTGATTATTCCGAGCAATGGATCCCGTCAAAAATTTATTATCAACCCTATGTCCGCGTACCTCAGAATGTTATGGAATGGAAAGAATTGAAGCCCTCACGGATAGAGGTTATCATTGTCCGAAAATAACAAACCCCTTATTCT